>JACPFL010000037.1 GCA_016183025.1 Deltaproteobacteria bacterium | reverse complement strand
GCCGGTGTGGAAGCGAGCCGCTACGAAGCCCTGGCGCTCAGCGACTCCGACGTGCGGGCCTCCCCGGACCTCCTCACCGTCCTGGTCCGCCCGCTGGCCGACCCCAAGGTCGGGCTCAGCTTCGGCTGCCCGGCCTACCGCGAGCCCCGCAATTGGGTGGCCGCGCTCATGGCACTCGCCGTGAACGAGAGCATGACCGGGGTGGTGTCACGCTTCGCGCTGGGCCGGCGAGACGTGGGGATCGGCGCGACGATGGTGCTCCGCCGGGCGGCGCTCCAGGCGATCGGGGGGCTCGAGCCCCTGGCCAACCGGGTGGGGCTCGATGCCTCCCTCGGGCGGGCCGTAGCGCGGGCCGGCTACGTCGTGGCCCTCATCCCCGAGCCAGTCCCCATCATCCACCACCACGACACGTTCGGGCACTGGTGGCGGCACCTGCACCGCTGGCTCGTCACGATCCGCTGCTACCTGCCGCGGCTGTACGCCCTGGGGATCATCGCCGAGGCGGGGCTTCCCTGCGCCGGGCTCCTCGTGCTGCTCGGGCCGCGGCGCGTGGGGGTGACGCTGGTCGGGGTGGTGGTCCTGGCCCGGATGGCCTCCGGGTGGGCCGTCAACCGCTGGTTCACGCGCGACCCCCAGGTCGGCCGGTGGCTCTGGCTGGCGCCCGTGCTCGACCTGCTCCGGATCCCGCTCTGGCTCCACGGGTATCTGAGCCGGCAGGTCCCCTGGAGGGGGCGGTGGCTCGTCGTCCGTCGGGATGGGACCGCAGTGGAGCGGGACGCCGCGCGTGGCTAGCGGCGGCCCTTGATCTGGAGGGGCTCGGTGCCCACACCCTGGTGGGAGATATGCTCCAGGGGGAGGTCACAGGAGACGCAGACCAGCTCGTCCGCCGGCGCATTCTGCATCTCGTAGAGCGCGCCGCAGAGCCCGCACCCGAAGAGCCCCGAGAACCCGATCTCCTTCTGCTCCTTCTGCTCGTTGTCCGGTCCCGGCTCAGTCATGAATCGCTCCCTTGTGCAGCGGGGGGTCCTTGGCTCCGTCCCCGGAGCCGCTCCGCTCGGGCGCCGGGGCCAGCAACGCCTCCAACAGCCGCCGGGCCGGCTCCGCGGTCCACTCCCGCGCGCCCACCAGCTGGCCAACCACCTCGCCCTGCCGCACGAGGAGGAACGTCATCGGGTGACCCCAGGCCTTGTACGCCGCGGTCACGCTCCCATCCTGGTCCAGCAGCACCGGTAACGAGAGCCAGAGCGCATCTCGGTAGTTGGCCACCTCCCGTCCCGGTTGCTTGAAATTCACGGCGAGGACGACCAGCCCGTGTCCCTTCCACGCCTGGTAGGCCTGCTCGCGGGAGGGAAACTCCCTCCGGCAGGCCGGTCAGGCCGTGCCGAAGAAGGCCAGCATCACCACCTGGCCGCGGTGGTCGCTGAGCCGGACGCGTCGCCCTTCCAGGTCGCGCAGGACGAAGTCCGGGGCCTGCACCGGGGTTGCCGGCTGCAGGAGCTTTAACGCCTGGGCCGCCTCGGCCGGGATGCGGGCGGGCGCAGGCTGGTCGGCCGCCGCGCCCTGACCCATGGCGACGAGCAGCAGGCCCAGAACCGTCACCCACCTCCGCCTCGTCATGCGATCCCTCCCGGCCTGTCGCAGCGGCCCCCGCGGCACGACAGGCCACGCGCTCTGCAGGTGAGTATACCTGATTGCCCTCCCCCCCGGCCATTCGGTTTCGTCGGTGCCGGCGGGCGGGTATAATGGCGTCCTGCGGCGAGGGAAGCGGAGGAACGGCAGATGGCGCGGCTGGTCTGCGGGGGTCACGCGGTCACGCACCCGAGGCGGGCCAAGGCGGTCGTGGAGCGGTGATGACGCGCGCCGGCGTCGGGGCCTCCACCGCGCCCGCCACCGAAGCGGCGGCCCGCGAGGCCAGCGCCCGGGCCATGGAGCAGGCCGGCGTGGCGCGGGCCGACCTCGCCCTCGTGTTCGCCACGGCGGATCACCGGATGGGGTACGGCTCGCTCCTGGCGCAGGTGCGCGCGACCACCGGCGCCACCCACGTGGTCGGCTGCAGCAGCTTCGGCATCGTGACGGCCGACGCGGAGGTGGAGCGCCAGCCCGGCGTGGCGGTGATGGCCCTGGCCTCGGACACCATCACCGCGGTCCCCTTCTTCATGCGGGGGCTGCGCGCGCGCAACGCCGAGGTCGGGCGCCAGATCGGCCGGAGCCTCAAGGACGCGATGCGAGGCACCTCGCTGCTCCTGCTGTTCCCGGACACCTTCGCCCTGGAGGCCCAGGCCCTGTTCGGGGGGATCCACGAGGAGCTGGGCGCGATCGCGATCGCGGGCGGGGGCGCCTCGGAGGATGGGACCCTCGGGCAGACCTTCCAGATGTGCGGCGATCTCGTGGACTCCAATGCCGCCGTCGGGGTCCTGCTGTCCGGAGGCTTCTCCTACGCCGTGGGGATCACCCAGGGGTGCCAGCCGATCGGGCGCCCGCGGGTGGTGACCCGGGCCCGCGGGAACACCATCCTGGAGCTGGACGGCCGGCCCGCCTTCGAGGCCCTGGCCGAGGCCGTGGGCCCGGCCCTCCTGCGCGACCTGCAGCGCCTCGCCAGCTCGGTCTTCATCGGGCTCCCCGCCGACCCCAGGCGGCCGGCCTTCGAGGCGGGGGAGTTCGTGGTCCGGAACCTCGTGGGCCTGGATCCCCGGCAGGGCGCGCTCGCCCTGGGCGAGGAGGTGCACGAGGGGCACCCCGTGACCTTCACGTTGCGCGAGCCCACGCGCGCCCGCGAGGACCTCCGGCGGACCCTGGAGGGGCTGCGCGCGCGCCTGGGGGAGGGGGTCCCGCGGGTGGGGCTCTATTTCAATTGCTGCGATTTCAATTGCTGCGGGCGCGGCAGCTCGCTCTACCGGCTGCCGGACATCGACAGCGCGTACATCAACCTGTACTTCCGGAGCCTGCCGCTGATCGGGTTCTTCACCTACGCGGAGATCGCGCCCACCGGCGGGCAGACGCTGCTGCACCAGTACACGGGCGTCCTGGTCTTGCTCGGGGACTGATCGCCTCCTCGCCGGCCAGGCGCCCCGGCTGACGCCGTCATCCGCCGTGCCGCCTCCCCCCGCGCCGCGGGGGACTGCCCCTATCAGCCCGGGCTGTAGTACTGGTCCTCCAGGAGGACCTCCCGGTCGTTCAGCGAGGCCACCTCGCCGGTATGCCGCGCGAACAGCCCCTTCCAGACCTCGGCGGTGAGCGCGCGCCCCAGGCTCTCCTCCACCTTCCGGCGGACGATCCGGAGCGGGCCCTCCGACCGGGTGAAGATGGCGATCACCTTCTCCTGCACCCGGATGTCGCAGGCCGGCGCAGCGGCCTTGATGGCCTCCGCGATCTGACGGTTCTCTTCCGTGGGCTCCAGATAGATGCTCGGCACGGCCCGTCCCCTCTGTCTGTTACGGAGTCCTGCCGATCGCCCTCCGCAGCTCGGCGAGCGGCACCATCCGCCCGTGGATGGGGAGGATCCGGTCGACCGCCAGATTCAGCCGTTCGATGTTCTCGTACAGGTTCACGCTGAACGGATTGGGCCTGGCCGGCGGCGGGGTGTTCGGCGGCGCGGGCGAGTACGCGTCGGCTTCGATCAGCAGCCTCTCCCTGGGGAGGTACGCCATGATGAGCCCATCGTTGTGGATGTTCCCCCTGACGTGGTGAATCTCCACGGCCCGTGTCCCATCGGTCAGGACCAGCCTGTCGTTCAGGGTTTCGAACGTCGCCTTCCTGCCCGACCGCGCGAGCCTGTCGGGACTCACGGTGCGTGGGGCGGCAAAGGCCCGCTCGAAGAACGGCCGGTTGATCTCATGCGTGATGATGGTGGCGCCTTCGGCCGCGAACGCGCGGATCCCGCCCGCGTGGTCAAAATGGTGGTGCGTGTTGACCACGTACCTGATCGGCTTGTTCGGGACGGCCCTCTTCACTTCCGCGATCACCGCCGCGGCCCGTTCGTCGTCCTGCGGCCCCTCGACGACCACCACGTAATCCCGCATCTCCACCGCCACGCTGTGATGCGAACCGCCGGTCAGGTACCAGACCCCGTCGGCCACCTCCTGAGCAGTCGCCCGGACTGCCGCCCGGCGGACGTTGTCGGGCACCTGGATCTCGACCGGCACGTTGGGCCGGACTTCGCTCACCGTGAGGTCGAGCGAGGGGAAGCCGCCCGTCGTCTGACGGATCTTCGCGGGGAATCTCACGCGGCCGAACTCCTGATAGTCCGAGTAGGTCGTCTCGATCAGCATGTCCCCGAGCACGGGATTGGCGACCCAGGATTCGACCTTCTCGACCAGGTGTCGATCATTGATGAGGGCATTGACCTTGAACCTGCCAGGGACCGCGAACGAGAGGGTGGTCGTCCTCCTGCCCCCCTCTGTCGTCGACCGGACGGCGGCGTGGTTCGCGATGGCCGCCCTGATCACGCCATGCGGGGTGGTCCAGAGCTGGAGCAGGCGCTCGGCTGCGGCCAGCGGGACCGGCGTGGTGGTGGCTCCGATCTGGTTCCAGGCATGGGCGCCGCTCACCAGGAGGATCTGGCGCTGCTCGCCCACGACGGGCTGCCCGCCCCCACCACGGGGCGGATGCTCTCCCTGCGTGCGGACCAGCTCGTCCCGCAGCGAGATGGTGTCGTAGTTGATCGCGCGGGTGTAGCTCTTGACGTTGAATCTCGGCCACGGGGCGCTGGGAGACGGGCTCTGGCCGACCGCGAAGTTGGAGCCGCTCCCCGAATACTGGATCGATCTCAAGTCCGTGGCGCCCAGAGCGCCAGGACCGCTACCGCGAAGATCATCCACGTCCACATGGTCTCCCTCCTCACGACGAGATCGGCCAGCACGAGGGCCTCGTGCCAGACCCCCCTCCAAGGTCTCGAACCGGTTTCCCGAAAAGGACGATGGGCCAGGCCCAACGACGTTGGCGGAGAGGGTATTCGGAGAGGTCGCTGCTGTCAAGCCGAGGCCGGCCGGGGCGGCCAGGTCGGCAGGGTGCCGGGGCGCGTGGACGCTGGGCGAGCCGCTCTACACCACCACCTGCCCCCGGAAGATCCAGGTCCGGATCCGGTAGCGCTGGCGCAGCAGGGCGCGGGCCCTGGCGCTCCCGCGCAGGGCCTGGCGGAGCAGCCGCTCGCGCAGCCTCCACTCCTCCACCTCGACCTTCTTGAGCGTTCGGTTGAGCAGCGACTCATGCGAGGTGGTCTTCACCGTCAACCTCCCGCCCGCCTTCGATTCCCGCCGCGGGCACAGCCTGATCAGCAGAAGCCGTGCCATGCGCGAGCCGCGTCACGCTCTCCAAGGGGTTCCCGGAGGTTAGCCGAGCAGGTCGTCCGCGAGGTCCGGAAGGGCAGGTCACACTGCTGCCACGCTGTCACTGACAGGCTGGCAGCAGAAGAGATGGGAATCCCGTGGAGCCGTGAGCGGAAGGTCTGTTATGATACCGCGACCATGGGGGGGGAGCGATTCGGACGCGCCCTGATCGGGCCGGCGGGGTTGCGGCGACGGCTGGGGCTTTTCGGCCTGCTCCTGGGCCTCCTCGCCAGCCTCTGTGGACCCCAGAGCGGGCTTCGCCCCGCGGGAGCCCAGCCCGCCCCCGCGCCCGTTCCCTCCCCACCGGGTCTCCCGCATACCTTCCAGCTCTTCCAGGAGCTGGCCGCGCGCCGGGGCGTCTCGCTTCAGGCGCCCGTGCGGGTCCTGGTGCAGGACCGGGCCGCGGTGGACCAGCACCTGCGCGAACTGCTCGACCGGCAGTTCCCACCGGACCAAGCACGGGCCGAGCAGAAGATGCTGGCCGCGATGGGACTGCTCCCCGCCGGATTCGACCTCCGGGCCTTCGTCTTCGACCTCCTCCGGGAGCAGGTCGCGGCCTACTACGACCCCCACCGGCGCGAGGTCGTCCTGGGTGACTGGCTGACCAATGACCAGATGGAGGCCGCGCTCCGCCACGAGCTGGCCCACGCCCTGCAGGACCAGCAGCTCAACCTCCGCCAGTTCCTGGCCCCCATGCCCGGGCGGCGCGACCTGGCCCTGGCGCGCGAGTCGCTGCTCGAGGGAGAGGCCATGGTGCTGATGCTCGAGGGCGCGCTGGCTGCCCGCGGGGCGGACCTGGCCCAACTCCCCGCGCTTGGCCCCATCCTCGAACAGACGCTCCTCAGCAGCATGACCCCGGTGCTGCGCGCCGGCCCGCCGTTTTTCCGGGCGCGCCTGTTTTTCCCCTATGTGGCCGGCGCCGAGTTCATCCAGACCCTGCGGAGGCAGGAGCCCTGGTCCGCGCTCATGCGGCTCTACCGCGATCCCCCGCGCGCCACCGCCCAGATCCTCGATCCCGAGCAGTACCGTCAGGGGGTAGCCCCCGAGCCCATCGTGCTCCCGGAGGTCAGCGGGCTGCTCGGCGCCGGGTGGTCGCGCGTGCACGAGGACATGGTCGGCGCCTTCCATCTCCTCCAGGTGCTCCGCCTGGCGCATCCCGAGCCGGAGGCCCGACGGCTCGTCACGGGGCTGCGCGGCGACCGAGTCGCCCTCCTCGAGCAGGGCTCCGCAGAGAGTCTCCTGATCTGGCTGACCGTTTGGGAGAACGAAGGGACGGCCGGCCGGTTCGTGACGGCCGCCGGCCCCCTGCTCCCGCCGCTCCGCCCGGGCGCCGTGGAGCTTTCGGGTCCCGCCCCCCAGCCGGGTCCCGCCCCCCAGCGGACCTGGCGTCTCCCCCAGGGCCTGGCCCTGGTTGAGCAGCGCGGCCCCGAGGTGCTCATGCTCCTGGGCGCCCCAGCGGCAAGCGTGGACCCGCTCCGCCGGCTCGTGTGGGGTGCCCGGGGGCGGTAACCGATGCTCGCGGTCCTGTTCGGGCTCCTCACCGCCCTGTGCCTGGCCGCCTCCCATGTCCTGATGCGCCGGGGTCTGGAGGTCACCAACACCCCCTTCACGGGCACCGTGGTCAACCTCGCGGTCAACGCCGCCTTCCTGTGGGCCCTCAGCCTCTTCCTCGTCCCGGCCACCGCTTTCGCCTCGATGCCGTGGCTGGTCTTCGTGACCATCGGGATCTTCGTCCCCTCCCTGGCGCGGGCCTCGCATTACCGGGGGGTATCGCTCGTGGGGGTCTCACGCAGCACGGCCATGCTCGGCACCTCGCCCCTGTTCTCCACGCTGGCCGCGGTCGCCTTCCTGGGCGAGCGCCCCACCGGCTACGTCCTCGTGGCCATCCCCTTCATCATCACCGGCGTGGCCCTGCTGTCGTGGATGAAGGAGCAGGGCCAGTGGCGGGGTGGCGGCATCCTCTACTCGCTGGTGGCCGCCCTCCTGTTCTCGGGACGGGACGCCCTCGGCCGCTTCGGCCTGCTCCGGTTCGCCTACCCCCTCGCCGGCGCGACCGTGGTCGCCACGACGTCGTCCCTGGTCATGCTGGCCGCGGCCCTCCTCTTCCGCCCCGGCACCCTCCCGTTCCGCAACCCCTACTTCTTCGCCTCCGGCATCACGGCCGGGCTCTCGTACCTGTTCCTGTACTCGGGCCTGCACGCGGGACAGGTCGTGGTCGTGGCCCCGTTCGTGTACAGCCACCCGGCGTTCGTGGTCGGCATGACCGCCCTGTTCCTCCGGAAGTTCGAGCGCCTCTCGGGGCGCATCCTCGTGGGCGTCGGGCTGATCCTGGCCGGGATGCTGCTCGTCGTGATCTCGGAGGCCTGGCGGGCCTAGGGCCGGCTACTCCCAGCGCAGGACCGCCTGCGGCGGGAGCAGGGCGAGCAGGCTCTTGAGCGCCTCCTCGACGCAGGCGGCGTCCTTGGACTCCAGGGTGACGAGGACGTCGTAGGCGGGGTCGCTCACGGTGGGGTAGGAGCCGAGCAGGAGATCGGGGTAGGCGGCGAGCAGCTCATGGAGCTTGGCCGCAATCGCCCCCTCGGAGGTGCGCAGGTAGACACGGCGGAGGTGAAACGGGGCCAAGCGGAAGCGTTCGCGGATGGCCTCGAAGTCCCCGCGGAAGAATTCGGGGATGCCGGGCAGGACATAGACGTTCGCGACCTTGACCACGGGGACCGTGATCCCTTCGCCCAGCAGCAGCTCGCCCCCCTCGGGGACCTCCGCCATCTTCAGGGCGCTCTGGGCCTCCCGCCCGAAGTAGTCCCGCCAGAAGCGCTCCAGGGCCGGGTGGCGGACCACATGGCGCCCCAGCCCCTGGGCGACCCCCTCCATGGTCACGTCGTCGTGGGTCGGCCCCACCCCTCCTGAGGTGAAGACGTAGTCCACCTTGGGGGCCAGCTCCCGCACGACCTCCGCGATGACCTCGACCTCGTCGGGGATGACCACGACGCGCCGGAGGTCCACGCCAAGAGCGCGCAGCTCGCGGGCAAGGTAGGGGGAGTTGGTGTCCACCACCTTCCCCGAGAGGATCTCGTTGCCGATGACGATGATGGCGGCGGTCTGCTCCACAGCCGCGGACGCAAAAGCGGGGAGGCACGCCGCGCGCACCTCCCCGCCTCTGGACGGACGGATCCTACCTCAGCAGCTTGCGCCGGGGAACCGGGGACGGCTCGTCGAACAGGGGTGGCATCACCCGGGGCGTCCGGCGAGGAACCTCCTCGGTGGCCTGCTCTTCAGTCGCCTGCTCCTCCGTGGCCTGCTTCTCCGTGGCCTCCCGCTGCTCCTTGCGGAACGCCTCCTCGATCCACAAGTCATACTCCCACTCCCAGCACATGGGCCCCTCCTTGGTGCAGGGTGCGGATCACTTCCCGCGTCAGACCTGGCATGATATTAGGGAACCGGGTCCGGGAAGTCAAGCGGCTCCGGAGGACGAGGGCCCCGGGGGCCGGGGCCCTCCGGCGACGATCACCCGGGCCTCACCCCATGGATGCCGAGGCGTTTACCGAACTGGTGGAGCGGGCGTTCGCGCGCCTCCCGCGCGTCTTCCGGGACCGGCTGGAGAACGTGGCGGTCGTCGTCGAGCCCCGCCCCTCCCGCAGCCTGCTCCGGCGCATGGGGATCCGGCCCCCGGACACGCTGCTCGGATACTATGAGGGCGTCCCGCTCCCTGAGCGGGGAAGCAGCTACGGGAACGTCCTGCCCGACCGCATCCTCATCTTCCAGGAGCCCATCGAGGCCGAGGCGCGGATGAGCGGCGAGCCCGTGCGCCGGATCGTGCGCGAGACGCTGATCCATGAGGTGGCCCACTACTTCGGGTTCAGCGACGAGGAGATCGAGGAGCAGCTCCACCGCGAGGACGAGGGGGATGCGTAGGTGGGGCCTGCTCTGCGCCGCCGTGGCCGCGCTCGCCTACCTCAATACCCTCGGCCACCAGTTCACCTACGACGACCACGTCGCGATCGAGGGCAATCCCCTGATCCGCGACCTCCGGCTGCTGCCGCGCCTCGTCACCACCGGCTACTGGGACGCCATCCCCGGGGCCGCCGCCGACACGGATCGGCTGTACCGGCCCGTCACCGTGGCCTCCTACGCGCTGAACTACGCCGTGCACGGACTCAGCCCCCGCGGGTACCACGCGGTGAACGTGGCGCTGCACGCGGCGGCCAGCGCCCTGACGGTGCCGCTGCTCACCGCGCCCGGCGCGCCGGGATGGGGCGCGGGCGCCGCAGGGCTCCTCTTCGCGCTCCACCCCGTGCACAGCGAGGCCGTGGCCAGCGTGGTCGGCCGGGCCGAGCTCCTCGCCGCGCTCTGGCTCCTCGTGGCCTGGCGGCTGAGCCTCATGCCGGGCCCGCGCGCAGGCGCCCTGGCCCTCGGCGCCTACGCCCTGGCGCTCCTGTCGAAAGAGAACGCGGTGAGCCTCCTCCTGCTCTACCCCGGAGCCCAGCTCGTCCTCCGCCGGCCGCTCCGGCGTGGGCTGCTGGCCGGGCTGGTCGCCGTGACCGCCGCGGCCGTCCTGCTCCGCTACCTCGTCCTCGGGACCCTGCACCAGCCCCCGCCCGCGCGCCTGAACCCCCTGGTCGCCGCCGACGGGCCGACGCAGGTCCTGACGGCCCTGCACATCCTGGGCCTCTACCTCACGCGGCTCTTTTTCCCCCTCACGCTCTCCGCCGACTACTCGTACGATGCCATCCCCCTGGTGCGCGGCCTGAGCCCCGCGCCCCTGCTCCCGGTCCTCGTCTGGTCCGGGCTCCTCGCGGTGGCCTGCTGGCGGTGGCGGGGGCTGGCCTGGTTGGCCGTCCTCCTCATCGCCGCCCCGCTCCTGCCGGTCTCCACCCTGGTCTTCGTGATCGGCACGGCCATGGTCGAGCGCTTCCTCTACCTGCCGGTGCTCGGTCTGGCGCTCCTCATCGCGGCGGGCCTCACCCGCGTCCCGCCGCGGGCGGCCATGGCCGGCCTGCTCCTCCTCGCGCTCCTCTACGCAGGGCGGACCGTGCGCCGGAACCAGGACTGGCACGATGACTTCAGCCTCTGGCGAGCGACGGTCCAGACGAGCCCCCGGAGTGCCCTCGCCCACCTGGGGCTCGGCATGGCCTACTTGGGGCGGGATCAACCCCGGGAGGCCCTGCGGGAGGTGGAGCGGGCCCTGGAGATCATGCCGCGATGGGCCGACGCTCGGAACAGCCTCGGGGTGATCCGGGACCGGCTCGGCGACCGGGCCGGGGCGATCCAGGCGTTCGAGCAGGCCCTCCAGGAGGACCCCCGCCACCCCCTCGCCCGCCAGAACCTGCAGACCCTGCGGTCCGGCGCTACCAGCAGATGACCTTGTCGTGCTCGAAGAGGAGGTCGACGATCTCGGGGTAGGAGACCCGGGGCGGACCCGAGCCCACCCCGCGCGCCTCCGCGTCCTCGGCGCAGAGGTAGACTGGACAGCCCGGGTCCTCGTGGGAGAGGACCCCATCCTGCACGAGCAGGACGGCGACCTTGTGGAAGTCCTGCTGGGACCGGGCCACGGAGAGCGGGAGCTCGTCGTCGGGTCGGCGGATGACGTGGAGGATCTTCATGCCCGTCGGCTCAGGCGAAGGGGATGACGACGTCGGCGCTCGTGATGAGGTCCAGGATCGCGCCGCGGCTCAACAGCTCCACGCCGTCCCGGAGCTTCTTCACCCTGCGCGCCTGCCGGGAGGTCTGATCCCCGACCAGGGGGACCCCCAGGGCCAGCAGCGCCTCCAGGTGCTTGCCCACCTCCGGCCCTTCCACGGCCTCCGGGTGCAGGGGCGCAGCCATCCAGATCCCGTCCTCGATGAAGATCACCCGCAGCTTGTTCTTCGCCAGCGTCAGGCCCACGCTGGCCCGCAGCGCCTCGGCCGGGCGCACGCTGTTCAGGGGCGATCCGCGGACGATGACCACGACTTTCTTCGGGGCCGGGCCCGGACCGGCGGAGGATTCGGCGGCGGGGGCCATCGTCTCAGCTGAACGTCAGGAAACGGTCGGAGCCGTGGACGATCTGAGCATGGAGGTACTGGTTGCCGAAGATCACCCCCTCGATCACGGACTCCTTGCTCACCCCTCGCTCCTCCATGCTCAGCGCGCAGACCACGAGCCGGGCCCCGGCCCGGGCCAGCTCGGCGAACCAGCCCGCCGCCTTGACCCGCGGCCCCGGGACCAGGTTGTACACGCCGTCATCCATGAGGAAGAGGCTCACCTCGTGCCCGCGGGCCAGGGCCGCCCGCGCCAGGGCGACCACCGTGCGTGAGTTCTGGTGCTCGGGGCTGGTGGTGAGCAGCATGCCGAGGTTCATCGAAGTCTCCCCAGAGCGTCGCGACAGTCTCGATCATTATAGGGGTGGGCCCTCCCGGTGGCAATCGCGTTCGGGCTGGTCGGACGAGGCCCGGGGGTCAGGGGAAGCCGCCTCAGATCCGAGATCGCGCGGTCTGATCGGCCAGAGCGATGGCGGTCAACGGCCAGAGTGGCCGGGTGGGGTGTCAGGGGTGGCTAGGCGCCCCAGCGGTACTGGGCGACCGCGATGGCGATCATCCAGCCCACCAGGAAGGCGACCATCCAGTACTTGTGGCGCATGCGGCCAGCCTCCTGTCCCCCCGGTCCGTGCGACCGGGCGGCTGCCCCCGATGCAAGCACCGGGCCCAGCCGTGCCTTCTGGAGCCGCTCGTCGAGGGGCCGGGAGCTATGCTGCCGGAAGAGACGTCGTCACGGGAGGATAGCGGCGTGTCAGGGGTCGGGTCCTGCGCGCGGCCTGCGGACCGGCCGCCCAGAACCCTGACGGCCGCGCCAAATTTTTGCCCGGCCCTGGTCACGGGCCGAGCCAACAGTGCCCGTCGTGGGCCCAGGCCTCAGCGCCCGGGACGCTCAGCCCGCACCCGTCGCAGGGCCCGCACCACGTCCTGGGACTTTCGCCCGCGGCTGATCTCCCGGGTGGCCAGGGCCAGCAGTTCGTCAGGGGCGGGTGTCCCGTCCCGGGCCGCCTCGGACAAGGCCCGGTTCACCCGGGCCAGGTCCCCCCGCCGGTATCGCCGCTCCAGGGCCGCGACCAGCAGCCTGACAGAGCCCGGGGCCGGAAAGCGTCGTTGGAGGAGTTCCCCCAGGGCCTCGGCGGCTGCCCCCAGTTCCTCAATCGTCCGCCTGCCCTGCCGCCCGGCGGCCACAAGCTCGCGGAGCTGCGCCTCGGTGGCCCCCCGTTGCAGCGCCGACGCCACGTGGCTCATGGCGCCGAGACGCGCCGCTGGCCGCCGGCTCCGAAACCCGTTGCGCGCGGCCTCGTCCACCACTCCCCGCGCGGTCTGCAGGGAGGTGGTCAGCGAGGTGGCGGCCTGGGCAATGCTCTGCGGGTCGGCGCCCTTGGCCAGCCCCTCGAGGAGCTTGTTCGTGACCGCGGTCACGGGCACCCCGGCCTGGGCCGCCTGAGCGGCCGCTCCCAGATAACGCTCGATGTAGCCCGGTGGAACCTCGCGAGCCAGGGCTCGCTCGAGCACCGCCCGGATCTGTGGGGCCGGCACGCCGGTGGTCTCGGCGCGGTTGGCAGCCTGCCGGAGCTGGAGCATCGCGGTGTCCGGCAGGCGGGCCTTCCGGAGAAGATCATCGACCTCCACGGCCGCGGCCCGGGGAGCCGGGAGGATCAGCAGGGAGAGCAGAGCGGCCAGGAGGAGGCGATGCCTCCTGGCCCTACAGGGCGAGCAGGGCATTCTTCCTTCCGAACCCGTCCTCCTGGTAGGTCTCGGCCATCGGGTCGGACACCCACTTCGTCCCGTCCACCACGAACATGTACTGGTGGCGCCCACGGGACAGGGGCACCGTGACCGTCCAGAGGCCGTCCCCGCGCTCGTCCTCCAGCAGGATCGTCTGGGGATTCCACTGGTTGAAGTCCCCGGCCACGGCCACGCTCTGCGCCTCCGGGGCATACAGGACGAAGCGGACATGCACCCGGTCACCCCCGGAGGCGAAGCTCGGGAGGGCGAGCGGCGCGAGATCCGCTCGGGCCTGCAGGCGCAGCAGGCCGTCCGGCACGAGGAAGGCAGCGAGGAGGAGCCCGAGCAGGACCATGGCCAGGTTGAACTGCAGCAGGCGCGGCCGCATGAGGAACTGGAGGAGACCCTCCCAGGCCCGGGCGCCTGCGGGCACGACCTCGACGACGACATATCGGGGCAGCCGCTCACGCATAGACTGTCCCCCCTTTCTCATCAGCATGGTGCAGTATGGAGACTGCCGGGGAGGCCCGCGTCCTTCCCCGAGAAGGACCCGGGCCGAATCACCCAATTGACGCGTCTAGGGGAGGAGCGCCTTCACCCGCTTCAGGCGCTCACCGGCCTGTCGCAGGGTCTCCTCCGTCTTCGCGAAATGGAACCGGAGCTTGTGCCGGCCGAGCTCCCGGTCGTGGTAGAAGCTGGAGCCCGGCACGCCAGCCACGCCCGCCTCCCTGACCAGGAACTGGGCGCACTCCACATCGTCCTTGAACCCGAAGGGCTCGATGTCGCACATGACGTAGTACGCGCCCTCGGGCTCGAAGCAGCGGAAGCCGGCCTCGTGCAGGAGGCGGACCATCAGCCTCCGCCGGGCGCCATAGGCGGCCCTGAGTTCATCATAGTAAGTCTGCGGCAGGGCCAGCGCCACCGCCGCCGCCTCCTGCAGGGGCGCCGGCGCGCCCACCGTGAGGAAGTCATGCATCTTCCGGATGGCCGCCGTGATGGGCGGGGGCGCGATCGCGTAGGCCACGCGCCAGCCCGTCACGCTGTACGTCTTGGACAGCCCCGAGATCGTGACGGTGCGCTCCGCCATCCCGGGCAGGGTGGCCAGGCTCACGTGCCGGCGCCCGTCGTACACGATGTGCTCGTAGATCTCATCGGTCACCGCCAGCGCATCGAACTCCTGGCAGAGCGCCGCGATCGCCTGCAGCTCGCCCCGCGTGAAGACGCGCCCCGTGGGGTTGTGGGGCGTGTTCACGATGATCGCCTTCGTCCGGGAGCCGAAGGCGCGCCGCAGCTCGTCAGGGTCGAAGGTGAAGCCCGGGTCCCGCAGGGGCACGTAGCGCGGCGTGGCCCCGGCGATGATCGTGTCAGGACCGTAGTTCTCGTAGAAGGGCTCGAACACGACCACCTCGTCCCCAGGGTTGATCACCGCCAGGAGCGTGGCGATCATGGCCTCGGTGGCCCCGCAGGTCACCGTGATCTCCGCCTCCGGATCCACCTGGAGCGCGCCGTGCCGCCGGACCTTGTCCGCGATCGCCTGGCGCAGCCGCGGGGCCCCCCAGGTGACGGCGTACTGGTTGTAGCCGTCGGCGATGGCGCGCTGGGCCGCGGCCTTGATCACGTGCAGGGGGTCGAAGTCCGGGAACCCCTGGGCCAGGTTCACCCCCTCGTAGCGGTTGCAGAGCTGGGTCATCCCCCGGATGACCGACTCCTCGAACAGGGCGGCCTTGGCGGAGAGCGGCTTCACTCGACGAGCTCCGTGTTCCAGTACGCCAGGTCAACCGCGTTCAGGAAGGGGAGCCACTCCCGGTAGCGGGCCGGGTTCAGGGCGACGTGCAGGAGCGGGGTCCACCGCGGCTTGCGCGGCGGCCGCAGGAGGCGCATCCCGGCCTCCACCGGCGTCTTCCCCCCCTTGCGCTTGTTGCAGTGCAGGCAGCAGCACACAATGTTCTCCCAGCTGCTCAGGCCGCCGCGGGAGCGGGGGACCACGTGGTCGAGGTTGAGGTCGCTGCGGGAGAACCCCCGCCCGCAGTACTGGCACGTGTTCCGGTCCCGGCTGTAGATGTTGGCCCGGCTGAACCGGACGTGACGCTTCGGGAACCGGTCATAGGCCAACAGCACGATCACCCGCGGGACGCGGATGGCCCGGTCCACCAGCCCGATCGAGTCGTCGCCCAGGGCCACGGCCAGGGCCGACCAGCTCTCGAAGTCGAAGGTCCGGAACTGCTCGTCCACCGCCCGGGCCAGCCCCTCGTACAGGAGGCAGAAGGCCCGCCGGACGGAGGTCACGTTGACCGCCAGGTAGAACCGGTTCAGGACCAGGACGCTGGTGTTGACCATGCTCATGGCTCCGGGCCCGGTGAAAGGGCGGTGGCTGAAGACAGGGCGTAAGCCGGATTCTGTCCCCCCTGGGCCGGGCCAGTGACCCGGCCCGGGGGTGGTGATCATTCGTCTAGGGCACCGGTTACCCGGCGCCGTCACCCGGACTGCGGTGAGCTCTTACCTCACCTTTTCACCCTTACCCCGGCGGGATCCCCGCCAGGGCGGTCTGTTTTCTGTGGCACTTTCCTTGGGGTTCCCCCCACTGGGCGTTACCCAGCACCCTGCCCTGCGGAGTCCGGACTTTCCTCTGGGCCCCCCTGGGGGGACCAGCGATCACCCGCCCTGCTTCAGCCTCCCACCTCCCTGATCCAGGGCCGCGTTCGCCAGGCGGTCCGCCTGGACGTTGCGCGCCCTTGGGATGTGGACAATAGCATACCGTTCGAATTCCTGCAAGAGCCCCAGGACCTGCCCGTGAAGCACCCTGAGCCCCGGGTTTCGCACCTGGTACTCCCCACGGATCTGGCGAGCCATCAGCTCGGAATCAGTAAGGATTTCTAAAGAGTTCGCCCCGGCATCCCGGGCGGCCTCAAGTCCCCGGAGGAGCGCGCGGTACTCGGCCACATTATTGGTAGCCCAGCCGATGACCTCCCCGATAGCTCGGACGGGGCGCCCCTTGGGGTCCACGAGCAGGACCCCGATGGCGGCCGGGCCCGGGTTCCCCCGTGAGGCGCCGTCCACATACAGCCGGAGGGCCCCCAGGGGCCGCTTGGGGAGTGCGCCTGGACGGCGGTCGGGGGGGGCAGGGGATCGGCCCCCGGCCTGGGGCCGCGACGGACGCTCTGCAGGGGGAGGGGCCGGCACCGGGGCGGACGCCGGGAGAAGGAAGCCGGGGCACCAGGGCCCTCAGGGCTCCTCCGCCGAGGCCTCCGACACCTCCTTCACGTACAGGATGCGATGGCAGTTGGGGCAGGTGTGCAGCTCGGCCTGTTTGAGGAGCTCGTTGTAGAACTGGGGGGGGAGGTGCATGTGGCACCCCAGGCAGGTCCCCTGGTTCGCGGCCGCCAGGGCCGCCCCGGCCCGCCGGGCGCGGATCCGCTCGTAGCGGCGCAGCAGATCGCCCTCGATCCCCCGGGCCACCTCGGCTCGGCGGGCCAGTTGCTCCTCCAGCTCCCGGCCCATGACGCCCAGCTCCTGCTCGATCCCCTGGCGCCGCTCCATGGAGCGGGCCAGGAAGGCCTTGAGCTCCTGGTCGCGCTCCTGCTGCTCCTTGCGCAGGGCGTCGATCTCATCCAGCATCCGGAGGATCTCGTCCTCGAGCCCGGAGTTCTTCTGCTTCCGGAGCCCGATCTCCCTGAGCATGGCCTGGTATTCCTTGTTGGTCTTGATCTCGAAGAGCCTCCCCTCGAGGGCCTTGACCTTGGCCATCTCGCTCATCAGGTCGCGCTCTTTCTCGCGCCGCTCCCGCTCCAGCTCGTCCGCCCGCTCCACGAACTGCCCGAACTTCTCCCGTTCCTCGGCCATCCCCTCGTCGAGCCGCTTCATCTCCTGGGGGAGGTCCTCCTGCGCCTGCTTGATCCGCTCGATGCGCAGGTCCACCCCCTGCAGGTCCAGGAGCTGCCTCAGGTCCTCCCGCAAGGTCCGCTCCCTACCCCGCCCAACACCCCGTGCCCGGCGGACAAAAAAAATGCACCGCCCTCCGGTGCATCTGCGCTGCGCGGGCCCCGCTGGTGGGCCCACCTGGACTCGAACCAGGAACCGTCCGGTTATGAGCCGGTTGCTCCGCCAGTTGAGCTATGGGCCCGGGCTTCACCGCGGGGGTATTATATCGGCGGGCTCCCTGCAAGGTCAAGGCGCGCCTCCCCAGGCCTCAGCCGTCGATGAAGCTCCGGAGCTGCTTGCTCCGGCTCGGGTGGCGGAGCTTGCGGATCGCCTTGGCTTCGATCTGGCGGATCCGCTCGCGGGTCACCGCGAAGTTCTGGCCGACCTCCTCGAGCGTGTGGTCCGATTTCTCGCCGATCCCGAAGCGCATCCGCAGCACCTTCTCCTCCCGGGGCGTCAGGGTGGAGAGGACCTTCCGGGTCTGCTCCGAGAGGTTCACGTTGATCACCGCGTCGGAGGGGGAGATGAGCTTCTTGTCCTCGATGAAGTCGCCGAGGTGGCTGTCCTCCTCCTCCCCGATGGGGGTCTCCAGCGAGATCGGCTCCTTGGCGATCTTCAGGACCTTGCGCACCTTGTCCAGGGGCAGCTCCATCTTGGTCGCGATCTCTTCGGGCGTGGGCTCCCGGCCGATCTCCTGGACCAGGTAGCGATCCACCAGGTCGCGTAGGTGGAGAACTTGTAGCCGCGCTTGTACTCGAACTTGTCCACGGCCTTCATCAGGCCGATGTTCCCTTCCTGGATCAGGTCCAGGAACTGCAGCCCCCGGTTCGTGTACTTCTTGGCGATCGAGACCACCAGGCGGAGGTTGGCCTCGATCAGCTCGGCCTTGGCCCGGCGCGCCTTCGCCTCGCCGCGGGCGATGACCCGCAGGGTCTCCTTGAGGCGGTCCGGAGGGATCCCGGCCTCCCGCTGGACCGTCCGGAACTCGCCCCGCACCGGGGCGAGAGCCCTCTCCAGCTCGTCGAGCCGGCGCTTGCCGAGGTCGGCCCGCCGGCCCCGCGTGTCCCGCAGACAGCGGGCCCCCTTGCGCGTCAGGACGAACTCGCGCAGCGAGGCCGGGTCCAGGTCGCAGCGCCGGGCGCAGGCCTTCACCTCCCGCTCCGCCCGGTCGACACGGGCCAGGAACCCCTTCATCAGCTCGACGATCCGGGAGACCTGCCTGGGGCTCAGGTTGATCTGGACAAGCAGGGCCACCACGCGTTCCGTCACGCGGACATCGCCCCCCCCGCTGGCGGCCCGGCGGACCTTCCGGATGAGCTCCTGGAGCCTCTCGACGTGCTCCTCCTCCTCCTCGTCGGCGTAGGCGTCGTCATCGTCCACGTCCCGGGTGATGTCCTTGACCCGGACCTTGCCCTCCTGGAGCCCCTCCCCCAGGGAGATGACCTCGCGGACCGTGACCGGGGTCCGCAGGATGGCGCTCATGACCTCCTGCTCCCCCTCCTCGATCCGCTTGGCGATCTCCACCTCGCCCTCCCGGGTGAGCAGCGAGACGGTGCCCATCTCGCGCAGGTACATCTTGACCGGGTCGTTGGTCTTCCCCGCGCTCGGGAGCTCGACCTCCTCCTCGTCCCCCCCCTCCAGCTCCAGGGGCTTCCGGGTGATCTTCACCTTCTGGGCCACGTCCCCGACCTCGAGATCCATGTCCCCGAACATCGTCATGACGTCGTCGATCTGGTCCGGGGAGACGATGTCGCTCGGGAGCTCGTTGACCTCGTCGTAGGTGAAGAACCCCTTCTCCTTCGCCTTGGGGAGGACGGCCTCCCGGTTACGCTTGCGAGACATCGAGGGCCCCCCCCTTATGCCGCGCTCCCCCGAACCAGCTCCCTCTCGAGCTCGGTCAGCCTGTTCAGCTCGGTCTGGAGCTCTCGGAGGCGCGCCGTATCGCCCTGCTCCGACGCTTCGCCGATCTCCCTTCTGAGCGCCATGCGCTGCTGCCGGATCCGGTCGCGCTTCAGCCGACGGACGCAGTCCGTGAGCATCTTCCGGGCCTGTCCCTGCGGGAGCTCCAGCTCGGCGACCGCCAGCTTGTGCAGGAGCGCCAGGGCCGGGCCCTCCTCCAGCTCCAGGGCGGCCCGGGAGAGGTCCGGCCGCTCCCCCGCGTCTCGGAGCCAGAGGTACAGGCCCCGGGCGCCCTCCACGGTGAAGGCCTCGGCCAGCTCCTGACCGTCAGCCAGCCCCTGGAGCCCGGGCTTCTCCAGCAGGAGCTTCAGGATCATCTCTTCCAGCGTGAGCAGCCCCCCCGCCTCCGCCGCAGCCGATCGACCGGAGGGCGGCACCGGGGGGGCTCCCCCCTCCGCTGGCAGGGCCCGGAGGGCGCGGAGGATCACGGGCTCGTCCAGCTCCAGCAGCTCCGCGAGGCGGCGGACGTAGACGCTCCGCTCGACCTCGCTCCGGATCTTGCGCAGGATCGGGCCCACCGCCTCCACCACCCCGGCCTTCCCCTGCGGGGTGCGGCTGTCGTGCGCCTGCAGGGCCTGGCGGATGAAGAAGTCGGCCACCGGAAGCGCCTGCGCCACCTGGCGGCGGAGCCCCTCGGCCCCCGCGGCGCGCCCGAAGCTGTCCGGGTCCATCCCCCGGGGGAGCAGGGCCACGCGGGCCTGCACCCCTTCCTCCAGAAACAGCTCCAGGCTCCGGGCCGTGGCCTTGGTGCCTGCCTCGTCCCCGTCGAAGAAGGTGACGATGGTGCGGGTGAACCGCTGGAGCAGGCGGACGTGGTCCGGGGTCAAGGCCGTGCCCAGGGTGGCCACCGCGTTGCGCAGTCCCAGCTGGTGGAGCATGAGCAGGTCGAAGTACCCCTCCACGATGATGGCCAGGTCCGCGCTGCGGATCGGCCCCTTCGCCACGTGCAGGCCGTAGAGGAGCTTGCCCTTGTGGTAGATGGCCGAATCCGGGGAGTTGAGGTACTTGGGAAGCTCCTCCCCCAGCGTCCGACCGCCAAACCCCACCACGCGCCCCGTCAGGTTTCGGATCGGGAAGATGACCCGCCGGCGGAACCGATCCACCCCGCGCCCGTCACGAAGGACGATGAGCCCCAGGCGCTCCGCGGCCTCGGGAGACACCCCCTGCCCTGCCAGGTACCCCGCCAGCCCGTCCCAGCGCTCGGGCGCATAGCCCAGCTCGTACTCCCGGATGGTCGCCTCGGTGACCCCGCGCTCGGCCAGGTAGGCCCGCCCCCGTTCCCCCTCCGGGCTCTCCAGGAGCAGCCGGTGGTAGTAGGCAGCCGCCTTCTGATTGAGCTCGTAGAGGGCTTCGGCCTCCGACGCCCGCCGGGCCTCCCCGGGGGAGGTCCGCAACGCCACGCCCAGACGATCGGCCAGGAGCTTCAAGGCCTCCTGGAACGTGAGGTTCTCGTGGCGCATGAGGAAGTGAAAGACATTGCCCCCGGCCCCGCAGCCGAAGCAGTGGAAGATCTCCTTCTCCTCGTTGACCGTGAAGGACGGGGTGCGTTCCGCGTGGAAGGGGCACAGGCCCACGTAATTGCGGCCCGCCTTGCGGAGGGCGACGTAGTCGGCGATGACCTGGACGATGCTCGTCCGCTGGCGGATCTCGGCGATCAGCTCGTCAGCGACGCGCATGGACCCCCTGGGGCCGGGCGGCGCGCTCGCGCCCGGCATGGGGTGCGCGGGCGGGGCCGGAACAGGACAGGCGCCGGTGGGGAAGGGCGTTCGGTCGTACGGAGGATGTCTGACTCAGGGCCGATACCCCCCAAGCTACTTCGTGGAGGGCCCCGCAGCCTCAGGAGGGCTGGGGGAGGCGGGCCAGGGACTCGCGGACGAGGTCGGCCACGACCTTCCCGTCGGCCCGCCCGGTCA
The DNA here is from genome assembly GCA_016183025.1 of Deltaproteobacteria bacterium. Classification (GTDB taxonomy): domain Bacteria; phylum Desulfobacterota; class JACPFL01; order JACPFL01; family JACPFL01; genus JACPFL01. The sequence continues at coordinate 17,525 of JACPFL010000037.1, read as the reverse complement.
CCTCTGGCATGAGGGCCTTCATGACCATCCCCATGTCCTTCGGCCCCCGTGCGCGGGTCGTCTCGATGGCCCGCGCGACCCGCTCCAGTAGCTCCTCGTGACTCAGTTGCTCGGGCATGAAGCCCTGCAAGACCTGCAGCTCTGCCTGCTCCTTGTCCGCGAGATCGAGGCGGCCAGCCTGCCGGAACTGGGTGATCGACTCCCGGCGCTGCTTGATCTGACTGGCGACGGCCTCGACGACCTCGGCGTCCGAGAGCTCGTGGCCCACCGCGATCTCCCGGTTCTTGATGGCGGCCCGGAGCAGGCGGATCGTGGAGAGCCGCACGCGATCCTGGGCCTTGGCCGCGGCGTTCATCTCCCGCACGAGGTCATCCTTCAAGGCCATGGGACCGCTACAGCTCCCCGGCCTTGCGCAGGCGTTTGAGCGCCCGCTTGCGGGCCGCCTGGGCCTTCTTCTTGCGCTTCACGCTGGGCTTCTCGTAGTGCTCGCGCTTGCGGATCTCGGACAGGATCCCCGCCTTCTCGCACTGCTTCTTGAAGCGCTTCAGGGCCACTTCGAAGGGCTCATTTTCCTTCACGCGGATGCCCGGCATCACATCTTCCCCTCCCTCCGTCCGGTATTTTTCGGCGCTGCCCTCGCCTGGGGCAAAATCCGAAATGTCATTTTATTTTAGCGACGTAGGCTGTCTTGTCAAGGCTGAACCTCGTGGCCCCGCGAGGCCTTCTCCTCCAGGCCTGAGCGCCCGAACCGGCGTTCCAGTTCCTGGAAGACCGCCTCCGGCCCCAGCCCCGCGTCCGCGAGCAGGACCAGGGTGTGGAACCAGAGGTCGGCGACCTCGTGGATGAGGGCCGCTGGCTGCTGTCCCTGGCCGCTCAGCAGCAGCTCCGTCGCCTCCTCCCCCACTTTCTTCAGGATTCGCTCCCGTCCCCTGGCGAACAGGCTGGCGACGTAGGAGTCCGCCCGGGGCTCGGCCCTGCGGGCCTCGATGACCCGGGCGAGACGGAGCAGGATCTGCGGCTGGCCGGCCGGGGCCACGGGCGCCGTCGCCGGACCCGCCGGGAGCGCCACGTCGTTGAAGAAGCAGCTCCACTGCCCGGTGTGACAGGCGACTCCGACCTGGTCCACCTCGATGAGGAGGGCATCGGCGTCGCAGTCGTACCGGACGGCACGCACGTGCTGGACATGACCCGAACTCTCCCCCTTCGCCCACAGCGCCTGCCGCGCCCGGCTCCAGAAGTGGGTGCGCCCGGTGGCCAGAGTCCGTTCCAGCGCCTCGCGGTTCATGTGGGCCACCATCAGGACGTCGCGGGAGGCCGCATCCTGGACCACGGCCGGGATCAGCCCGTCCCGGTCGAACGTCAGCGTGTCCTGGAGCCTCGCCGTCATCGCTCCCTCCTAGAGGCGGACCGGCACTCCGCGTTCGTTCAGGAAGGCCTTGACCTCACCCACCGTGTATGCTCCGTAATGGAAGATGCTGGCGGCGAGCGCGGCATCGGCCCCGCCAACGGTCAGCCCCTCCCGGATGTGCTCCGGGGTTCCGACCCCGCCCGAGGCGATCACCGGGATCCCCACCAGCGCCGCGACCCGGCGGGTCAGCTCCAGGTCATAGCCGTCCTTGGTGCCATCCCGGTCCATGCTCGTGAGCAGGATCTCCCCGGCCCCCAGCGCCTCGGCCTGCTCGGCCCACTGCAGGGCATCCAGCCCGGTGGGCGTCCGCCCGCCGTGGGTGTGGACCTCCCAGCTCGTCCCGGCCCGCCGCGCATCGATGGCCACGACGATGCACTGGCTCCCGAAGCGCTCGGCCGCCCGCTTGACCAGCTCCGGCTCTCGCACGGCCGCCGTGTTGACGGAGACCTTGTCCGCCCCGGCCAGCAGCAGCTCGCGGATGTCCTGCAGACCTCCGATCCCCCCGCCGACGGTCAGGGGGATGAAGACCGCCTCCGCGGTCCGGCGGACCACGTCGAGCATGGTCTTGCGCCCCTCGTGAGAGGCCGTGATGTCCAGGAACGTCACCTCGTCGGCCCCCTGGGCATCATAGGCCTGAGCCACCACCACAGGGTCGCCCGCGTCCCGGAGCTGGACGAACCGGACGCCCTTGACCACGCGACCGTCCCTGACGTCCAGACAGGGGATGATCCGCTTGGCCAGCACCTCAGGCGCCCTCCTGCGTCGCCCGGATGGCTTCGATGAGGTCCAGCGTCCCGTCGTAGATGGCCCGCCCCACGATCACCCCCTCCAGGGGGAGCGCGGCCAGCTCCCGGAGGTGGGCGAGGGTGGCAATGCCGCCAGCCGCGATCACCGGCACCCGCACGGCCGCGACGATGCGGCCGACCTGCTCCACGTTGGGGCCGCCCAGCATCCCGTCGCGCTCCACGTCGGTCACGATCAGCCCCGCGACGCCGAGGGCTTCCAGGGTCCGCGCGCCCTCCAGGGCACCCCCGGCGGCACTCTGGGTCCACCCCTGCACGGCGACGGCCCCACCGCGGAGATCCAGGGCCCCCAGGACCTGCCCCGGGTACTGCCGGCAGATCTCCCGGGCGGTCTCGGGCTCGCGGAAGGGCAACGTGCCGAGCACGATCCGGGCGGCGCCGCGCGTGAGGTAGTACGCGGCCGCCGCTGGAGTCCGGATCCCGCCGCCGACCTGCACCGGCACGGAAACCGCCTGCAGGGTCGCCTCGATCACCTCCCGGTTCGCCAGGCCGCCCTCCCGGGCGCCGTCCAGGTCCACCAGGTGGAGGCGCCGCGCGCCGGCCGCGGCCCAGCGACGGGCCACGGCCACCGGATCCTCCGCGAAGACCGTCTCCCGGTCATACGCCCCCTGCCGTAGCCGCACGCAGCGTCCCCCGCGCAGGTCTATGGCCGGGATGACCAGCATCGCTCCGCGAAGTTCCGGTAGAGCTGGAGCCCCACCTGCTGGCTCTTCTCCGGGTGAAACTGGGTGCCGAAGAGGTCGCCGCGCTCCACCGCCGCGGAGAACGTGACCCCGTGCGTGGCCCGGGCGACCGTCACCGGCTCCTCGACGAGCGCGTAGTAGGAGTGGACGAAGTAGACGTAGGCGCCATTCGGGATGCCGCGCAGGAGCGTGGAGCCCGGCTGGACCTCGAGCTGATTCCACCCCATGTGGGGGACCTTGAGCCCCGCGGCGGGGGGGAAGCGGACGACCCGGCCCCTGATCACGTCCAGGCCCCGGTGCCGGCCGAACTCCTCCCCCTCGGTGAACAGGACCTGGTAGCCCAGGCACACCCCCAGGAACGGGCGGCCAGCCCCGATCCACTCGAGCAGCGGGTCGATGAGCCCCAGGCTCTTCAGGTTTGCCATGCAGTCGCGGAACGCGCCCACGCCGGGGAGGACCACGCCCCGGGCGTCACGCAGGACCTGAGGCTCGCTCGTCACCCGCGCGGGGAAGCCAACCTGCTCGATGGCCTTCGCCACGCTCCGGAGGTTCCCCATCCCGTAATCAACCACCGCGATCATCAGCGTCTCGCCGGAGATCAGTCCTGCGGGCCGGCCGCGGGGCCGGCGCTTGCCGCGGGCCGGTCACAGCACCCCCTTGACAGAGGGAACGCCCTTGATGCGGGGATCGATCCGCGTCGCCGCCGACAGGGCCCGGCCAAAGGCCTTGAAGACCGACTCCACGATGTGGTGGAAGTTCGAGCCATAGGGGACGTTGATGTGCAGGGTCAGCCCCGCGTGAATCGCCACCGCCTTGAAGAACTCCTGCACGACCTCCAGGTCGAACTCCCCGACCTTCTCCTTGGGGAGGTTCGCGTGGTAGACCAGGAAGGGCCGGCCGCTCAGGTCCAGCGTGACCTCGGCCAGGGCCTCATCCATCGGGACGGCGCCCTGGCCGAACCGCAGGACCCCCGCCTTGTCCCCGAGCGCCTCGGCCACCGCCTTGCCGAAGCAGATCCCCACGTCCTCCACCGTGTGGTGGAAGTCGATCTGGATGTCCCCGACCGCCTTCAGCTCGAGGTCGAGCAGCCCGTGCTTGGCCAGGGAGCAGAGCATGTGATCGAAGAACGGGATGCCGGTGGAGACCTGGTAGTCGCCGTGCCCGTCGAGGTTCAGTCGGAGCCGGATGTCGGTCTCCACGGTCTTCCGCTCCACGCTCCCGATCCTGGCCGGGCCCATCCCGCCGCGGCCCGTGGCTCCCGCTCTGGTCCGGCTCATCGCCCCCCCTCCGCCCGCCGCCTCACCGCGGCCCCGTGCGCCTCGAGCCCCTCCATCCGCGCCATGGCGACCGCGGGCCGGCCCAGCACCCGCGCGCCCGCCGGGGACAGGGCGACCACGCTCTGCCGTTTCACGAAGTCCTCCACCCCCAGGGGTGAGAAGAACCGCGCCGTCCCCCCCGTAGGCAGGACGTGGCTCGGCCCGGCCACGTAGTCCCCGAACACCGGCGAGGAGGCCTCGCCCAGGAAGACCGCCCCCGCGTGCCGGATCCGGTGGAGCAGGGCATAGGGCTCCCGGACGGCCAGGAGCAGATGCTCCGGCGCGATCCGGTTCGCCCATGTGGCCGCCGCCTCCAGGCTCGCGACCACCACCAGGGCGCCGTGCCGCTCCAACGCCCTCCGGATGATCTGGCGCCGTCGCATGCTCACGAGCTGCCGCGCGACCTCTCGGGCCACGGCCCGGGCCACGGCGCCTGACGGGGTCAGCAGGATGGCGCGCGCCAGCTCGTCATGCTCGGCCTGGGCCAGCAGGTCCGAGGCCACCAGGGCCGCGTCCGCGCTGCTGTCGGCGATCACCACCAGCTCGGTCGGGCCGGCGATCATGTCGACGGCGACCTGCCCGAACACCTGGCGCTTGGCCGCGGCCACGTAGATGTTCCCCGGCCCCACGATCTTGTCCACGGCCGGCACCGTCTCCGTGCCGTACGCGAGGGCGGCCACAGCCTGGGCCCCGCCGACCTGAAAGACCCGGTCCACCCCGGCCAGGTGGCACGCCGCCAGGATGCGGGGGTGGATGCCGTCTCGCCCCGGGGGCGAGACCACGATGATCGTCTCCACGCCCGCCACCCGCGCCGGAAGGACCGTCATGAGCACCGTGGAGGGGTAGACAGCCTTGCCGCCGGGGATATAGATCCCCACGCGCTCCAGCGGGAGCCACCGCTGACCGAGCAGCCCCGTGCCGTCGGCCTCCAGCCAGGACTGCATGCGGCAGCGGCGGTGGAAGGCCTCGACCCGCTCCCGCACGGCCGCCAGCACGCGGCATTCCCCCGCGGGCAGGCCCTCCCAGGCCGCCTGGAGCCGTTGCCGAGGGACCTCGAGGGTGGCCGAGGTCAGCCGCCGGCCGTCGAACTCGGCCGTGTACCGCAGCAGCGCGCGGTCCCCCTCCCGCCGGACCGCGTCCAGGATCGGCCCCACCACCGGCTCGGCCTTCGCCAGCTCGGCCAGCGGATCCTCGATCCGGCGGGTCAGCCACCGGGCGTCCCGCCCCGCCGCCCGGAGGAGCTTCACCACGCCCCTTCCGTTCCCCCGGGTGGCCCGCCTCACCGGCCCGTCTCCTCTCCGTTCACCGCACGCCGCAGGGCCTCGACAATGGCGCTGATCCGCGCGTACTTCGTCTTCAAACTGGCCCGGTTGGCGATCAGCCGGGCCGTGGCCCGCGCGATCTCCTCCACCTCCACCAGCCCGTGCTCGCGCAGCGTCGCGCCGGTGTCGACCAGGTCCACGATCCGGTCCGCCAGCCCCGTGAGCGGGGCCAGCTCGATGGAGCCGTACAGCTTGATGACCTCGACCTGCTGCCCCTTGCCCGCGAAGTACCGCTCCGTGATGCGCGGGTACTTGGTCGCGACCCGGAGGTGCGTGGCCTGCCGGCCGACGCGTGCTTCCGGCTCGGCCACGACGATCCGGCAGGCCCCGATCTTGAGGTCCAGGGGCTCGTAGACATCGCGCTCCTGCTCCAGGAGCACGTCCTTGCCGACCACCCCCAGGTCCGCGGCCCCGTACTCGACGTAGGTGGGGATGTCCTGGGGTCGGACGATGATGAAGCGGAGCCCTTCCCGCTTGAGGTCGATGGCGAGCCGCCGGCTCTCTTCCCGGATCGCCTCCGAGAGGTCCATCCCGCCCCGGCGGAACAGGGCCACCGTCTCCCCCAGGGTTCGCCCCTTGGGGAGCGCGACCGTCAGTCGCTCGGCCTGCCGCTCCGGCATCACCGGTCCCGAGCCTGCTGCGGCCGAACCCCTCTCACTCCCTGACCCGTTCAATCTGGGCCCCCAGCTTCTGGAGCTTCTTCTCCATCCCCTCGTAGCCCCGGTCCAGGTGGTAGATCCGGGAGACCTCGGTGGTCCCCTCGGCCGCCAGCCCGGCCAGCACCAGGCTGGCCGAGGCCCGGAGGTCACTGGCCATGAGCGGGGCGCCCTCCAGCCGGGGCACGCCCTTCACGACAGCGTTCGGGCCCTCGATCCTGATGTCGGCCCCCATCCGGCGCAGCTCGCTCACGTGCATGAAGCGGTTCTCGAAGACCGTCTCGGAGATGACGCTCGTGCCGTCGGCCAGCGCCATCAGCACCATGGCCTGGGCCTGCATGTCCGTGGGGAAGCCCGGGTATGGCAGCGTCTTGATGTCCACGCTGCGGATCCGCTCAGGCCCCCGCACCCGCACCGCGTCCCCCTCTGGGGCGATCTCCAGGCCGGCCTCGCGCAGCTTGGTGACGACGGCCCCCAGGTGGGCCAGCCGGCAGCGGCGGATCAGGATGTCCCCTCGGGTCAGGCCGGCCGCCACCATGAAGGTGCCGGACTCGATCCGGTCGGGCATGATGGTGTGCTCGACCCCGTGCAGGCCCTCCACCCCCTCGATGGTGACCACGGGGGTGCCGGCCCCGAGGATCCGGGCCCCCATCTTGTTCAGGGCCTCGCCCAGTTCCTCGACCTCGGGCTCGCACGCCGCGTTCTCCAGCACCGTGGTCCCCCGGGCCAGCGCGGCGGCCATCATGAGGTTCTCCGTGCCGGTCACCGTCGAGATATCGAAGGAGATCCGCGCCCCCCGGAGCCGCGGCGACGAAGCCTCCACGTAGCCGCGGTGGATCCGGATCGTCGCGCCCAGGCGCTCCAGCCCCTTCAGGTGCTGGTCGATGGGGCGCGAGCCGATGGCACACCCGCCGGGCAGCGAGACGCGGGCGCGCCCGGCTCGGGCGACCAGTGGGCCCAACACGAGCACCGCCGCCCGCATCGTCTTCACCAGCTCGTAGGCGGCCTCGTGTCCCTTCAGCGTGCCGACCCGGACCCGGAACGGCTCGCCGGCCTGACACTCCACCCCCATGCGCCCGAGCAGCCGGCTGATCGTCCGGATGTCCACGAGCCGGGGGACGTTGTGGAAGGTATGCTCCCCCTCCGCCAGCAGGGTGGCGGCCAGGATGGGGAGGACGGCGTTCTTGGCCCCGCTCACCTCGACGGTGCCCGTGAGGGACACGCCTCCGTGGATGACCATCTTGTCCACCGGCTAGGCCTCCGTCCTCCGGGCCTCCACCACGCGCACCGACCCGGACAGGTCCGGCCAGCGGGCAGCCGGCTCGAACCCCCCGGTGGCGGCGATCAGCCCGGCCACCGCCTCGGCCTGCCCTTCACCGATCTCCAGCAGGAGCCAGCCGCCGGGGGTCACGAACCGCGGGGCCTGGGGGATCACGCTCCGCAGGGCCGCCAGGCCGTCGGGCCCGCCATCCCAGGCCGCACGGGGCTCGTAGCGCCGGACCCCCGGGTCGAGACGGGGATCATCGCTCGGCACATAGGGGAGGTTGGCGCAGAGCAGCTCGAAGCGGGCGTCCGGTCGCACCGCGGCCAGGCCATCGCCGCGCAGGAACGTCACGGTCGCGCCGTGCCGCGCGGCATTCGCCCGGGCCACCTCCAGGGCGGCCTCGGAGAGGTCCGTGGCCGTCACCTGGGCCCCCGGCAGCTCACAGGCCAGCGTCACCGCCACCGCCCCGCTCCCCGTGCCGAGGTCCAGGATGCGCAGGGGCCCCGCATCGGCCCGCTCGCACTCCCGCGCCCGCTTCAGCGCGAGCGCCACCAGGACCTCGGTCTCCGGACGCGGGATGAGGACATCAGGGGTGACCGTCAAGGGACGGGACCAGAACTCCTTGGTGCCCGTGAGGTAGGCCACGGGCTCGCCCGCTCCCCGACGCGCCACCAGCCGGTAGAACGCCGCCCATTCGGCGCGGGCCAGCCACCGGTCGCCGGAGACGAGCAGCCGGGCACGGTCCAGCCGGAGCAGGGTCTGCAACAGGACCTCGGCGTCCAGGCGCGGAGTGCTCGATCCGCGCGCCTTGAGATAGGCCGCGGCCCAGGCCAGGGCGTTGCGCACCTGGCAGGGGCAGGGCGGCTCGGTGGTCGGCGCCATCGGGTGCGCTCATGAGGCGGCCTTGAGGGCCTCGGCCTGATAGTGGGCGATCAGGGCCTCGATCAGCGGGGCCAGATCGCCCTCGAGCACGTCCTCGAGCCGGTGCAGGGTGAGGCCGATCCGGTGGTCGGTCACCCGACCCTGGGGGAAGTTGTAGGTCCGGATCCGCTCGCTCCGGTCTCCAGTCCCCACCTGGGTGCGCCGGGCCTCGGAGATCTGCTGGCGCTGCTCCTCCTGCGCCAGGTCGAGCAGACGGGCCCGGAGCACGCGCAGCGCCTTGGCCTTGTTCTTGTGCTGCGACTTCTCGTCCTGGCACGAGACCACGAGTCCGGTGGGCAGGTGGGTGACGCGCACGGCGGAATCGGTGGTGTTCACGGACTGCCCGCCCGGCCCCGAGGAGCGAAAGACGTCGATCCGGAGCTCCTTTGGGTCGATGGCGACCTCCACCTCCTCGGGCTCCGGCAGGATGGCCACCGTCACGGTGGAGGTGTGGATCCGGCCCTGGGACTCGGTGACCGGCACGCGCTGGACCCGGTGCACCCCGCTCTCGTACTTCAGCCGGCTGTAGGCCCCGCGGCCCGCGATGGAGGCGATGACCTCCTTGTACCCCCCGGAGCCGGTCCCGCTGGTGCTCATGATCTCCACCCGCCAGCGCTGCGATTCGGCGTACTTGATGAACATCCGGAGCAGGTCGGCGGCGAACAGGGCGGCTTCCTCGCCCCCGGCCCCGGCCCGGATCTCGAGGATGATGTCGCGGGCGTCATTGGGGTCCCGTGGGATCAGGAGCTCCTTGAGGCGCGCCTCCAGCTCGGCCCGGCGTCCCTCGAGCAGGGCGATCTCCTCCCGGGCCAACTCGCGGATGGCCTCGTCCCCCTCCTCGAGGAGCGCCCGGCTGGTCTTCAGCTCCGCCTCGATCCGCCGGTACTCCCGGTAGGGCTCCACGATCCGGGCCAGATCCGCGTGCTCCCTGGCATGGCGCTGCAGCTCTTCGGGGCGCGAGGCCACCTGGGGGTCGCCGAGCCACCCCTCCAGCTTCTCGAATCGCTCCTCGATGGCTGCCAGCCGGTCGAACATTTTTCTCCAGCGCCCGCCTCACCCGGCGTGGCGCGGCCTCCTCCAGAAACACGAAACCCCTCGCGTCCGGGACGCCCGCTGACGGGGGCAGACGCCGAGGGGTTCAGCGCGGACCGTGGCCGCCCCTCCGATCAGGGGGTGGCCTTCTTGGCGTACCGCCTCTGGAAGCGCTCCACGCGCCCCGCCGAATCCACCAGCTTCTGCTTCCCGGTGAAGAACGGATGGCAGGCGGAGCAGATCTCCACCTTGAGCTCCCGCCTCGTGGACCGGGTGTGGATGACGCTCCCGCACGCGCAGGTGATGGTCGTGATGTAGGACCGCGGATGGATGCCCGGCTTCATCGCTCCCTCACAATCGTCTGATTGTACGAGATTCTTCCATGCTTCTCAAGGGGTGGCGGGCCCCCGGCCTGGGCCCCGGCTAGCGGTTCATCGAATCCAGGAAGTCCTTGTTGCTCTTCGTCCCCTGCATCTTGTCCAGGAGAAACTCCATGGCGTCCACCGTGCTCATCGGCTGGAGGACCTTGCGCAGGATCCAGATGCGGTTGAGGTCGTCCTTCTCGATCAGCAGCTCCTCCTTCCGGGTGCCGGACAGGCCGATGTTGATGGCCGGAAAGACCCGGCGGTCGGCCAGCTTGCGGTCCAGCACGATCTCGCTGTTGCCGGTCCCCTTGAACTCCTCGAAGCTCACCTCGTCCATCCGGCTGCCGGTATCGATCAGGGCCGTGGCGATGATGGTGAGGCTGCCCCCCTCCTCCACCTTACGGGCCGCGCCGAAGAAGCGCTTGGGGCGCTGCAGGGCGTTGGAGTCCACGCCGCCGGAGAGGATCTTGCCGCTCGGGGGGACCACCGCGTTGTTGGCCCGGGCCAGCCGGGTGATGGAGTCCAGCAGGATCACCACGTCCTTCTTGTGCTCGACCAGCCGCTTGGCCTTCTCCAAGACCATGTCGGCCACCTGGACGTGGCGCTGGGGCGGCTCGTCAAAGGTCGAGGAGACCACCTCGCCCTTGACGCTCCGCTGCATGTCGGTCACCTCCTCCGGCCGCTCGTCGATGAGCAGGACGATGAGCATGACCTCCTTGTGGTTGGCCGTGATCCCGTTGGCGATGTTCTGCAGGAGCATGGTCTTGCCGGTGCGGGGCGGGGCGACGATCAGGCCGCGCTGCCCCTTCCCGATGGGGGTCAGCAGGTCCATCACCCGGGTGGACATGTTGTCCGGCACGGTCTCGAGCTTGACCCGTCCCTGGGGGTACAGGGGGGTGAGGTTCTCGAAGAGGGGCACGTCCCGGGCGACGTCGGGATCCTCGAAGTTCACCGACTCGACCTTGAGCAGGGCGAAGTAGCGCTCCCCCTCCTTGGGCGGCCGGATCTGGCCTGCCACCGTGTCCCCGGTCCGGAGGTTGAAGCGGCGGATCTGGGAGGGGGAGACATAGATGTCGTCGGGGCCGGGGAGGTAGTTGTAGTCAGGGGAGCGGAGGAAGCCAAACCCGTCGGGGAGGATCTCCAGGACCCCCTCGCCGAAGATCAGGCCGTTCTTCTCGGTCTGGGCCTGCAGCAGGGCGAAGATCAGCTCCTGCTTGCGCATCCCGCTGGCCCCGTCGACCTGCAGGTCCTTGGCGAGCTGGAGGAGCTCCTTGATGCCCTTCTCCTTCAGCTCCTTCAGGTTCATGTTGTCACCCCGCTCTGCGGTGCTCACCTCTCTGGCCATACACCCCTCGTGCCGGCACCCCCGGACGGACGGACGGCCCCGCCCCCGGGTGGTCCGGCGTTAACGGCTGCCTGTGTGGCGATCGGAAGGTTCAACGGTTTCAGGGCTCGATCGGATGGACAGCCGAATTGTCGGGCTCGGGAATTCCTCTGCTTGGCAGACGGTACGTACGCTTTTCGTCAATCCGCTGTGGGGGCCACGTGCTGTTGGGTGAACGGGAAACTGTGGCGAGAAGGCCCGATCAATCCCGTAATCCTGTATCAATGATAAAAAGTACCAGCCCCCCTGTCAACTATTTTTCTCCCCTCTGCCCCTCTGGCCCCGCGCCCTCTGGGCGACCGCTGCCCCCCCGCCGCCCCCCCTTGCGGGCCCCGAGCGCGGCCATGACCCGGTCCACCTGGCGGGCGGTCTCCTCCAGCGAGCTGTCCGTGGAGACCACGAAGTGGGCATAGCGGGCCTTCTCCTCCAGAGGAAGCTGAGCGTCGAGCCGCTGGGCGGCCTCGGCCGGGCTCAGGCCGTCGCGCTGGATCAGGCGCTCCATCTGGTGCGCCCGGCTGGCGCTCACCAGGACCACCACGTCCACCTCCCGGTGGAACCCGGCCTCGATGAGCAGCGCCCCATCGATCACCACCAACGCGTCAGGCGTGCGCGCCTGGATCTCCCGCACCTGACGGCGGATGGCCCCGATGATCTGCGGGTGGACAATGGCCTCCAGGTCCCGGCGACGGGCAGGGTCCGCGAAGACGATCTCCCCCAGTCGTCGCCGGTCCAGCGCCCCGTCATCACTCACCACGTCGTGGCCGAAGGCCGCCACGATGGCCGCGAAGGCCGGACTCCCGGGCGCGACCACCTCCCGGGCGATGCGGTCCGCGTCGACCACCACCGCCCCCCGCTCCTGCAGCATCCGGGAGACCGTGCTCTTGCCGCTCGCGATCCCCCCGGTGAGCCCGACGAGGAGCATGGCTCAGCGCAGGCGGATGAAGCTGAGCTGCACGCCCGCCTTCCCCTCGCGCCGGTACGAATGGAACAGCTCCCGGTGGCAGGCCGTGCACAGGCCGGCCAGTGTCAGGCGTTCGGGCAGCACCCCCGCCTCTTCGAGCTGCACGCGGTTGGCCTCCCAGAGATCGAGCCACGCCTTCGCGCCGGGCTTGGGCCGGACGTACCGGCCCCAGTGGGAGAACCGGGCCCGGAAGGCCTCCACGACCTCCTCCCCCACCTCGTAGCAGCACGGCCCGATGGACGGCCCGATGCCGACCAGGAGGTCCCGGGGATGGGTGCCGAAGTGGCGGGACATGGCGGCCACCGCCTCCTGCGCGATCCCCTGGCTGCTCCCACGCCAGCCCGCGTGCACCGCGCCCACGGCCCGTCGCACCGGGTCGAGCAGGAGCAGCGGCACGCAGTCCGCCGAGGCGACCGCCAGGGCCACATCGCGCCGCACCGTCACCAGGCCATCGTACGGCAGGCGGCTCGTCGCGCCGTCCGGGCTCACATCCGCGTGCACGGGAAGGATGGCCGTGCCATGCACCTGCCTGACCACCATCGCCCGCCCCTGCGGGAGCCCGAACAGCCCCCCGAGCCGCCGCGGTCCGATCGGGCGGCCCCCGTCAGCCGGGCGGCCCAGGAACGCGTGCTCCACCAGGCCAGTGACGGTCAGCGCCGGCAGCTCCAGGTAGCGCGCCGGACCTCGAGCGATCAGCACCGGCAGGCCGCTCACCGGCGGCCTCCGTCCCTCCGCCCAGCCCGCCGCGGTGAAGAGTGCCCAGGGGCAGGCGCCTCCTCTGGCCGGGACAGGGTCGAGGCTGGCGAGGAGCGGGGCTCATCGCCTCCCTGTTCCAGGGCCTTCAGCAGCCCCTCCATGTCGGCCGGGAGCGGCGCGGTGAACTCCATCCAGGCCCCGGTCACGGGGTGCGTGAACCCCAGGAGGCAGGCGTGCAGCGCCTGGCGCGCGATCGGGGCGGGGAGACGGCCCCGCCGCCGACCGTAGACCGGGTCGCCCACTACCGGGTGGCCGAGGTGGCTCAGGTGAACGCGGAGCTGGTGCGTGCGCCCGGTCTCGGGCTGGAGCTCCAGCAGGCTGTGCTCGGTGAAGCGGCGCAGGACCCGCCACCGGGTGGCGGCCTCACGCCCCCCGCTCACGCCGGCGGCCATCCGCTTCCGCTGGGTCGGGTGGCGCCCGACCGTGGTGGCGAGGCGTCCTGCGTCCTGGTCCGGCACGCTGTGGACGATGGCCTGGTAGCGTCGCCGCGCCGTGTGGGCCTTGAACTGGGCCGCCAGCCCGCTATGAGCCCGGTCGTGCTTGGCCACGACGAGCACCCCGGAGGTGTCCCGATCCAGCCGGTGGACGATGCCGGGGCGCAGGACGCCGCCGATCCCGGAAAGGTCGCGGCAGTGGGCGAGCAGGGCATGGACCAGGGTATGGGTCGGATGGCCCGGGGCCGGGTGGACCACGAGGCCGGCAGGCTTGTCGAGCACGACGAGGTCGGCATCTTCGTAGAGGATCGTCAGCGGGAGGGGCTCCGGTTCGAGCGCGAGCGGGCGCGGCTCAGGGAGAAGGGCGCTGACCCGATCGCCCGCGCGGAGGCGGTGGCCGGGCTTGGCGCGTCGTCCCCCGATCAGCACCTGGCCCTCGGCGATCAGCCCCTGGAGCTGGGAGCGCGAGAGCGGGAGCCCCTGGGCGGCCAGATACCGGTCCAGCCGCTACCCGGCGGCCTCTGCCGGGACCACCAGCTCCACCGCCTCCATGGCCGCCATGCCCCTACCTTACCGCGAGGGAGGAGGGCCGCACAAGACGCCAGCAGAGGCCGACCGCGGGCGGCACAAGCTCCGGGGGACGGCCGGCACAAGCTCCGGGCGAGCCCCCGTCAGGGGTGCCGAGACACGGCGACCCGAGCCCCCCTGGCTGCCCGGGGCCGGGCCGAGGCGGCCTGTGCGGAATGGCAGAGGGGAGGCCTGGGCCCAGACCTCCCCTCCGGATGCCCCAGGGGCCTCAGCCGCTGAGGCGAGTGACTAATGGACGCGGCGGGACCGGACGAAGAAGATGTCCCCCCGCTTGGTCCCGCCCTCGTTCGAGTCGTACACGATATGGACGTTGCCGTTCACGTCCACGTCCGGGACCGGGTCGTCGTTCTTCGGCGACACCAGCCGGCTGCTCACCCCCGGGCACGTCGTCGTGTTGTCCGGGCAGGAGAGCAGCTCGGGCGCGCTGAACTCCAGCCGCCCGGGCAGCTCCCGCGCGTACATCACGTCGTCCACGGTCGAGCCGTTCCCCTGCCGCCAGGCCACGTGGACGTGCCCGGCCTGGTCCACGGCCATCCGGGGATCGGCGGAGTTGGGGCGGCTCGCCGTGGAGGCCGAGACCTGCGTCCCCTCGAAGCTCCGCCCGCCGTTCTGCGACCGCGCCACGAAGATCTCGGTCTGCCCGGAGGCGACCTTCTCGAACCAGACCAGGGCCACCCCGCGCTCTCCCCAGGCGAGGATCCGGGCCTTGTCGGCTTTGCCCATCCCCATCAGCCCCCGGACCGTGTCCGGCCGCATCGCCAGCGGCTCGGAGAAGCGCTCGCCGTCCCGGGACTGGGTGTAGAACGTGCGGGTCGCGCCCGGCTCGGTGCCGATCCACGTCACGTGGACCTGCCCCCCGGTGCCGACCGCAACGGTCGGCCCCGCGTCCGCGATGGCGTTCATGCCGATGTCGATCGGCGTGGCTCCGGGAACGCCGTCCACCACCCGGTTGTAGAGCACCATGGCGCCGTCCTGCCAGACCAGGCTGGCCCGTCCCTTGCCGTCCACCGCGATCTCCGCCTCCAGCGTGGAGGTCGAGGCGCCAGAGACCGCCACGGGCTGCTCGAAGGTGATCCCCTGGTCGGTCGAGCGGCTGTAGTAGACGACCCCGCCCTGCACCCAGGCCGCGTGGACCCGCCCCTTGTCGTCCAGCACGAGATCCGGCAGGGTCTCTGTCCCCGCGACCGGGCCCTGGTTCAGGTCATGGGCCGCCAGCGGGATCGCCGTGCTCCCGGCGATCAGCAGCCGCCTGAACTTGACCTTGCCGGAGGTGACGTCCTGCCAGACGATGTAGACGCTACCCCGGCCATCCGCATCCAGCCGGGGCTCGGTGGAGACCGAGCTGTCGCTGGACAGGTTCATCGGGCTCACGCTCAGCGTGGGGTTCAGCGGGTCCACCGCGGGGTTCCACGTGACCCCCCCGTCGGTCGAGAAGCGGAAGTAGATGTCTTCCTTCCCGTTCGCGGTATTCCGATCCTGCCAGGCGGCGTAGATGTGGCTCCCCATCCGCTTGGCCTTGCGGCCCCGCGCCCGCTTCCTCGTCATGTCCTCCTGGTCGATCCGGGACTCCCGGGCCTTCCCCTTGTCGTTGGAGAGGTTCACCGGGGTCGTGAAGTCCACCGAGAAGGCCCGCCCCAGGTCGGCGCTGACCTCCGGCGCGGACCCCAGCGCCATGCCGAAGGTCAGGGCCACCGCCAGGCTCCGAAGGCCCCGGCGGGGGCGCAGACCCAACCCACTGTGCTGGATGCGCATCTCCTCCTCCTCGTATCCCCCCTCGGCCTGCCGCTGCGGGCGCGCCCATCGCCCGGGGGAAGGCTCAGGGCGCCCTTCACGAACCCCCGCTCAGCCGATCACTCGCACGTCCATCGTCCCTCTACTTCTCGGCTGGCCCCGCAGGGCGCTGTGTGATCGAGATCACAGAACCTTGTGGTATCGGAGAACGTGGCCGGCCTCACACGCGATGCCCCCCGGCATCGCCTCGAGGCCCGGGAGGCGCGCCGGCCGGCTGGACCCCAGGGTCAAGCCAGACGGTGTCGCCGCCCGTTCTCTAAGAATCGGCAGTCGGCCGGTCGGCCTTGAGGGAAAACAACGTCACGGAGCAGGAGACGGGGAGAAGACCCGGCGGGGCATGGTGAGCTCAGCGGACAGACCGATGCCCGACGCAGTTCCGTATGCCTTCAGGGCAGACGAGCTGGCGCTCCGGCCTGTGCGAGAGCCGTAAGGCACAAAGGCCGATCAGGGGTTCTGACGGTTATGCTCGACGAACTCGGCGAGCGAGGTCCGCTCTTCGAAGGTCATGATCAGGAACTCGATTCCGAGGCTGCCACGCGGTCGGCGCCCGACCCAGACGACTCGGCTGGGGATCTGGAAGGCCTTCGGGGTCTCGGGCAGGCGGAACCGGACGAGGAGGTGGCTCCTCTCAGGAGGGAGGGGGCCGGTCGCTGAGCCGTTCGGGATCTCGAGGCCGAGCCCGCCGGCGCTCAGGTCGCGGGTGGTGCCATCGAACGGGGGGGTCACGGTTCTCACATTGAGGGGGGAGCAGTTGACCGGAATCTGGACGCGCACCCGGGGAAAATTGCGTCGCTCAGGCATCCTGCTTGTCCTCCCCAGGGCAACCGCAAAGCTCGCCACTCCTCCTCGGAGATGGAGAGCAAGGCCCGACCAGGCCCACCCCCCTCTCTTCGGCCGTCCCCGCGGGGGACTGTGTGACGCAGGTCACAGTTCCCCGTCCGGGGAAAAATGGGGGGGCCTGCGCATCCAGGCCCCCCCTCCGTGATCCCTCTGGTGCCGAGCTACAGCCCGCCGTGAACGGCGCCGTGGGAGCGCACGAAGAAGATGTCGCCGCGCTTTCCGTCCTCGTTGGAGTCGTACACTACGAGGGCGTTCCCATTCCCGTCCACATCGACCACCGGGTCATCGATCTTCGGGGACACCCGGCTGGGATCGATGCCGGGGCATGCCGCCGTGTTGTCAGGGCAGGAGATCACGACCGGTGCGCTGAAGACGAGCCCCGCTCCGGCTGACTGCCGGGCGTACATGGCGTCGTCCACGGTCGTTCCATTCCCCTGCCGCCAGGCCACGTGAACGAGGCCGTCTGCACCGATGGCCATTCGGGGGTCCTCGGCTCTCGGGTGGGTCCCGGCCGGGTGGCTCACGGCCGGGTCAGAGACCTTCGCACCTTGGAAGCTCGCCCCTCCATCTGACGACCGGGCCACGAAGACCTCGTTGTTCGTGACCTTCTCGAACCAGACCAGGGCCACGACCTGCCCCGCAGCCGCGATCCGGGCCTTGTCGGCGCCGTCATCTCCGCTCAGCCCTGGCACGGTGCTGGGGGTCATCGCCATGAGGGTGGAGAAGCTCATCCCGGCGTTGGTGGAGCGGGCGTAGAACGTACGTTGCTTGACCCCATCCTTCCCGATCCAGGTCACGTGGACCCGGCCGCTGGCGTCCGCCACGACGGTGGGCCCGGCGTCGGCGATGGCGTTCGTGTCGACCACTTTGGGAAAGTCCGGCGGACCCCCCGGCACCTCGTTCACGACGCGGTTGTAACAGACCGTCGAACCATTCTGCCAGACGATGCTGGCCCGCCCGTCGTTGTCCACGGCGAGCTCCGCCTCGAGCCCGCTGCCGAC
>JACPFL010000054.1 GCA_016183025.1 Deltaproteobacteria bacterium | reverse complement strand
ACGCTCTTCCGATCTGATCCTGGGGGCCCCCCTGGATGCCCTGCTGGGGCTGCACGTCCCCGGGCTGGGGATCATGGCCACCATCGTCCTGGTCTTCCTCGTCGGGCTGTTCACGACGAACGTCGTCGGGCGCCGCCTGCTGGAGTGGGCCGAGCGCCTGCTGGTCCGGGTCCCCGTGGTCAAGAGCATCTACCTGGGCTCCAAGCAGCTCGTGGAGGCGATCACCCTGCCTGGCAAGCAGACCTTCAAGCGGGTCGTGATGATCGAGTACCCCCGGCGGGGGCTCTACGCGGTGGGCTTCATCACCAGCACGAACATCGGGGAGGTCCACGGGGGCCCCCCTGATGGGACGTCCACCGAATACGTGGTCAACGTCTTCGTCCCGGCGACCCCTAACGTCACCTCAGGCACCCTGATCCTCGTCCCCAAGAAGGAGATCATCCCCCTCTCCCTCTCCGTGGAGGATGGGGTCAAGCTCGTCGTTTCGGGCGGGATCGTGTCCCCCCCGAAGATCTTGGCCGGCCTCTCTCGCGACCCCCTCCTATAGCACGTGTCCGGGCGCGGCACGCTCCCCCGGGCCGGGGCCCGGCCATTGGTTCCCGAAGCGTCCCTGACAGGAGATCTGTCGGCTCTCTGACAGCCAGAATCCTGACGGCCCCGCCGGCTTTGCGCTTGCCCGACCCCAGATTTTGTGGTATTTTCAGCTACTAAGGGGAGGGGTTATGTTCAAGATCGGTGACAAGGCAGTCTATCCAGCGCATGGCGTGGGGGTGATCGAGTCGATCCAGAAGCGCACCATCTCCGGTCGGGTCCAGACCTTCTACATCCTCAAGATCCTGGACAACGGGATGACGATCATGATCCCGACCGCGAACGTGGAGACCGTGGGGCTCCGGGAGGTGATCGAGGCGCGGAAGGTCCCGAAGGTCTACGAGATCCTGCGGGAGCGGAAGCGGGCCGTGCTGGATAGCCAGACCTGGAACCGCCGGTACCGGGAGTACATGGACAAGATCCGGACCGGGTCGGTCTTCGAGGTGGCCAAGGTCATGCGGGACCTCTTCCTGTTGAAGCTGGAAAAGGAGCTCTCCTTCGGGGAGCGCAAGATGCTGGACATGGCGAGGGGCCTCCTCGTCAAGGAGCTGGCGGTGGCCAGGGCGATCGCGGAGGAGAAGATTGAGGAGGACCTCCGCCGGATCTTCAAGGATGTGAAGATGTGATCCCGGACCCTCCGGGGGGGCCTCGGGACGAGGGCGTGCGCGTGATCTGGGCGGTCCGGGCGGGGTTACTGCTGTTCTGCGCCGGGGGTGGCGCGTATCTGGCCGAACGCCTGTTCCCCGGCCCGGGCGTCTGGCTGCTGGGCCTGGTGGGCGGGGGCGCCCTTGCGGCCATGGCCATCTTCCTCGAGCGGGGGGTCGAGGGGGTGCCTCCGCGAGTGGTGGCGGCCGGGGGGCTTGGCCTCGTGTTCGGCCTGGTCACGGCGAACCTCTTCACCTACTTCTATCTCGGCGATGTCTTCCGCCGGCCAGGCGAGGGGTTCCTGGCCTACACCCTCATCAACGTCCTGCTCGGGTACGTCGGGCTGGCCGTCGGCGTGAAGGCGGGCAAGGAGCTGCCCCTGTCCCGGCGGGAGGAGCTCGCACCGGCCCTGCTCCGGGTGCCCGGGACGAAGATCCTGGACACCAGCGTGATCATCGACGGCCGGGTGGCTGATGTCTGTGAGACCGGGTTCGTCGAAGGGACCCTCCTGATCCCTCAGTTCATCCTCCGGGAGCTCCAGCACATCGCGGACTCCCCGGACTCGGTCAAGCGGGCCCGGGGGCGCCGGGGGCTGGACATCCTGCACCGGATGCAGAAGCTCACCGACGCGGCGGTGCAGGTCACGGACCACGACTTCCCCGAGATCCGGGACGTCGATGCCAAACTGGTCGCGCTGGCCAGGGCCCTGAAGGCCAAGATCGTCACCAACGACTTCAACCTCAACAAGGTCGCCGAGCTGCAGGGCGTCACCGTGCTCAACCTCAACCAGCTGGCCAACGCCCTGCGGCCAGTGATCCTGCCGGGCGAGGCCCTGAGCGTCCGGGTCATCCGGGAGGGGAAGGAGCACGGGCAGGGGGTGGCCTACCTCGATGATGGCACCATGGTGGTGGTGGACAATGCCCGTCGGTTCCTGGGCCGGACCGTGGACGTCGTGGTGACGAGCGTGCTGCAGACCACGGCCGGACGGATGATCTTCACCCGGCTGAAGGAGGAGGAGCCGGAGGAGCTGCTCCAGCCCGCGAACTCCTAGAGCCGGGCTCGACGAGGAGGGGGGACCCCTCCTGGCAGTGGCAGGGACCCCGGCTGGCGCGCGCGGAACCCGCCGGGCGAGGAAGGCCGTTCGCCAGCACGGGGTTTTGGTGTCTCTGGAGGTGAGGGTGGCGCGGACACCCAGGGTGGTGGCCCTGATCCCGGCTGCAGGACGGGGGCGCCGCATGGGGCTCGGGGAGAACAAGCTCTTCCAGCCCCTGCTGGGGCGTCCCCTGCTCATCCACACCCTGGAGAAGTTCGAGGCCTGCCCGGTGATCGGGGAGATCATCGTCATGGTCGGTCGGGGCGAGGTGGCGCGGTGGCGGCGTGAGATCCGGGCCGCCGGGTGCCACAAAGTCTCACGGGTGGTCGTGGGGGGGGTCGAGCGGCAGGATTCCGTCCGCCTGGGGCTGCGGGCGCTCCAGGGGCCGGTGGAGATCGTGGTGGTCCATGACGGGGCCCGGCCCTTCGTGGAGGAGGCGCTGATCGAGGCCGTCGTGCGGGAGGCCCGGGTTTTCGGCGCGGCCATCGCCGCCCCTGGCGCGCGAGGGGGTCTGGCTGGCCCAGACCCCCCAGGCCTTCGACGGCCGGCTCCTGCGGCAGGCCCACCGACAGGCGCTCCGGGCCGGCGTGCTGGGCACGGACGACGCCGCCCTGGTGGAACGCCTGGGCGTGAAGGTCCGCCTGGTCCGGGGCTCGGAGGCGAACTTCAAGGTGACGACCCCAGAAGACCTGACCCTCTCCCAGGCCCTGGTGGGAGCCCAGGAGGTCCGGCGATGACGATCCGCGTCGGGTGCGGCTATGATGTCCATCAACTGGTCCCCGGACGGAAGCTGGTGCTCGGGGGGGTGGAGATCCCCCATGACCGGGGGCTCCGGGGGCACTCGGACGCCGACGTGCTCGCCCACGCGCTCTGCGACGCCATCCTGGGGGCGATCGGGGAGGGGGACCTCGGGCAGCACTTCCCGGACACCGACCCGCACTTCCGCGGGATCTCCAGCCTGACCCTTCTGGCCGAGGTGGTGGCCCTGGCCCGGGCCCGGGGCTTCGCCATCGGCAACGCCGACGCCACGGTGCTCGCCGAGCGGCCGCCGCTGGCGCCCCACTTACAGGACATGGTGGAGCACCTGGCCAAGGTGCTGCAGACCGAGGTGGGGCGCGTCAACGTGAAGGCGAAGCGGGGGGAGGGGGTGGGGTTCGTGGGGCGGCAGGAGGGGATCGCGGCCTATGCCGTGGTGACGGTCCAGGAGATCCCGGCGGCGCACGAGCCCGAGGAATGACGCTGCGCATCTTCAACACCCTGACCAGGACCAAGGAGGTCTTCGTCCCACGGGAGGCAGGCAAGGTCGGGATGTACGTCTGCGGCCCGACCGTCTATGACCTCTCCCACCTCGGGCACGCGCGCTCGGTCCTCGCCTTCGACGTGATCTACCGGTACCTCTGTCACCTGGGCTACCAGGTGACGTTCGTCCGCAACATCACGGATATCGACGACAAGATCATCGTCCGGGCTCAACGGGAAGGGACGACCGCGGCGGAGGTGGCCCGGCGCTTCACCGGGGAATTCCACCGGGACATGGCCGCGCTCGGCCTGGCCGTGCCCACGGTGGAGCCCTGCGCGACCCAGCACCTCCCGGCCATCATCCGGCTGATCGAGCGCCTCCTCCAGCAGCAGTTCGCCTACCAGGCCGGCGGGGACGTGTACTTCGCGGTGAAGCGGTTTGCCGGCTACGGCCGCCTCTCCAAGCGCAACCTCGATGAGCTCCTGGCCGGGGCCCGGGTCGAGCCCGGCGAGCAGAAGGCCGACCCACTGGACTTCGCCCTGTGGAAGGCCGGCAAGCCCGGCGAGCCCGTCTGGGACAGCCCGTGGGGCCCCGGGCGTCCCGGGTGGCACGTCGAGTGCTCGGCCATGAGCCAGGCCTACCTGGGGGCCTCCTTCGACATCCACGGCGGGGGGCAGGACCTGGTCTTCCCGCATCACGAGAACGAGATCGCCCAGTCGGAGGCGGCCACGGGCCAGCCCTTCGTGCGCTACTGGATCCACAACGGCTTCGTGAACCTCGAGCACGAGAAGATGTCCAAGTCCCTGGGGAACATCCTCACGATCCGCGACCTCCTGAGCCGGATCCACCCGGAGGCGATCCGCCTGTTCGTCCTCGCCCACCACTACCGCCGTCCCATCGACTACACGGCCGAGCAGATGGCCGAGGCCCAGAAGAACCTGGACTACCTGTACCTCACCTGGCAGCGCCTGGAGGAAGCCGGGCTCGCGACGCTTCCAGGAACCCCGCCGGAGCCCGCGGCGGGGCCAGGCGGGCGCGGGGACGTGGGGGCGGGGCGCGCTGCCCCTCTCCTCCCCACCCCCGAAGCGGTCCACGCGCCAATGCCGGACGGCACGGCGGCCACCGAGGCGGGACTGCTCCCGCGCTTCCGGGAGGCGATGAACGAGGACTTCAACACCGCCCTGGCCCTGGCGCACCTGTTCGATGCGGCCCGCGCGCTGAACAAGGCCCTGGACCAGCAGGGCCGCGGTGGGGGCGACGGATCGGGCCCGCTGGCCACCGAGGCGCAGGCCTTCGTCACGACGGCCGGGGTGCTGGGCCTCTTTCAGCAGAGCCCGGCCGAGTACTTCCGGCGCCGAGGAACCTTCGTGTACGCATACGAAGGCACCGGAGGGCTATCGACGGGCGGGAGCGCGGAGATCGCTCGGGGGATCGACGGGGCGGAGGTGGAGCGGCTCATCGCCGAGCGCCAGGCCGCCCGGCAGCGCCGGGACTGGGGCACCGCGGATCGGATCCGGGCCGACCTGCTCGCCCGGGGGATCGTGCTCGAGGACACCCCCAAGGGGACCGTCTGGAAGGTGAAGGGCTGATGGGCGAGTTCCGCATCGTCTCCTCATTTCAGCCCAAGGGGGACCAGCCCCAGGCGATCAAGGCCCTGGCCGCCGGGGTCAAGAAGGGGGAGCAGCACCAGGTGCTCCTCGGGATCACGGGGAGCGGCAAGACGTTCACCATGGCGGGGGTGGTCGAGCGGGTCCAGAAGCCCACGCTGGTCTTGAGTCCGAACAAGACGTTGGCGGCCCAGCTCTACGGGGAGTTCAGGGCCCTCTTCCCCGAGAGCGCCGTGGAGTACTTCGTCTCCTACTACGACTACTACCAGCCCGAGGCGTACGTCCCCTCCACGGACACCTACATCGAGAAGGACGCCCTGATCAACGACGAGATCGACAAGATGCGCCACTCGGCCACCCGCTCGGTCCTCGAGCGCCGGGACACGATCGTGGTGGCCAGCGTCTCCTGCATCTACGGGATCGGCTCCCCGGAGACCTACCAGGGGATGCACCTGTACCTGCACGAGAACGACAGCATCTCCCGGGACGAGATCCTGCGCAAGCTCGTCGAGATCCAGTACAGCCGCAACGACCTGGACTTTCACCGCGGGACCTTCCGCGTCCGCGGCGACGTCATCGAGGTCTTCCCGGCCTACGAGGAGGACCGGGCGGTGCGGATCGAGCTCTTCGGCGACTACGTGGACGGGCTCTTCGAGATCGATCCGCTCCGGGGGAAGACCCTGCAGCGCCTGCGCAAGGTCACCATCTACCCCGGCAGCCACTACGTCACCCCCCGGGAGCGTCTGGAGCGGGCCATCCAGGGGGTCCGGCAGGAGCTGAAAGAGCGGCTCGCCTGGTTCGAACAGCAGGGCAAGCTCCTGGAGGCCCAGCGCCTGGCCCAGCGGACCAACTTCGACCTGGAGATGCTCCACGAGGTGGGCTACTGCCAGGGGATCGAGAACTACTCCCGCTGGCTCGACGGCCGCGTGGCCGGGCAGCCCCCGTACACCCTGCTGGACTACTTCCCCGAGGACTTCCTGCTGTTCATCGACGAGAGCCACGTGAGCCTCCCCCAGGTCCAGGGGATGTTCCGGGGGGACCGGTCCCGGAAGCAGACGCTGGTCGAGTACGGATTCCGACTCCCCTCGGCCCTGGACAACCGGCCCCTGACGTTCGAGGAGTTCGAGGCCCGGGTCCCCCAGGTCGTCTGCGTCTCGGCCACCCCGGCCGCGTACGAGATCCGCAAGGCGGAAGGGCGGGTGGTGGAGCAGATCATCCGCCCGACCGGGCTCATGGGTCACCACCCTGACCAAGCGGATGGCCGAGGACCTGACGGAGTACTATCAGGAGATGGGGGTGCGGGTCCGGTACTTGCATTCGGACATCGACACGCTGGAGCGGGTGGACATCATCCGGGACCTGCGCCTGGGGAAGTTCGACGTCCTGGTCGGGATCAACCTGCTGCGGGAGGGGCTGGACATCCCGGAGGTCTCCCTGGTGGCCATCCTCGACGCCGACAAGGAGGGGTTCCTGCGCTCGGAGACCTCCCTGATCCAGACCATCGGCCGGGCCGCCCGCAACGTGCACGGCACCGTGCTCCTCTACGGGGACAAGGTCACCCCGGCCATGCAGGTCGCCATCCGGGAGACCAACCGGCGCCGGACCCTCCAGGCCGGGTACAATCAGGAGCACGGGATCACGCCCGAGTCCATCCGCAAATCCATCCAGGACATCCTCCGGACCCCCTACGAGGCCGACTACTACACGGTGCCCAAGGCCGCGGAGGAGCGGGCGGCCTATCTGCCCACGCGGGAGCTGGACAAGCTCCTGGCACGGCTGAAGCAGGAGATGCGGGAGGCAGCCCGGCAGCTCGAGTTCGAGCGTGCGGCCGAGTTGCGGGACAAGATCCGCGAGCTGGAGCAGACGGCCCTGCAGACCTAGGCGCCGAGCCATAGAGAGCCCGGTGGGACCGTGAGAGAAAGACAGCGATGGGCACCTTCAGCGTGAAGGTCACCATCCGGAATCTCGGGGATCCGGCCCGGGAGGCGACCCTGGAGTGCCTCGTGGATACCGGCGCGACGTACAGTCAGGCGCCTCGCTCCCTCCTGGTCGAGCTCGGGATCACCCCCTTCGCTGAGCGGCCGGTACTCCTGGCGGACGGGCGAGAGACGACCTGCCAGTTGGGGATGGCCGAGTTCCTCTGCGATGATCGCCGGACGCCTGCCATCGTCGTGTTCGCCGAAGATCCCGCGCCGGCTCTGCTCGGGGCCATGACGCTCGAGGGCTGGGGACTGGGCGTCGACCCCACACGAAAGCGCCTCGTCCCCATTGTCGTCCCGATGGCCTGATCAATGCGCATGGGTAACCTTGGCCGCGGCGCTGCGCCTACCCGTTTGCCGACAATCTTGCGGGCTGGTTTTAGACCGTCGTAGGCCGACGGGAAGCGGGTCATGGTCCCTGAGGAACGCCTCCGAAACCTCCCCGGGAGCCCCGGCGTCTACCTCCTGAAGAACGCCGAGGGGACGGTCATCTACGTCGGGAAGGCCAAGAACCTGCGCAACCGGGTCCGCTCCTACTTCCAGGACGCCATGGAGGGGGACGAGCGCCGCCGGGCCCTGGTCGCCCGGATCGCGGACCTCGAGGTCCTGGTCACCGCCACCGAGAAGGAGGCCTTCCTCCTCGAGAACACCTTCATCAAGCAGCACCACCCCCGCTACAACATCAAGCTGCGGGACGACAAGAACTACCTCTGCCTGCGCCTCGCGGTGACGGACCCCTTCCCGCGAATCTCGGTGGTCCGGCAGATCCGGAAGGACCGGGCCGCCTACTTCGGGCCCTTCGCCTCGGCCAAGGCGGCGCGCGACACGATGAAGTTCGTGGAGCGGGTCTTCCGCCTGCGGGAGTGCGGCGAGCCCAAGTTCCGGCAGCACCGGGAGCGGCCGTGCATCCTCTTTCAGATCGGCCGCTGCTCCGGTCCCTGCTGCGGGCGGATCGACGAGGCCGCCTACCACGAGCTCGTGGAGCAGGCCCGGCTCTTCCTGCAGGGCCGGAACCGGGACCTCGTGGCCACCCTGCGGCAGCGCATGGCGGCGGAGGCCGAGGCGCTGAACTTCGAGGCCGCGGCCCGGCTCCGGGACCGGATCGCCTCCATCGAGAAGACGATCGAGCGCCAACAGGTCGTCTCCGCGGAGTTCCTCGATCAGGACGTCGTGGGGCTGTACCGCGAGGGAGGGCAGGTGCTGCTCCAGCTCCTGTTCGTCCGGGCCGGAACGTGGATGGGCTCCGAGGTCCACACGTTCACGAACCTGGAGCTCCCCGACGCTGAGGTGCTGGCCTCCTTCCTGAGCCAGTACTATGCCGCCGGCCGGTTCGTCCCCCAGGAGCTGCTGCTGCCGGTGGAGCTCGAGGAGGCCGAGGGACTCGGCGAGTGGCTCACCGACCTCAAGGGGCGCAAGGTCGAGGTCCTGGCGCCCAAGCGGGGGAGCCGCCGCGACCTGGTGGACCTCGCCCGGGAGAATGCGGCCACGGCCTTCCGGGACCGCTACAGCGCGACCGAGGCGCGGGAGGTGGTGCTGGAGGACCTGCGGACCCGGCTCCGCCTGTCGCGCCTGCCCCGCCGCATCGAGGCCTTCGACATCTCGAACGTCCTGGGGCAGCGGGCCGTGGGCTCCCTCGTCGTCTTCCGCGATGGGCGCCCGGACCCCGCCGCCTACCGCTCGTTCCGGATTCGGACGGTCGAAGGGGCGGACGACTACGCGATGATGTACGAGGTGCTCAAGCGGCGCTACAGCCGGGCCAAGGCCGAGGGCGACCTGCCCGACCTCATCCTGGTGGACGGGGGGAAGGGGCAGCTCAACATCGCCCTCGGAGTGCTGCGGGAGCTGGACATCCAGGGGCCGGAGGTCTGCAGCGTGGTGAAGCCCCCTGAGGAGCCGGGCAAGCCGGGCCCGCGCACGAAAGCCCGGGGCGAGGACCGGGTGTACCTCCCGCAGCTCAAGGATCCGCTGACGCTCCCGCGGAATTCTTCGGCCCTCTTCCTGCTCCAGCAGGTCCGTGACGAGGCGCACCGCTTCGCCATCACCTTCCACCGCAAGCTCCGCCGCCGGGAGGAGCTGCGCTCCATCCTCGACGAGATCCCCGGGGTCGGCGGGGCCACCAAGCGCAAGCTCCTGCGGCATTTCGGGAGCCTGAAGGGGGTGCGGGAGGCCTCCCTCGATGCCCTGCTGACGGTCACCAACCTCCCCCGGCCGGTGGCCGAACGCGTCTATACGACGCTGCACCCCGAGTGGGCGCCCGCCGCTGCTGAGCCCCCGACCTCTGCCGAGGGGCCTCTGGCTGCCGAGCGTCCCGCTTCCGCGGAGGGCCTCTCCCAGACCAGCACCAAGCCCGCGACCTGACGGCCGTGCCCGCCCGGCCCCCCGCGTGGGTGTCCCGGCCCTGCCTGCTCCTGGCCCCGGCCTTTGCCCTGGGGATCTGGGTGGGTCACCAGTCGGGTCGCGTCGCCCCGCTGTGGGCCTCCCCGCCTGTCCCCGGCTCAGGTGAACCCGCCTCCGCTCTCCCGACCGCGGCTCTGGTCCTGGTCACCCTGTTCGCCCTCCTCCTTGCCTTCTTCCTCCGGCGCCGGGGCGGGGCCCAGGGCGCCCTGGCCGTCACCGCCGGGGCGTTCGTGCTCCTGGGCGTCCTGGCCCTGTCCCAGGCGCGCCGACCGCTGCCCCCGGACCACATCGCGCATCTCGCGGACCGGCCGTCCCTCCTGGTGGAGGGGTGGTTGCGCCGCCCGCCTGAACGGTTCGGCGAGCGCACCCGCCTGACCCTGGAGGTCGAGCGCGTGTTCGAACAGGGGTTCGAGCGACGGGCGACCGGCACGGTCCGGGTCGGGATGGCGGGGAGTGTCCCTGGGCTCGGGTATGGGACCCGCCTGCGCTTGCTCCTGCGGCCCCGTGCGATCCCGGACGTCCCGCCGGGCGCGTTCGACGCGCGGGCGGCTGTGGCGCGTACCGGGATCCATCTCACGGGCCTGGTCACACGGGATGGGCTGATCCGCCTGAGCGGGCAAGGGGGCTCGTCGGTGCAGGCCGCCGTGGAGCGCGTGCGCGACCGACTTCGGGGGCTCCTCGACCAGGGGGGAGGCGTTGGCCGCGGCGTGGTGAAGGCCCTGCTGATCGGTGAGCGGGATGGCATCCCCGACCCGCTTCAGCGGGACCTGTTCCTGATCGGGGTCGGGCATATCCTGTCGATTTCCGGGCTGCACCTGACCCTGGTGGCCTGGCTCAGCAGCCAGGCGGCGCTGGCCCTGCTCCGGCTCGTGCCCGGCCTGCTCCTCCGGCTGCCCGCGCGCAAGGTCGCCACCCTGCTGGCGTTGGGCCCGGTCCTGGGCTATGCCGCGGTGGCCGGGGCCGAGGTCGCCACCCTGCGCTCCGCGGTCATGGCCCTGCCCTGCTGATCGCCTGGCCCGAAGCGCTCTTCGACATCAGCTTCCAGCTCTCCTTCGCCTCGGTGGCGGCCCTGCTGCTCCTGATGCTCAGAGTCCACGGCCTGCTCCCGGCTCCGCCCGGCCCGCTGCCTCGAGGCCTGGCCTGGGTCTGGACGCAGACGGGCCTCAGCCTGACCGCATCGATCGCCGCCACCCTCGGGACCGCGCCGCTGGTGGCCCTGCACTTCAACCTGGTCTCGCTTATGGCGCCGCTGGCCAATCTCGTCGCGGTCCCCCTCCTCGGCTCCCTGGTGGTCGGGCTCGCCCTGCTCAGCGGCGGGGTCGCGCTCGCCTGGCCCGGGCTTGGCCTGTTGGGATTCGCCGCGGCCAGCGGTGTCGTGGACGTAACCCTGCCCGTGCTCCAGGCGATGGGGCGGTTCCCCTGGGCCGGACTGCGGATGGTCACGCCCACGGCACTGGAGGTGGCGGTCCTCTATGCCCTGCTCCTCTGGCTCGTGAGAGTGCCGGGCCGATGGATGCTGACCGTCGGCGCGGTGGCGCTGGTCCTCCTGTCGGGCGCGCGCTTCTGGCCTCCCCGCTGGCAGGGCACGCTGGAGGTGACCGTGCTCCAGGCCGGGGGGCAGGATCTCGTGCTGCTGGAAGCGCCCGGGCCGGTCCGGATCCTGATCCTCGGGACGGGGGGACAGATGGAGGGGGCGGCCGAGGAACGGCTCCTCGCGCCCTTCCTCTGGGGGCGAGGGATCACGCGGCTGGACCATCTGATCCGGTGGACGGAAAGCGGGCCCCCGATCACAACCGATCTGCGGCCCGGACGCGGGCAGCCGGCCGGGCACGCGCAGGCCGCCGCGCTCCAGACGTGGTTTCGGCCGCGCGAGGTCTGGGACATGAGCCGCCCGCCGCAGGTCCGGCACGAGGCGCTGCAGCTCGACGGGCGCGGACAGGAGGCCGGCCTGCTCCTCCAGCTCCGCTACCAGGGGACCGAGGTCGTGCTCCTCCCCCGAGGCATGGACCTGGACGCGCTGGACGACGTGCCGTTAGAGGCGGGGACCCTGCTCGTGCGCATGACCCGCCGGGGGCCCGAGCTGCTTCTTTTCGAGGACCCACACGGTCATTCCCCTCGCCGGTCCCCGGCTCCCCCGGCCGGGGAAACCTGGCAGGAGGCCTGGGACCGCGAAGGCTGGCATCTCACCCGGGGCCAGGTCCGGGTGCAGGTCCTGGGGCGTAACCCATCATCCGCGCCCGCCCCGCGGCCGTCGGGTGAAAAGTAGAATGCCCCTTTTCCCCCCTCCCGATTGAATCTGGACGGCTACAGAGTAAACCTTGTCCCAACGCTGTTCGGCACAAACGCTTCCGGAAAATCGCGAGTAATCTCAAAAGTCGCTCGCCATCCCGTGCAGTGCTGTGGAACGATGATCTCTGGTCCAATCTCTTTCAGAGCTTGAATAGTTGGAGTAATAACGGGCTCAAAGATTGTTCCGGTGAGGTGGAATCCTCCCATGACGGCGTATATATCCTTGATCCCGGTCGCGTTACTCGCGTGTTGCAACGTATTAATAAGGCCTGCATGGCCGCATCCGGTCAGCACTACTAAACCCTTATCACGCACGTTGATCACTATGGCCTGATCGTCGTGGATCCAAGGGTCCGGTTGCCACTGTCCGTTAATTTCGGCACGGCCGGGCGGGAAGCCCTTTTCAAACCCTGTTGTCCTAGGTATCTCCCCGGTGACAAGAACTCGCCCGTCAATGAGCAAGGTAGGGCCTTTGTCTTCAATTACGCTTATTCCTTCAGCCTCTATATCTCGCCTGTTGGGGGGTGGCAGGTCAACTTCGTGTCCGTCAGGGAGAACGTTTTTGCGTTTCAGAAAAGCGTCGGGGTGAAGGATGTGACCATGGCTCAGCACCACCGCATGGAGTTCGTTTGGCCGAACTTCCAAGACATCCATGTTGTGCAAAGTCACCTCTACGCTTGTGCCAGCATCGAAAAGAAACGAGTCCTTCCGCCCCTCAGATTGAACCGTAATCAGCATCGACACGCCGTGCTCTGCTCGGAGCTGGGGGCGAGAAAATTTATCTCGTAGCAGCGGTGCCCGTTGGGCAATAGATGTACTGGCCATCAGCACGTCGAGGGTGTTGTCCATGATGCTCAGAATTTCCACCTGGCTCACGGGTGGCAGCGAAATATCGGACATGGTTCACCTCTCTTGACGGGTCACCTGCCCTTCGGCGCCCGCTGCCGGCATCCCCGCTAGTCACCCGAGACGAAGCAGCGAAGCCTGCCCGCCCACCAGAGGCAGGTCATGCCGGCCTCCTGGCCGAAGAGGATGTGGACGCCGTCGGTCCCGAGGACGAGTGTCCAGCGGCCCATGGGGTCAGCATCGAGGTCCGGTACGCGCTCCCCGCGGCGAGCGAGCCGCAGGTTGAGCTTCCTTGACTGCTTCTCAGTCACGATGCCCTCTTCCTTTTCACGATAGCCGATGATGCGGTGCGCTTCTCCGGCCCCTGCCCTGGCAGTTTCATGTTCAACAGTGGCAATAGTAATTCGCGCCAGTTCTCGATGGAACCCATAACACCATTGATTTCGAGAGTGTCTCCTCCGTAATAGACTTCGAGCTTCCCGTCGCAGCAACCGCACTTGAGAAGGAAACGGGGATCGCGCTTTGACTTCCGACTCCGGTGAAACACTCGAATATCAAAGTAACCGTCGGAACGGGTGCGTGCAAACTTGCGATTCATCATCTTCAGGAATCCCTCTTCATGCGGCAGCGGCTAATCGTCGTCAGCGCCGCCTCGCGACTGCGGCGCCTCGCAGTCGGCGTCCGAATAACGTCGGGCATCAGCCGCGTGCGACTTTTTTACGCCTCGGCTGTATGCGCTTGTTAGGCGCCCGCTGCCCTCGCGCCGGGCGGCCTTTGGCCGCGGCGGCACTGGATCTTGGGCGACGTGCCGGAACCCCATGAAGCATTCCCTCCACGCTGATGTCTTCGTCGATTTCAGGCCAGTGCACGCCTTGACCAGTGCCGATGAGACGGAAGTTTGCACGCTGCGCCGCGGTTGCCTCGGACAATCGCCATGACCATGCGAGCGGCACACTGATAACCCGACCGTCCACCAGATGCGCGATGATCTCGTCTTCTGTAACTCGCAGGTCTTGAATGCGGGGATCGCTGCTAGCCGCGGTGTTCATGCCATGCCTCCATAATGGCCATGACAATCCGCCCATAGAACGGGCGCACCCCTTCGTCGAATGCCTGCATGACCCCCGCAGGCGGTGCCGCCAAAGGAATCGGACGGAAATTTGCCTTGCTGATTTCCTGGAAGGTTGAGCCGTTAGCGCGGCTCAGGATGTCGTCGTGGGCGAAGACGGCCCAAAGGAGGAGAAACAGATTTGACGTGCCCTTCTGGGGCTTCATCGCGATGAAGCCCTGGTTGATCCCGACCGGCACTTCCGCAATGGCCAAGTAGCCAATGGGCGCACGCGAGGAAAGCAGAACAGTCCCTGCTGGCAACAACCCCGAACTGATTTGTGCCAGCCCTGCGTCGGTAATCTTGCGCTCGGTCTCCAGCAAAACAGGAACCGACAGCCTCGATAGGTCCCTGGGCGTGGCCCAATGGTGGATTCCATCATCCCAGTAAGCGGGCTCTTTCGTGCTGGGCGTGCTGCCGCCGACGACATTCGCAAGGTCACCAATACTGACTACCTCCCACCCCGCGGGAATCTCCCCCAGCTCCGAATCCCCGAAGCGGGCGGGGAAGAGGTCGGCGATGGGCTTCGGCAGGCCGGGGTCGCGGCCCTCGGCCTTGGCGGGGACAGGGTCGAAGTCCACGAACCACGACTTGAAGATCGCCCGCGGCATAGCCTGCAGCGTCTCGCTCATCCTCCGGTTCAGCTCGATCTTGTCGTCCAGCGTGCCGAGGATGTAGGCGATGGCGCGTTGCTCGCGCAGAGGTGGAACGCGGACCGACAGGCGATAGAAGGATTCTCTGCTAGTGGAGGGGATGGCTGACCCGCTGTCCATGCTGTTGATATCGTGGGTGAGCAGCTCATAGTAGGCCCACCGCATGTCAAACTCGGTCCGCGGATCGAGGTAGAATGCAGTGTCGATCACAAAACACGGTTCCGGCGAGTAATGAACTCCGCGGTATGCTCCTTTCCGGCCGACGACGACCGTTGGATGACGAGACAAGGGCTCGGTATGCCAGCCGATTGGACCATTCGTGCCAAAAACACGGAAGGGGCCGCTGCCACTTTCGTAGCCACGAAGACCCTTGCCATACTCGAGGGTGGCGAGATCTCCCCAGCACATCTCGCGCCATTCACCCGCCATACCCCGGCTCCTTCAGGTTGGCCTCGACCCGTCTGCCTGCCGACAGGCAGGTGGCGGCATCCAGCCGGCGCGCCTCGGCCATCCGCTCCCATTGCGTTAGGGACAGAGAGATCATGTCTTTCCGCCCCATTACGAACCCTCTCCTTTGTCGTCCTCGCCGGCGAGCTCGCGCTCAAGTTGGCCTAATGGAGGGAGCAAGGCACCGATGGCCTGCTTGAGACCAGGAGCTCGTTCTCTACGATGGCCCAGACCTTCTCCAGGTCCACGCCTTCATACTGGTGGATGAGCACGTCACGCAGGGCCGCCGAGGCTCGCCATGGAATCTCCGGATGTGCGGCACGATACGCATCGTCCAGGCGCTTGGCCGCCTCGCCGATGACCTCGAAGTTCCGCAGGACTGCGTCCTGAACCATGGCATCCGCAAGAAAACGGTCTTTTCCCCCCGCCGTGAACCGCTCGATCTTCTGAATGCATTCGAGGATATGGGCGAGATAGACGCGCGGGTCCTTCCTCACAGCGCGCGGGCCTCCCTCAGGATCCGCCGCCGCAGCAGCCAATAAAGGCCCCGTTCCGTGACGATGTCCACCTTACGGCCTAGCAGCCCCTCCAGCTCGAGCACCAGCGCGTCGTGGTCCAGAAGGCTCCGGCCCTCCTCGAACTCGACCAGGAGGTCGATGTCGCTATGCGCTTCGGCTTCGCCGCGGGCGAAGGAGCCGAAGACGCGGACGTT
>JACPFL010000048.1 GCA_016183025.1 Deltaproteobacteria bacterium | reverse complement strand
CGCTCCAGCGGGACCTCTTTTCCATTCCACTGGAGCGTCGTGAGCTCAGCAACTTTCGTTGCCGGCTCAACCAGGGTCCCAAAGGGGGTGCGGTGCTCGATCTGCTTGATGGAGGCCACATGGTTTAGGGTGAGGATGTACTTGCCGAGGAGCACGACCCCCGTCCCCTCCATGTCCCGCTGGAGCAGCCCGCCATCCTCCCGCCGGAACTCGGCCACGGTCCGGATGGTGACCATCGACTCGACGATCCGCTCGATGGACATCTCCCGGCGGTCCAGGAGCACGTTGTTGTAATCGTAGGGGGTCGCCTCGGGCCGGGCGGCCTGCTGGGGCGGCAGGGTGGCGCACCCCCCCGCGCCGATCACCGCGATGCCGAGCCAGAGCGCGACGACATACCTCCTGCCGGTGCTGCCCATGGCCTGCCCTCCCTGTGCGGTGCCCGGCCTCCCTGCCGGGTGGCCCCCAACTGGTCTCCCTGTCTTCCTTATCGGCGGGAGGGCTCAAGGGGTTGAGGACGATTTCAGGGGTCGCTTGGACCAAGGGCGAGGTTCGGAAGGCGGCGGCCCACGGCTGCCGGGACCCCCACCCACCGACGATTGCCCTGGGGGGCCCCAGGTGATATGAGTGAGCGAGTTCCTCGCACGGGTCAAGGCCGGGGAGGAAATCGTCGTGACCGAACGCGGGAAGCCGGTCGCCCGGATCATCCCCATCAGCCGGACTGTGGGGGCCATCCCGGAACGGCTGAAGGAGCTGGAGCGCTCGGGCCTCATCCGGCTGGGCTCGGGGAAGCTGCCGAAGGGGTTCTGGAAGCTCCCTCGGCCCGATGATCCCAAGGGGCTCGTCGTTAACGCGCTCCTCCAGGAACGCGAGGAAGGCCGGTGAAGTTCTGGGACTCCTCGGCCATTGCCCCGCTGTGCGTGAGGGAGGCCCGGAGCACCCAACTCCGGGCCCTGGCCGAGGATGACACCTCGCTGGTCGCCGCCGGGAAGCGCGACCCGGAGGCCCTGAGCCCGGCTCAGTACTGGGGTCCGCGACCCAGGTAGGCCGCCGCCACGCGAACCCCCATGCCGAGCAGTCCCGCTGCCGTCGCCAAGCCGGCCACAGGGCCCGGCACCGCAAAGACCACGAGGAACCCGACGAGGGCGATCCCCTTGATGTAGGGGTCATGGAAGGGGACGAGCCCAATCGCCTGATTCGCGTCCGAGAAGGGGAGGAGGAAGCGAAGGGGATAGCGCGTCAGCGTGTACAGCGCGTTGTGAACGAGCAGCCCGAGCAACGCATAGCCGAAGAGCGCCCAGAAGCGCCGCCCACCACCCAGCGCGACGATCAGCCAGGCCAGCCCCGCGGCCAGCAGGGGCGTGGCCACCAGCGTGTGCGTGATGATCCGGTGATAGCGGAAGTAGAGCCCCGGATTGATGACGTAGAGGCCGGCATCGAGGTCGGGCAAGAGCGCCCCGCCCAGCACCGCTGCCGCGACCGGGACCTCCGGGTTGTGCCCCCGGGCCAGGCCCGCAGCCAGGAACGCGCCGGTGGTAAGGTGCGTGGTGAAGTCCACTCAGAGCCTCTGGCGGAGGCGCTCCGCGTACCCGACCAGCTCGACGTAGCCGGTCCCGGTCACCGTACGGCCGCCCAGGCGGCCACTCACCGTGACCGCCCCCTCCCAGTAGGTCACCCTGGTGCTCTTCGGCGTCTCCAGCTCCTGGTCCTGGACGAGCGGGGTGACGGTCAGCTCGCCCTGGTGCCCGGGGAGGGAGAGGCGCCAGCCCATCGGGTAGACCGCCCCACTCCTGGGGCTCCTCCATCGCCCCAGGACCTCAACCTTCACGGCCTGCAGCGGCAGGTGCTCGGTCCGGCCATCGGGGTGGATCAGGGTCCCGCTGGAATGGGGGTCGGGGGTCCCATCCTGCCGGCGGATCCGATAGAGCATCAGCTCGGTGTCCCCCGTGAGCTGCAGCCCGAACCAGTCCCAGCCGACCTGGGACTCCTTGAGCTGGCTGCTCCCGAACTCATGATCCATCCAGCTCGATCCGGTCACGGCCAGCCGGCGCCCCCCCACCGTGAGCGCGCCCGTGGCCTGCAGGCGGGTCAGGGAGTAGTAGTGTGAGGCGAACCCTTCCCCCTCCCCCTTCTGGCTCACGCCGTTGATCCCGTGAACCACCGGCGGCTTCCGCGGCGTGAGCCGGAGGTCCAGGCCGATCTGGCCATCGTCGGCCACCAGGTGGTGCACCTCGCCTTCCCCCCGCACCTCCCAGCCGCCGAGCCAGACCCGGAGCGCCTCGGTGCTCGCCCCGGCCTCGCCGAGGGCCCCCCGGCTGAGCCGCTCAGCGTGGTGGAAGGCCCTCCGCCCCACGTCCGTCACGGCAAGGTGGGCAAAGTAGAGCTGGCGGATGGCCCAGCGCGAAGCCGGGCCCTTGCCCCCGCCCTTCTGCCCGATGGCGCGCTCTCCCCGAGGGGGCGATGACGCCTCCGCGCCCTTGCGCCCCTCCGCCGCCCCTGCCCCCCCGGGGGCTTCGTCGGCCACGCCGACCCGGAAGAAGGTGAGCTGGTACCCGTAACGCTCCCCCTTCGCGGTGGCGAGGTGCCCCGTGTAATACCACCACTCCGTCTTGAACTCCGGGTGGGCGTAGTGATCCCGCGGGAAGCTGAACTGGTAGCCGGGGAGCGCCCGCCGGAACTCCTGGGCGTGGGCGAACCGGCGCGGCGGGGTCGTGGTCGGCCCCGGGAGGACGACGAGCGCCGCCGCCAGCACGAGCGCCGCGGTCAGTGCGATCGCCACCGCGTGCCGGCCTACCGGCTGCCCCTCCGGCTCTCCACCCCTGTGCAGGACCGCCCCCCTTTCAGGTTTCGGAAAAATACTTTACGCTGCGAGCAGTCCCCAGGGCAAGGAGCACCCGAGGAGGTGAGGCGCCGTGCGGTACGGCGAGCAGATGATCGCCGAGGCCAAGCTCGAGGCCATCCCCAATCCGCACCCTGAGCGGGACTATCGCATCCTGCTGACCTGCCCCGAGTGGACGGCCCTCTGCCCGCGCTCGGGGTTCCCGGACTTCGCGACGATCCGCATCGGGTACATCCCGGACCAGAAGTGCGTGGAGCTGAAGTCCCTGAAGCTCTACATCAACGGGTACCGGACGCAGTACGTCTTCCACGAGGATGCGGTCAACCGGATCCTCGACGACCTGGTGGCGCTGCTCGACCCCCGCTGGATCCGGGTCACCGGCGACTTCAACGTGCGCGGGAACATCAAGACCGTCATCACGGCCAGCTACCGCAAGGAGACCGGCGCCCGCACCGTGCAGCGGCGGGAGAGTCCGGCGCCTGACCCGGCGGCCTGATCCGGCGGCCAGAAGGCGGCCCGCCGCCGCAAAACTTTTTGACGGGCTCGCCGCCCTCTGCTATTCGTGGACGAACCCGAGGAGCACGCACGCATGGCGTCGACCGTCGCTGTCACGACCGAGCCACACCCCGAGGCCGCCGGCTACCGGACCCTCGCCCTGGCGGCCTGCACCCACCTGTGCGAGCACCTCTACGTCGGGGTGATCACGATCATCCTGCCCGTGATCGCCGCGGCGATGGGGCTCAGCCTCGCGCAGGTGGGGCTGCTGGTCTCCGTCCGCAGCCTGGGAGGCGGCGTGCTGAACCTCCCCTCGGGCTTCCTGGCGGACGTCTGGGGCCGGCGGAAGGCCCTGCTGTCGACGGCGCTGCTGCTCATCGGGCTGGGCTTCCTCTTCATGAGCTTCGCCGGGGGCTACTGGCAGCTCATGTTGTTCATGACCCTGGGCTCGCTCGGCGTCGGGATGTACCACCCGCAGGCCATGTCCATCCTCTCCGACACGTACAAGACGCGCCGGGGCTTCGCCCTCGGGTTCCACGACACGGGCGGCAATACGGGGGAGATCATGGCGCCCCTGGCGACCGGCTTGCTCCTCACCACCCTGAGCTGGCAGGGGACATTGCGGGTCTGGGCGGTCCTGCCGCTCGCCATGGCCGTGGCCTTCTTCGCCCTGGCGCGGACCAGCGAGCAGCGCCGCCTTTCGCGAGGCGACATCGGCCGGCTTTTCCGGAGCGGGGTGCTCAGAAACGCCCAGATCCGGCACATGGTGGCCCTGTCGGTGCTGCGGACCATGGCGCAGACCGCCTTCGTCGCCTTCCTCCCCCTGTACCTGACCAACCAGCTCCACATGGGGATCGGCCTCGTGGGGTTCTACCTGTCGGTGCTCTTCTTCGCAGGGTCGGTCTCGCCGTCCTTCGCCGGATGGATCTCGGACCGGATGGGCCGGCTCCCCTGCCTGCTGGCGGGGCTCTTCATCACGGCGGTGTGCATCTTCATGCTCCCCGCGCTCCCACCCGGGCTGGCCCTCGGCACGGGGCTGATCGTGCTGGGGGTGGCCATGTACGCGCTCCGGCCGGTCATCTTCGCCACTGCGATGGAATCCGCGCCGCCCGAGGTCGGGGCCACCATTGTCGGGGTCCTCTTCACAGGCAACATGGGCTTCTCCTTCCTGTCTCCGCTCATCGCCGGCCTGCTGGGAGACCGGTTCGGGCTCAGCCTCTCGCTGGCCTCCATCGGGGTCTTCCCGCTGGCCGCCGCCGGGGTCGTGACCTGGCACCTGCTCAGGGGCGAGGCGGCGACCCCGCTCCGCAGTGCCGAGGCCAAGCCGCACGCCCCATGAGGCGCCTCTCCGGGGAGCGCTCGTGAGCCCGTCTCACGGCTGACGCCGATGAAGCTTCCCGTGGTCACCCGGTTCGCCATTCTCAGCTTCCTCTGCGTCGTCGCCCTGGCGCTCGTCATGGGCCTCGCCCTCTCCTCCCTCTTGACGCGGGCCGTCTCGGAGTGGGAGTGGGAGAACACGGCGGCCCTGGCCCGGCGCGAAGTGGAGGTGGCCGGCCTCGACGCCTTCTTCACCGCTCCCCAGGGCCCGGAGGCCCGGGAGCGCTGGGGGAAGGAGCTCTCCCGCCGGTTCACCGGCCTGCCAGAGGTCGTGCGCGTCAAGGTCTGGGACCGGCAGGCGACGGTCCTCTGGTCAGATCAGGCCCAGTTGATCGGCAAACGCTTCCCGGACAATCAGGAGCTCCGGGCGGCCCTCGCCGGCAAGGTCGCCGTCCAGATCAAGAAACTGACCAAGCCCGAGCACGCCTACGAGCGGGAAGCGTTTCCGGTCCTGGCCGAGGTCTACGTCCCCCTTTTCTCGAAGAAGAGCGGGGAGGTCCTAGGGGTCCTGGAGGTCTACAAGATCCCGGCCCGGCTCTTCGCCACTGTCCGGTGGGGGCGGACCGTCATCTGGACGATCTCCCTTGCGGGCGGCCTGGCCCTCTACC
The DNA here is from genome assembly GCA_016183025.1 of Deltaproteobacteria bacterium. Lineage (GTDB taxonomy): Bacteria > Desulfobacterota > JACPFL01 > JACPFL01 > JACPFL01 > JACPFL01. Next base: position 6,659 of record JACPFL010000048.1, on the reverse strand, counting down.
TCGTCCTGCTCCCGCTCGTCAGACAGGTCTACGGGCGAGAGGTCCAGGAGGAGACCCTGCGGGCATATGCCGGCAGGCTCGAGCAAGAGGTGACGGAGCGGACCCGAGAGCTGCAAGCGGCGTTGAAGGTGGTCGAGGAGTCCCAGCAGCGCGTCGTACAGGGGGAGCGGCTCAGCGCCTTCGGTCAGCTCGCCAGCGGGGTCGCCCATGACTTCAACAATCTGCTTGCCGTCATCCTCGGCCGGGCCCAGCTTCTCTTGCGCCAACAGGAGATCGATCCCACCCTTGCGCGACAGCTCCGCGTGATCGAGCAGGCGGCCCTAGATGGAGGCCAAACCATCCGGCGGATCCAGGAGTTCACGCGCACCCGGTCCCCACGTCGTCATGTCCAGGTGGACCTGCCCCAGATCCTGAGGGACGCCAGGGAGTTCACTCGCCCCCGCTGGGAGAATGAAGCCCTGGCCTCCGGGATCGCCTACGACATCCGCATCGAGGGAGGGCCCGTGCCCCTGATCGCGGGAGATCCTGCGGAGCTCCGCGAGGCCTTCACGAACCTCCTCCTGAATGCCCTCGAGGCCATGCCTCAGGGCGGTCAGGTCCGCCTCACGGCCGCACGGGACGGAGGACAGGTCCGGGTCACGGTCCAGGACACCGGGCGCGGCATGTCGGAGGAGGTCCGCGAGAAGGCCTTCGAGCCCTTTTTCACCACGAAGGGTCCACAGGGCAACGGTCTCGGGCTCAGTGTCGTCTGGGGGGTCGTCCAGAGACACGACGGGGAGATCACGCTCGACAGTGAGGAGGGGAAGGGGACCACCTTCACGCTGGACTTCCCGATACGCGGGGAGGCCGTCAAACCGGAAGCCCCTGCTGCCCGCCCCGCCCCCCCACGGGGCGCGAAGATCCTCATCATCGACGATGAACCAGAGGTCCGGGCCGTCCTCAGGGACTTCCTGGAGGCCCAGGGTCACACGGCCGTAGAGGCCGCCGATGGACCGGCGGGCGTGGCCCGCTTTGAGGCGGAGCGGTTCGACCTCGTGCTCACAGACCTCTCGATGCCGGGGATGTCAGGCTGGGAAGTGGCGGCCACCCTGAAGAGCCGCGTCCAACTGCCGGTCGGGCTCATCACGGGATGGAGCGACCAGCTCGATCCCGCCAAGCTGGCTGCGAAGCAGGTTGACTTCGTCCTCACCAAGCCCTTTCAACTCGACGAGGTTTTCCGGTGTGTCGCCGAGGCCCTCGCGTTTGGCGGGGAACCTCCCGCTCTCCCGTGAACTCAGCGGTGCTGCACGAGGATTCCCACGCACTGCTGCTCGCTGGCCGGATGGTGGAGACCATTCAGACCGCGATGCTCACCTCTATCGAATCACATGTAACTTTCGGCTGTCTTGCTCGTCGCCCTTTAGACCTCCCCACCAGGGTGAGCAGGCCAAGCTCTTCGAGCAGGTGGACGTCTCCGTGAACGTTCTTGATGTTTCGTCCCAGGAGCTTTGCGAGCTCGTAGATCGAACGAGGGCGCTTTTCCCGCACCGTATGGAGCAAGAGCATCCGCTGGTCCGTGAGCACATTGCGGACCGCATTCAAGCTCGTGAAGTACACACCGCCTCTGTACGCATAAGGCCGTCCTTTCGCAGCTGACAGGTAGGCTTCCTTGAATTCCCCAAGGGCCTCATCGATGGGTTTGATCTTGACGATAAATCGCCGCACTCTCACCGGACCATCCTCCCCAGTTGAGCCAAATCCGCCAAGAAGGCGGCCGCTTGCCACATATGGTATTCTACACCATAGGCTTGAGCCCTGTCCAATTACTCCGTTCCCGCAGTAACCCTGGAATCTGGTGGGAAGATGATCCCGCCTAGCCGGTCACGCTGCCCCCGCCGGCTCCTCGCGACACCCTGGCCCCGGAGATGCTAGGGTGGCGTCCAGGGGCTCTCAGATAACCCCTCGCGAGCCTGCCGGGAAGTCTTGAGGCGGGCGAGTACTCGGTCGAGGCCGTCACGGAAGAGGTCCCCGCGTGGGAGTAGCCGCCGGGCTTCCCGGCGGACGCGCAGTGCGGCAGAGACAGTGCTTGACCGGACGGACGGGCAGCCTATAATTCGTCCCGCTTGCCGTGAGGGGGATGGCTGGGGAGGAGAGTGCCATGGCCGACACAGTCCAAAAGCTCCAGTACTTCTACATCGAGGCGCCTGACAACCCGGGGGAGGGAGCACGGGCGCTGGAGACGCTGAAGGGGGAGGGGGTGAACCTCGTCGCCTTCTCGGGCTTCCCGGGGAAGGGGCGGAAGGCCCAGCTCGACTTCGTCCCGGCCGATCCAGCCGCGTTCAAGCAGGCGGCAAAAAAGGCGAAGTGGAAGGTGGTCGGGCCGAAGAGCTGCTTTGTGATCCAGGGCGAGGACCGGGTCGGCGCGCTGGCCGAGCACCTGCGGAAGCTGGCGGCGGCGAAGATCAATGTGACGGCCACCGACGCCATCGCCGCCGGCGCAGGCCGGTACGGCGTGCTCCTCTGGGTGAAGCCCCGGGACGTCAATCGCGCTGCCAAGACGCTGGGCGCCTCGTAGCGGTCGTAGGGGCATCCGCACCCCCGAGTTCCTCCCGCGCCGTTAGGAATCCGGAGCACGCCTGGAGGGGCTCCTCATGCTGATCGACGCGCACATGCACCTGGGCGAATGCCGGGTGTTCGACCTGAACATCACCGAGCAGGCGCTCATGGAGTGCCTGGACCGCAATGGGGTCGACGCCGCCATCGTCCAGCCGTTCCCCGGCGCGCCTGACGCGGCGCGGGTCCACGACCGGATCGCCGCCCTGGCCGCCCGGCACCCGAAGCGGATCTTCGGCCTGGCCAGCGTCAACCCGCACCAGGCCCCGGACACCTACGAGCGGGAGGTGCGCCGCTGCGTCGAGGAGTTGGGCTTCGTCGGCGTGAAGCTGCACACACTGGGTCATGCGGTCTCGCCGCTGGCCGCGGACGCGCAGAAGGTCTTCGAGGCGGCCCGAGCGCTACACGTCCCGGTGATGATCCACACGGGGATCGGGGTCCCCTTCGCCGCCCCGGCCCTGGCCATCCTGCGGGCCCGTGAGTACGCCGAGGTGCCCGTCGTGCTCGCGCACGCGGGCTATGCGATCTACACCCTGGACGCGTATGTCGCCGCCCGCGAGTGCCCGAACATCTTCCTGGAGCCCTCCTGGTCGAACGCCCGGCAGATCCGGTTCTGCCTGGACAAGCTGGGACCCGACCGGGTGATGTTCGGCAGCGACCTCCCGGTCAACACACTTGTGGAGGTGGCGAAGATCCGGGCGATGGAGCTCGACAAGGCGCAGGAGGAGGGGTTCACCGCGGGGACCGCGTTGACCGTCTTCGGGCTGGCCAAGCGGCTGGGGTGACCGGAGGCGGGCGAGGCGGTTCCGGGGCAGGCCAGGGCCACCAGGCCTTCCGGTCGGCAGCAGCCCCACGCGGACGGACATCGTCCGTATCACGGAGGTGATCAGATGGCAGCATCCTGGGAGCAGACAACGGTAGAGGGCGAACTCATGCGGCTCTACGTGAGCCACCCCGATGGGCCAGGCCCGTATCCAGGGGTGGTGGTGATCCAGCACGCGCCGGGTGTCGATAAATCCATCCAGGAGACGACCGAACGGCTCGCCAGCGCGGGGTACGTGTGCGTGGCCCCCGAGCTGTACCATCGGGATCCCCCGGACTGTCGGGACGACGGCCTGACCCGCAAAGCACGGCTGCGGGACGTGAGCGTCACCAAGGACGTGAACGCCGCGGTGGACTTCCTGAAGGGCCACAAGCTGGTCGACGGCGGGAGGCTCGGCATCATCGGCTTCTGCATGGGCGGTCGCGTCGTCTACCTCATGGCGGCGGCCAACCCCGGCTTCAAGGCCGCCGTCAAGTACTACGGGGGAGACATCTTCGTCCCGTGGGGAGAGGGCCCCGCGCCGTTCACGCGCACGGCCGAGATCCATTGCCCGCTCCTGGGGCATTTCGGCGAGGATGATAAGAATCCTTCGCCGGAGGACATGCGGAAGCTCGACGCGGAGCTGACCAGGCTCGGGAAAGTCCACGAGTTCCACTCGTACCCCGGGGCCGGGCACGCCTTCATGAACAAGTACGGGGACCGTTACCGCGCCCATGCCGACGAAGCCTCATGGCCGAGGACCCTGGAGTTCTTCGGGCGGCACCTGGGGAAGGCCGCGCCGACAGCCGCCGGGCCCGGCGGCCGGTAAGGCTTCTTGCTCTCGCCGCTGGCATTCCGGTTCCCGACCGCATGGCTGCACGGAAACGGCCCACGGCAGTCGAGATTGACAGCGTGCCCTCCGGCACGCTATGAAGAGCCATCATCACAGGAGGGCGCCTGGCCCCCTAGTCAGGGGCGTTGAGGGAACGTGGTGCGAAGCCACGGCTGCCCCGCAACTGTAAGCGGCGACGAACTCTGCACGAAGGCCACCGGGCGATAGGTCGACCGGGAAGGCGCAGAGCGTAGGACGACCCGCGAGCCAGGATACCTGCCAGGCCCCTGCTGCTGTGACCTTCCGTGGGGAGGGGGATCAGCACCATTGTGGGCCGACCCCGGACCCTCCGCGGAACATCCGGGGGAAATGGTGGCCCGGCCATCCAGTACATTCCTCCTCACCCTCCTGCTCTGCGCCTTGGCGCTGGCTGTCACGCTGCCGGCCTTCGCCGCCTCCCGGCCCGGGCCCAAGCCCATCCGGATCGTCTCGCTTACCCTCGGCACCGACGAGATCTTGCTCGCCCTCGTTGAGCCGAGCCGCGTCCTGGCAGTCACCTACCTCGCCGCCGAGCCGGTCGTTTCCAACGTCGTGCGCGAGGCGCGGGCGGTCCCCCACCGGATCGGCACCGACCCGGAGCGGATCATCAGCCTCAGGCCGGACCTCGTGCTCGCGGCCAGCTATACCACCCGCGAACTGGTCCGGCTCCTCCGGGACGCCGGGGTGCGCGTGGTGCAGGTCCAGCTCTTCGACTCCGGCGGTCGGCGAGGAGGCGCGCGGGCGGGCGATCATCGCGGCCCTGGAGGCCAGGCTCCGGCGCCTCGCGGCCGCCGTGGCCCGCCGGAGCTGGACCCCCCGGGTCCTCTTCTACTCCAGCGAAGGGACCACGGTGGGGCGGGGCACGGCCATCGGCGACATCATCACCCGGGCGGGCGGGGTCAACGCCGGGGCCCTGGCCGGGCTCACCGGGCATGCGCCGCTGTCGCTCGAAGGGCTGGTGGCGGTCAACCCGGACGTCATGCTCCTCGGCGACTACCACTTCCCCCGGCCCACCATCCACAGCGACTTCCTCAACCACCCGGCCGTGCGCGGCCTGGAAGCCCGGCGCGCCAGCCGGATCTACGAGGGGTGGAGGAGGTCGTCCGCCGGCTCCATCCCGGGCTCCTCCCGCCGAAAGGCGACGGCGATGGGTAGGCGCCGCCGGCTCCCGCTCGCGGGCCTGCTGGTCGCGCTGCTCGTCGGGGCCGGGCTGCTCGGCCTGCTCGTGGGGCCCGCGCCCATCCCCGTCTCGCGGACCCTGGGGATCCTCCTCGCCCAGGGGGGCCTCACCTCCGCCGAAGCGCCTCCCAGTGAGGTCGTCATCGTCACCAGGGTCCGGCTCCCCCGCGTCCTGCTGGCAGCCGTGGTGGGCGCCAGCCTCGCCCTGGCCGGGGCGGTCATGCAGGGGGTCTTCCGCAACCCGTTGGCCGATCCCGGGGTGCTCGGCGTGTCCGCCGGCGGCGCCCTTGGCGCGGTGATGGCGATCTACCTCGGCCTGGGCTTCGCCGGGTTCCTCACCACGCCGCTCATGGCCTTCCTCGGGGCCGCCGCCTCGTGCCTGGCCATCGTCGCCATGGGTGTGGCCCGCCGCGCCTTCCTGCTGCCGACCCTGTTGCTGGCGGGGATGGCGGTCAACGCCCTGTTCGCCTCCCTGATCTCCTCCACCATCATCTTCACCCAGAGCGTGGAGACCTTCCGGGAGATCCTGTTCTGGCTCATGGGCGGGCTCGACAGCCGGAGCTGGGCCCACCTCGGGGTCGTGGCCATCCCCGCGGGGGCCGGAGCCCTGGCCACGCTCGCCTTCGCGCGCGACCTCAACGTCCTCACCCTGGACGACGACGAGGCGCGCGGGCTGGGCGTGGCCCCGGAGCGCACGCGCATCGTCCTGCTCCTGCTCGCCTCCCTGATCACGGGCCTGGCCGTTTCCATCAGCGGCATCATCGGGTTCGTCGGGCTCATGGTCCCCCACCTCCTCCGGCTGGTGGTCGGGCCGGATCACCGGACCCTGCTGCCGGCCTGCCTGCTCGGGGGCGCCACCTTCCTCATCCTGGCCGACGTCGCGTCCCGGGTTGTGCTGCAGCCTGTCGAGATCCGCGTGGGGATCACCACCTCGGTCCTCGGCGCCCCCTTCTTCCTCTTCCTCCTCTGGCGCCAGGGGGGACAGCGGGGGAGCTACCTGTGAGATGGGGCCGGCGGCCTGTCAGTGGGGTCCGGCCACCCGTCAGCGGGAGCCGCGCCCCCGTCAGCCGGGGCCGGCCACCCCTGAGCCGGGGCCGGCCGCCCATCAGCCGGGGCGGGCCCCCCTGCCGGCACGCCGGGCAACGCGGGCGAGGCTGCGGGGTCCTGCCCCAGGACGAGGGCCGGTGGAGGCGACCGTGAGCGGCCCGGCCCCGT
>JACPFL010000047.1 GCA_016183025.1 Deltaproteobacteria bacterium | reverse complement strand
GGGCTGGACGTAGAGCTGTTGGGGTTCGAGGGGGGGACCCAGGCCCTGCGCGGGGGGATCGCCCGGGGGCTGGACCTCGCCTGGTCGAGCGGGGACCCGATCATCATTGCCCGCGCGCGAGGCGGCCCGATCCGCGCCCTCTACTCCTCGGCTGCAAAGCTGTCCGTCTCGATGGTCGTGAGCGGGGAGATCAAGGAGCCGAAGGATCTGCGGGGGAAGAAGATCGGCATCCAGGAGGTGGGGGCCTTCGTGGAGGTGCACAGTCGGAACGTGATGGCCCTGGGCGGCCTGACGCCGCGGGACGTCCAGTACGTGACGGTCTCCACGGCCGGGCGCGTGCAGGCCCTGCTCATCGGCCACGTGGACACGGGGATCCTCCACGTCGAGCAGGGGATCCGGGCCCTGAAGCGCAAGCCCTCGCTGCGGGTGCTGGCGAACATCTGGGAGGTCGTGCCCGACTGGTGGTACTCGGGGGTGATGGTCCACGAGAAGACGCTGGCCGAGGACCGGCGGGCGATCGTGGGCGCGATCCGGAGCATGATGCGAGCCAACCGCTTCATCTACCAGAACAGGGACGAGACGGTCCGGATCGTCGTGAAGCACGGCGGGTACAGCCCGGACGAGATCGGGCCCACCTATGACATCCTGACGAAAGGGGGCATCTTCAGCGTCCATGACGGGATGCCGCGGAAGATGATCGAGTACACCATCGAGAAGCTGGTGGAGAACGGCCGGATCCCGCGGGACAAGAGGCCGACCTACGAGCAGGTCGTGGACGCCTCGGTAGCCCGCGAGGCCTTGGAGAAAGTCGGCCGCTGGACGGGGGAGCCGAGGCTCGACTACTGAGAGGAGCAGGCGATGGCCGAGCAGGTGGGGCTGGGGGTCGTCGGGCTGGGCATGTGGGCCGAGGTCCTGGCCCAGGCCGTCGCGCGGAGCGCGAAGCTGCGGCTGGTGAGTGGCTACACGCGGGCCGCGGAGACGCGGGCCGCGTTCGCGGCGAGGTACGGCTGCCGGCCGGCCGCGAGCTACGAGGCGCTGCTGGCCGACCCCGAGGTCGAGGGGGTGCTCGTGACCTCCCCGAACCAGGACCACCCGGCCCACGCCTGCGCGGCCGCCGGGGCCGGCAAGCATGTCTTCCTCGAGAAGCCCATGGCCAACACGGTGCGGGAGGCGAAGGCGATCCTGCGGGCCTGCCAGCAGGCCGGCGTCGTGCTCAGCATCGGCCACGAGTTCCGGCGCGCCCCGGCGCACCGGGCCATGAAGGCCATGGGCGAGGCCGGCGAGCTCGGCCGGCTGCTGATGGCCGAGGGGAACTTCTCGACCCGGGCGGGGCTGGCCACGAGGCCGGGGCACTGGAAGTGGCGCCGGGAGAACATTCCGGGCGGCCCCATGACCCAGGTGGGGATCCACCAGTTCGACACCCTGTGCTACCTGCTCGGGCGTCCGGCCCGGGTGACCGCCTGCTTCTCCCGGGTCGCCACCCCGGCGGAGATGGACGACGTGACCCAGGCGCTCGTGGAGTTCGAGTCCGGCGCGCTCGGCTACGTGGGGGCGGCCTACTCCAGCCCCATCACGTTCTTCACGAACCTCTACGGCACCGAGGCCAACCTCTTCTTCGCGGTGGACACCATGGGGGAGGGGCACACGGCCCACCACGTGGGCCGCTCCGGCGAGCTGTGGGCGCAGAAGGCCGGGGCGGCCCGGCGCGAGCGCGTGCCGCTGCGCGAGGGGGACGTGCTGGTGGAGGAGCTGGAGGAGTTCGCGGAGTGCATCCGCCTGGGGAAGCGGCCCGAGGTGGACGGGGAGCAGGGGCTCCTGACCGCGGTCCTGGTGCTGGCGGCCGTCCGCTCAGCGCGGGAGCACCGGCCGGTGGCTGTGCAGGAGCTGCTGGACGAGGCGTAGGCGGTCCCCGCGGGGTCGGCGTGCCGGAGACGGGAGGCGGATGATGAAGGTCAAGGTCGCGGCGGTGCAGCCGGAGGCCCACTGGGGCGAGGAGGAATGGCGGAACGCGGAGCGGGCCCTCAAGTACGTGGACGAGGCGGCGGCCACCGGCGCCAAGCTCATCACCTTCTCGGAGGGGTACCCCGGACCGAGTCACGGCCCCCTGGACAGCGGCGGGCGGCTCTCCTGCCGCCCGATGGACGCGATGCGCGACAAGGCCCGGGAGCACCGGGTCTACATCGCGGCCAGTGACCTCGAGCCCAACCCCGCGATCCCGGAGACCTACTTCCTGACGCTGAAGCTCATCGCGCCCTCCGGCCAGATCCTGGCCAACTACCGGCGCGTCCAGCCCGACCACCAGCACCTGAACGCGTACCTGCACGGCGGCCGCCGGCACGTGCTCCCCGGCGAGGAGCTCATGGTGGTCCCGACCGAGCTGGGGAACATCGGCCTGCTCATCTGCTCCGAGCTGTTCTGCCCGGAGCTGGCCCGGATCGAGATGCTGATGGGCGCCCAGATCATCATCGCGCCGGTGAACGGGCAGCACAGCCGCACCCGCCCCCGGCTGAGCGAGACCTGGCGGTGCGTGGCCCGGGCGCGCGCGGCCGAGAACCTGCTCTACGTCGTCTGCACCCAGAACATCTTCCAGTCCGGAGCGCAGGGGGTCGGAATCATCGCGGGCCCGGAGGAGGCGATCGCCGTCTCCCCTGACCCGGGGGTCATCGTGGGGGAGCTGGACCTGGAGCGGATCGCCTGGTACCGCACCCGGTACTACAACCCGGAGTTCTTCGTCCCGCCTGATGACGAGCGCTTCATCACCCGCTGCCGCCCCGGGCAGATCCACGACCGCCGTCCGGAGCTGTACGGCCGACTCGCGCAGCCGCAGGAGGACGCCTTCGACTACCACTACTCTCGGCGTGGGCTGGAGGCATGGCAGGAGGAGTTCGAGAAGGTGAAGCGGTATGCCCTGCCCCGGCTGAGCCAGGCGCCGGAGGCGGTCGCGTCGCAGCCCCCAATGCCACAGCGACCTCGCTGACACCGCCGCAGCGGAGCCGGTGAGGAGCGGGAGCCGGGAGCGGGCCAGGAGGGAGGCGGGGATGACGGTCAAGGTGGCGGCCGTGCAGCCGGAATCGTTCCACGGGGCCGAGGAGCACAAGAACGTGGACCGGGCCCTCGCCTACGTGGACGAGGCCGCGGCCCTGGGGGCCCAGCTCGTCTGCTTTCCGGAGGGGTACCCCGGCCCGTACTCGGGGCCGCTGGACAGTGGCGGGCACCTCCCGCAGAGCCCGATCCAGGCCCTCTGCGAGAAGGCCCGGGACCGCCGGGTTTACATCAGCGCGGGGAACCTGGAGCCAAGCCACGAGCTCGCGGACACCTGCTTCATCACCCACAAGCTCATCGCTCCCGACGGGCAGGTCCTGGCCAACTACCGCCGGGTCCAGCCCAACCACCCGTGCCTCAACGCCCACCTCATGGGCGGGCGGCTGCACGTCCTGCCGGGGAACGAGTTCGTCGTCCTGCCGACGGAACTGGGGCGGATCGGCTTGCTGATCTGCTCGGAGCTGTTCGTGCCCGAGCTGGCCCGGATCCTCATGCTGCGTGGCGCGGACATCATCCTGGCCCCGGGCGGGGGCACGCACCACCCCACGCACACCCGCGTCCGGGAGGCCTGGTTGTGTGTCGCGCGGGCCCGGGCTGTGGAGAACCTCGTCTATGTGGTGGTGACGCAGAACCTGTTCTACCGCGGCGTGACCGGCCGGACCGCGGTCGTCGGGCCCGAGGGGACCCTCGCGGAGAAGTCGGACGCCGGGCTCGCGATGGCCGAGCTGGACCTGTCGCGTTTGGACGAGCTGCGGTCGCGGTACTATGATGAGGAGTTGCTGGAGACGCCGGGTGACCCTTCGAAGGTCTGGCGGACCCGGCCCGGGCAGTGCCACGACCGCCGGCCGGAGCTGTACGGCGACCTGGTCCGCCCGCAGCCGGACGCCTTTGACTACCGGTACGACCGCCGGGGGCTCGACCGCTGGCGCGAGGAGTACGAGAAGATCAGGCGTTCATCCCGGCCCTCGCTGGGATAAGCGCGAGGCGAGGTGCCAGCGGTCGTCGGCCGGCGATCCCCGGGGCGGGAGTCGGCAGGAGGAGCGGAGATGAAGCACCGAGCCGGGAGGGCGAGGCAGGAGGGGGACGCCGGGGCCCTGCCCCTGGAGAAGCTCCTCGGGATGTACCGGGGCATGGTGAAGATCCGGCAGTTCGAGGAGAAGGCCAAGGAGCTCTTCCAGCAGGCCCTGATCCGGGGGGGCGTCCACTTCTACATCGGGCAGGAAGCGGTGGCGGTGGGCGCCTGCGCGGCCCTGCGGGAGGATGATTACATCACCAGCAACCACCGCGGCCACGGCCACTGCATCGCCAAGGGCGGCCGTCTCGACCTCATGATGGCGGAGCTGATGGGGAAGGCCACGGGGTACTGCAAGGGGAAGGGCGGGTCCATGCACATCGCGGACCTGGACCGCGGCATCCTGGGGGCGAACGGGCTGGTGGGGGGCAGCATGCCCATCGCCGCCGGGGCCGCGCTCTCCGCCAAGCTCCGCGGGACCGGCCAGGTGACGGTGAGCTTCTTCGGCGACGGCGGGGCGAACATCGGGGCCTTCCACGAGTCCCTGAACTTCGCCGCCATCTGGAAGCTGCCGGTCGTCTACGTCTGCGAGAACAACCTGTACGCGATCTCCACCTGCGCCGCGGAGGCCACGGCCGTGGAGAACATCGCCGACCGCGCCGCGGGCTACAACATCCCCGGGGTGATCGTGGACGGGCAGGACATCCTCGCGGTGTACGACGCGGTCAGCCAGGCGGTGCAGCGGGCCCGGCGTGGTGAGGGCCCTTCGCTCCTCGAGGCGAAGACCTACCGCTTCGAGGGGCACTTCACGGGCGACCCGGGGGTGGGGTACCGGACGAAGGAGGAGGTGGAGGCCTGGCGCCAGCGCGACCCGATCGCGAAGTTCCGGGACGACCTGACGGCCACCGCCGGGGTGGACGAGGCCCAGCTCAAGGCGATCTGGGACGAGGCGGCCCAGGAGCTGGAGGCCGCGGTGGCCTTTGCCAAGGCGAGCCCCGAGCCGGCCGACGAGGAGCTGCTCACGGACATCTACGCGTGACCGGCCTGGACCGACGAGCCCGATGATGGGGTGGCACCAGCATCCTGACGGTCCCGTTCAAGAGGGAGAGCGATGTCGGAGATGACCTACGCCCAGGCGCTGAACCAGGCCCTCCGCGAGGAGATGCGGCGGGACGAGACGGTCTTCCTGCTGGGGGAGGACATCGCCGGCTATGGGGGGGCCTTCAAGGTCACCCAGGGGCTCCTGGACGAGTTCGGCCCCGAGCGGGTGCGCAACACCCCCATCGCCGAATACGGCATCGTCGGCCTGGCCGTGGGGGCGGCGCTGACCGGCTGCCGCCCGGTGGCCGAGATCATGTACATGGACTTCATGGCCCTGGCCATCGACCAGCTCGCCAACCAGGCGGCGAAGATGCGCTACATGTTCGGCGGCAAGGCCAGGGTCCCCATGGTCGTCCGAGCCCAGGAGGGGGCCGGCCGCTCCAACGCGGCCCAGCACTCCCAGAGCCTGGAGGCGTGGTTTGTGCACATCCCCGGGATCTACGTCGCCATCCCCAGCACGCCCCGCGATGCCAAGGGGCTGCTCAAGACCGCCATCCGGGACGACAACCCGGTGATGTTCATCGAGCACAAGCTCCTGTACGCGACCAGGGGCGAGGTCCCCGCGGGCGACGACATCATCCCGCTGGGGCAGGCGGACGTGAAACGGCCGGGGCGGGACGTGACCGTGGTCGCGGTCTCCCGCATGGTTCACGTCGCCCTGCAGGCCGCGGAGCAGCTCCAGGCCGACGGGGTCGAGGCAGAGGTCATCGACCCTCGGACGCTCGTCCCGCTGGATGTCCGGACCATCGCCGACTCGGTCAGGCGGACGCACCGGCTGGTCATCGTCCACGAGGCTGCAGAGCGCGGGGGCGTCTCCGGCGAGATCGCCATGGCGGTCATGCCCGAAGTCTTCGACTACCTGGATGCCCCGATCACCCGGGTGACCGCGCCGAACTCCCCTGTCCCCTTCAACGCGAGGCTGGAGGGGCGGTTCATCCCGACCCCCGAGCGGGTTGCCGCCGCGGTCCGGAGCCTCCTGTAGCGACGCCCTCCCATGGCCACCGACGTCTACATGCCCAAGCTGGGCATCACGATGGAGGAGGGGACGATCATCCGGTGGCTCAAGCACGAGGGCGAGCCCGTGCAGAAGGGCGAGCCGCTGCTGGAGATCGAGACCGATAAGATCAGCTACGAGGTCGAGGCGCCCGGCAGCGGGATCCTACGTCGCCTGCTGGCTGGCGAGGGGCAGAAGGTCGAGGTGGGCAAGACCATCGGCGTCATCGGGGCACCCGAGGAGGATGTCTCCCGGTACCAGGCGCTGGGGCCTGGGCCGGTCGCCCCAGCGGCTGCGCCCGCTTCTGCCGGAGCCCGGCCCCCGAGCGCGGGACCGTCCCGGTCCGCCCCGTCGGCTGTCCAGGAGGCCGCCGCGCCTCCGACCGAAGGGGGGTGGGTGAAGGCCTCCCCGATCGCTAGGCGGCTGGCCCGCGAGCATCGGGTAAACCTCGCGCGTGTCCGTGGCACCGGCCCGGGCGGCCGGATCCTGGAACGGGATATCCTGAGCCACGTCAAGGCGACAGCGGGGGCGCCCGCACGGCCGGCGCCGGGGGTCGCCCCGCGGGTCCGCCGGGTCGTCCCGCTCACGGCGATGCGGCGCGTGGTGGCCGAGCGCATGGCGCAGAGCAAGCGCGAGGCCCCGCACTTCTACGTGGCTCGCGACGTGGACATGACGGAGGTGATCAAGGTCCGCCTGGAGATGGAGGCCCGCGGGCGGGCGCCGACCTACACTGACTTCATCATCCTGGCCTGCGCCCGCGCCCTCGATGAGTACGCAGACGTCAACGCCTCCTTCGGCCCCGAGGGCATCACGCTCTATGAGGACGCGAACATCGGGATCGCCGTGGCCGTCGAGGGAGGGCTCGTGGTGCCGGTGCTGCGCGAGGCGAACCGCCTGAGCCTCTACGAAATCGCCAGCGCCTCCCGGGAGCTCGTCGAGCGAGCCCGGCAGCGGCGACTGATGCCGGACGACTACGCGGGAGGGACCTTCACCATCTCCAACCTCGGGATGTTCAACGTGGACGGCTTCTCGGCCATCATCAACCCGCCCGACAGCGCCATCCTGGCCGTGGGCGGGATCGTGAAGCGGC
>JACPFL010000036.1 GCA_016183025.1 Deltaproteobacteria bacterium | reverse complement strand
CGGTCCCCCTGGCGTCGCTGATCGAGGCGATGGACCGGGCGGGCGTCGCGCAGGGGGTGCTCGTCGGCCTGGATGCCGAGACCGCCACGGGGCGGCCGCGCACGCCGAACGACCACATCGCCAAGCTCGTGGCCCAGTACCCGGACCGGCTCATCGGGTTCGCCAGCGTGGATCCCTGGAAGGGGAAGCTGGCCGTGCAGGAGCTGGAACGGGCCATCCGGGAGCTGGGGCTCCGTGGCGTGAAGTTTCACCCGCCCATGCAGGCCTTCTTTCCGAACGACCGGATCTGCTATCCGCTCTACGAGCTGTGCCAGGACCTCGGCGTCCCGATCCTGCTGCACACCGGCTTTTCGGGCCCGGGCATGGGCAAGCCCGGCGGGCTCGGGGTCCGGCTGAAGTACGGGGAGCCGATCCCGTACATCGACGACGTGGCCACCGACTTCCCGGAGCTGACGCTCATCTGCGCCCACTTCGGCTGGCCGTGGACCGAGGAGATGCTGTCGGTCGCCCTGCACAAGGCCAACGTCTGTATCGATCTCTCGGGGTGGGCGCCCCGCTACTTCCCCCGCTCGGTGGTCCAGTACATGAACACGCTGCTCCAGGACAAGTGCCTGTTCGGGACCGATTACCCGTACGTCGCCCATGACCGGTGGCTGGCCGAGTTCCAGCGGCTCGACCTGAAGGACGAGGTCCGGGAGAAGGTCCTGGAGCGGAACGCCCGCCGCATCCTCCGCCTGGAGTAGCCGGGGCATGGCGGAGCGAGGGAGGCCCTCCTTCAGGCTGGCAGGCCTGGGCGTGCTCGTGGCCCTCCTGTGCCTCTGGGAGCTGGCCTCCCGCACCGGCTACGTGTACGAGGTCTATTTCCCCCCCATCACCAGAATCGCCGGCACCTTCCTGCGGATCCTCCTCGATGGGACCCTGGTCCAGCATATGCTCGCCACCCTCGGCCGCTTCGGCCGGGGGTACCTGCTGGCGGCGGCCCTGGCGGTCTCGGCGGGGCTCGTCCTGGGGTACTGGCGCCTGTTGTTCACGTTCTTCGAGCCTCTGATCGAGTTCATGCGCCCCATGCCCTCCCCGGCGATCATCCCCATCGCCATCCTGCTCTTCGGGATCGGCGACGAGATGAAGATCTTCGTGACCCTCTATGCCTGCTCCTGGCCGATCCTCCTCAACACGATCGATGGCGTCCGCAGCATCGACCGGACCCTGTTCAACACGGCCCTGACCTTCGGCCTCGGACGGTGGGAGCTGATCCGGAAGGTGGTGATCCCGGCGGCCTCGCCGCAGATCGTCACCGGCCTCCGCATCAGCCTGGCCATCGCCCTGATCCTGGTGACGACCGCCGAGATGGTGGTCTCCAATGATGGCCTGGGGTTCTTCATCCTGGACGAGCAGCGCTCGTTCCGGATCGCCGAGATGTACGCGGGGATCTTCACGCTGGCCCTGCTCGGGTACACCCTGAACCGCGTCTTTCTCGCCCTCGACGCGCGGGTCATGGGATGGCACCGCGGCCTCACCAAGAAGGAGATCCTCTGATGGCCTGGACGACGGAGTCCCGGTGGAACGGGGTCCTGGTGCTCCTCGCGGTCTTCCCGCTGTGGGAGTTGCTCTCCCGGGCCAAGCTGCTCCATCCGCTCTTCTTCCCGCCGATGACCCGCATCCTGCGGGCCCTCGGGGAGATCATGCTCTCCGGCAACCTCCCCGGGCATATCGTGGCCAGCCTGCAGCGGGCGGCGGCCGGGTACTTCCTGGCAGCCGCGGTCTTCATCACCCTCGGCATCCTCATGGGGTACTGGCAGCGCCTGTACAACCTCTTCGAGCTGGTCATCGAGCTCGCCCGCCCCGTGCCGCCGCCCGCCCTCATCCCGGTGGCCATCCTCTTCTTCGGCATCGGCAACGAGATGAAGGTCTTCATCATCTTCTTCTCGTGCGCCTGGCCCATCCTGATCAACACGATCGACGGGGTGCGCGGGGTGGACCGCGTCCTCGTCAACACGGCCCTGACCTTCGGCCTGGGCCGGTTCGAGCTGATCCGGAAGATCATCATCCCGGCGGCGTCGCCCTACATCATGACGGGGCTGCGGATCAGCGTGGCGATCTCGCTCATCCTGGTGGTCATCTCCGAGATGGTGGGGAGCACGGACGGGATCGGCTACTTCATCCTCAACGCCCAACGCTCCTTCGAGATCCCGGAGATGTACGCGGGGATGATCGTGCTGGCCGCGCTGGGCTACACCCTGAACCGGGTCTTCGTGCTGGTGGACGGCCGGCTGATGGGCTGGCACAAGGGGCTCACGGCCCGGCTCCGCTAGCCTTTCCCCGCCCCCGCCGAGGGACACGAAGGCCCCGGGAGGAGCAGTCCGCCGGGGCCGGATAGGTGTCGTGCCTGCGCGCGCTAGGCGCGCGGGGCGAGCTTGCTGATGATCTCGGCGGCCGCGAAGCGCCGCTCGATCAGCCGGTATTTGAACGAGTGGTCGATAAAGACCTGGACGTCGCTGTCCCGGATCGGCACCTCGAAGGCGGGCAGGGCCACCTTCTGGACGATCTCTTTCGGCTGGCCGGTGTGCTTCGCGATGATCTCCCTGGCCTCCTCCTTGTTCGCGTTGTGATACTCGGTCCCCTTCGCGATCGCGGCGTTGAAGCGCTTCACCAGGTCCACGTTCCTGTTGATCCACTCCTCGGTGCTGAAGTAGCTGGCGATGAGCAGGCTCGGCGCCATCTCCCCGAGGGGGTGGCCGATCACGCGGGAGGTCCGGCTGGAGGGGACGGTCACGAACGGCTCCACGGCGGTGAAGGCGTCGATCTGCCGGTTCCTCAGCGCCGGCTCCATCTGCGGGAAGGGGATCTCCAGCCACTTCAGCGTGGAGGAGTCGCCCCCGTTCTTGTCCATCCAGGTCCGGGTCGCCACCGTGATCACGTTGTTCAACGTATTGGTGGCGATGGTCTTCCCCTCCAGGTCCTTCGCGGTCCGGATCGGGGAGTCGCGCAGCACCTGCACCCCGAAGACGTCGTTGGTCCCCTTCTTGTTCAGGGCCCCGTTGCAGATGAACTTGAAGTCGAGCCCCTTGACGTGGCTGATGGCCATCGAGACGGTATTGGTCCACCCCACGTTGAGCGCGCCCGACGCCAGGGCGGGGCCGATGGCCGCGCCGCCCACCATGGACGTGAGGTTCAGCTCCAGCCCCTCGCCCCTGAAAAAGCCCTTGTCCAGGCCGATGAACATGGGGGAGAGGTCGCCGATCTTCATGTAGCCCAGGGTGAGCCTGGTGACCCGCTGGGCCCGGGCCGCTGTGGGACCCAAGGCCGGCCCGGCGGCCGCAGCGACCCCGAGGCCTGCCGCAACGCGGAGGAAGGCGCGCCGAGAGAGCTCATCGTCAAACCAGAGGTTCAGCTTCAGTGGTGCTGTCATGGTCCTCCTCCTCTCGTCGGATGGGAGACCCGGCGTTCTTGTTCCTCTATCCGCAGCGAATTATAAGGTGGGGTGAAATCTGGTGTCAACCGACGTTGCCTTTCCGTCGGGCATCGACTACACTCCCGCATCGGCGCGGAGGCGAGGGGTCGGCCGGTGAAGCGTCCGTCACGCCAGTCCAAGGTCCTGCCGATTGCGGAGGCGGTCCGGCAGTTCGTCCGGCCGGGCGCGTTGGTGGCCGTGGGGGGGATGCACATGCACAACAACCCCATGGCGCTCATTCGGGAGGTCATCCGGCAACGGATCCCGATCGGCACCCTGATGACCGGCGGCGCGGGTGGGCTCAACGCCGACCTGCTGATCGGGGCCGGGCTGGTCGCGGAGGTCCTGACCTGCTACGTGGGCTTCGAATATCTCGGCCTGGCCCCGCGCTTCCGCCAGGGGGTCGAGGCAGGGGGGCTGCGGGTGCGGGAGGTGGACGAGGCCTTCGTCCTGCTGGCGCTCCGGGCTGGCGCGCACGGGAGCCCCTTCATGCCCTATCCCGCCGGCATGGGGGTCCAGGAGTTCGCGCGCGTCAACCCCCGGGACTATCAGCGGGTCACGGACCCCTTCACCGGCGAGCAGGTCTGGGCCGCGCGGGCGGCCGTCCCCGATGTGGCCCTCGTCCACGCCCAGCTGGTGGACCCGTTCGGCAACGCCGCCTTCCTGGGCAGCCTGTTCGCCGACCGGGAGATGATCCTCGCGGCCCGCCACACCGTGCTCCAGGCCGATGCGGTGGTGAGCCCTCTGGCCGTGCGCCGGGCCGGGGGCACCGGCCTGCCCGGATTCCTCTTCGCGGCCGTGGTCGAGGCGCCCTACGGCTGCCACCCGACCTCTTCCCATGGCCGCTACCTCCACGACGAGGCGCATCTGCAGGCCTACCTGGGGCTCAAGGGGCAGGAGGAGTTCGAGGCCTACCTCAAGGTCCATGTGCTCGACCCCGAAGGCCCTGCGGCGTACGCGCGGTCGGTCGGGGGGCGCCGGCACCTGGCCTCCCTGCGCGAGGCGGGACGCCGGAGGCGATGATGGCGCGTCCGTTCAGTACGGCCGAGCTGATGGCCTGCGTGGTCAGCCGCGCCCTCCGGGATGGGGAGGTGGCCCTCACCGGAGCCGTGAACATGATCCCGGTCAGCGGCTGCCGGCTGGCCCAGCTCACCCATGCCCCGAGCCTCACGTTCATCCACGGGGGAAGCGGGGGCGTGAACTCCCAGCTCGCGCCGCTCACCGCCTCCTCCTGCGATGCCGAGAGCCTCCGGGCCGAGGCCCGGCTCTCGCTCCAAGAGATCGTGGCCCTGGCGTGCCGGGGTCGCGTGGACGTCTTCTTCGGAGGAGGGATCCAGATCGACCAGCACGGAAACTGCAACATGGTCTGTGTGGGCCCCTGGCATGCTCCGCGGTTCCGAGGTCCCGGCTCGCTGGGGCTCCCCTATACGAGCCAGGCCGGGCGGACCATCATCTACACGACGGCCCACACGCCCCGGACGTTCGTGCCGCGCGTGGATTTCATGAGTGGGGTTGGGTACCTCGATGGAGGGGCGAGCCGCGCGCAAGCCGGGCCGCCGGGTGGTGGACCGAGCCTGGTCGTCTCGAACCTGGCGGTGCTCGACTTCGAGCCCGAGACGCGCCGGCTTCGGGTCTGCTCCTTGCATCCCGGTGTCGAGGCGGCGGAGGTCAAGCGCCAGACCGGGTTCCCTCTGGTCATGCCGGACCCCATCCCGTCGACCCCGGCGCCAACTCCCATGGAACTCCGGCTGCTGCGTCGCCTCGACCCGCGTGGTCTCCTGCGCCGCCTCGCGTGACCTGGCGGGTCGCGCCGCGGTTTTCCACGGGCCGTGTGAAAACGTTGTGGAGTGCCTTGTGCATCGCGCCCGGCTGTCTCGCTCCACCGATGCCCTGGCGCGGAGTGCCCACGATTTGAGCAGCGCCCTGGAGTGTGATCCCGGTCACAGGCGCGGCGTCATCTGATCCTCATGGGCCGGGGAGCCCCGGGATTTCCCCGAACCCAAGTCTCCGCGCGAGCATCCCGCCCAGAGTCAGCAGGCTGGCGGTGATCGCCACCGCCGAGTCCCCTCGACGCCAGGTCAGCTCCACTAGTGAGGTCCGTCCTGGTGCGCCGAACCCTCGAGCCTCCATGGCCATGGCGAGCTGATTGGCGTTGCGGAGGGTCGTCAGCAAGATCGGGGCCAGCAACGGGATCCCCTTGCGCAGGCGGGCCAGCGGGTCCCCCCGCAGGGGATCGAGCCCGCGGGCTCGCTGCGCCTCCACCACGGTGGCGCCGACGCCGATGAGTGTCGGCACCAGGCGGAGGGCCACCGAGAAGGCGAACCCGAGCCGGTAGGGAAGCCCGAGCCGGACCAGGGCCCGGGTGAGTTCCTCGTTCCGCGTGGTCGCGAGCAGGAGCACGCCGGCAACGATCATGCCGTCGAGCTTGAGGGCCACCCCCAGCCCATAGAGCAGAGACTCCCGGCTGACGCGCCAGACCAGGGGATGGGCGCCGCCGGCATAGACGGCCCAGAGCGTGAAGGAAAAGCCGCCGAGGATAGCGAGAAGCGGGAGCAGGCGCCGGAGGCTTGGGAGGCTCCTGGTGATCCCCACGATCACGCCGAGCCCGATCAGGGTGGGGAGCAGGGCGAGGGGATGGGGGAAGAGGAGCAGGAGGACGCAGATCTCGGCCAGGACCAGGAGCTTACAGCGCGGGTCGAGGTCGTGGACCGGGGTGGCCCGGTCCAGGTAGAGGAAGGGGTTCACGGAGCGTTCCCCGCGAGGCACTGGACCACCTCGTTGACGCAGAGCATGGTCACCCCGAGCGCCCGCCCCAGCCGGACTAGCGGCGGCGCCTCGAGCCCGGCCTCGGTCAGGAGCGTGTCCTGGCCGAAGGCGTCCCGGGTCGGCCCGTCGAAGATGATCTGACCGTCCTTCAGCACGATCGTCCGGTGGGCATGCGCCGCCGCCACCCCCATGTGATGCGTGACGATCACGAGCGTATGCCCGGCCGCGTTGAGGCGGTCGAGCAGCGCCATCATCCCGGTCAGCTCGTGAGGGTCCAGGCCGGTCGTCGGCTCATCGAGCAGGAGCAACTCTGGGCGGGTGGCCAGGGCCGCGGCGACCGCCACGCGCTGACGCACCCCCTTGGTGAGCACGAACGGGTCCTCGTCGCCTCGTGCCTCCAGTGCAACGGCAGCCAGCGCTTCCTGGACCCGGCGGGCGACCTCGGACTCCGGCATGCCGCGGAGGCGAGGGCCGAAGGCCACGTCGTCGGCGATGCGTGGCGCGAAGAGCAGGTGGTCGGGGTTCTGGGAGACATAGCCGACGTGACGACTGAGGTCACTCACCTCCGTGCTCCGGGTGTCGAGCCCTGCGACCCGGACCCGGCCAGCCGTGGGATGGAGCAGCCCGTTCAGGTGTTTGAGCAACGTGGTCTTGCCACTGCCGTTCTGCCCCACGATCGCCACGAACTCCCCGCGGCGGAGCTGCAGGCTCACGCCTCGCAGCGCCGGAACAGGAGCCCCAGGATAGCGGTAGCCAACCCCCTCCGCGTCAACGAGCACCTCGCCGTAGCCACCCGCGCGGACGGCATCCTGCCTGGCCAGCCGACTGGCCGCGTCCGGTAGCGCCTGGCGGCCCAGATGGCGGAGGAGAGCAATCCCCTCGTGGGCCGTGAGGGGGAGGGCCGGGGGGTGGGGCTCTGCTGACCCGAGCAGGCCGCACTCCTTCAGACGGAAAAAGCACTCCACGATCGGCGGCAGCGGCAGGCCCGCCCGCTGCAGGACTGCCGGGTCGCGGAGCAGGCTGGTCGGCGGACCTTCAGCGAGGAGCACTCCATCGGCCATGAGGAGGAGGCGGTCCACCTCGACCAGCGGATCCGGCTCCTGCTCGATGAGGAGCAGCGCGCGGCCCTGATCCCGGCGCAGCTCCGCCAGCAGGGTGAAGAGGGCCGCCCGCCCCTGAGGGTCCAGGTCGGTGGTCGGCTCGTCCAGGACCAGCAGAGGGGGCTCCATGGCCAACAGGCACGCGAGGGCCAGCCGCTGTTTCTCGCCGCCGGACAGGGTCCCCGGAGCGCGCCGTTCCAGACCCGTGAGGCCGACCGCGGTGAGCGCGCCCATGGCCCGCCGCTTGATCTCGGGAGGGGGGAGTCCGAGGTTCTCGAGCCCGAAGGCGACTTCAAGCAGGACCGTGCTGGAGAACAGTTGGGCCTCGAAGTCCTGAAACAACAGGCCGGCCAGGGGCGCCAGCTCCCAGACCCGGGCGGTGCAGGTGTCCCGGCCCAGCACCTCCACCCGCCCGGTCATGGTGCCCCGCACGAGATGAGGGATCAGGCCATTCACGAGCAGGCCGAAGGTGGACTTGCCGGCCCCGCTCGGGCCTATCATGCCGACCAGCTCCCCCGGGGCCAGCGTGCAGCTCACCTCCCGAAGGGCCTGAGCCCCTGTGCGGTACTGGAAGGAGAGCGCCTCGACGCGGAGGGGTGGGGGCCTCATCCCCTCACAGAAGCAGGCACCCGGCGGTGACCAGGAACAGGAACGGAAGGACGGCTGTTGCCACGCCGGGGTTCGTGCCGAGCAGGGGCAGCGGCTGTCCCCCTGACGCAAGTAGACCGGCCGCCATTCCCCCTGTTCCCCCGATCCAGAGGCAGACCACCCCCAGCCAGGCCAGTCGGGGCGCCGGGCGATCCGCCGGATCCATGATCTCGTCCCAGAGAAGGTCCCACCGTCGCACCCGGGGGAGCAGGAGCCAGAGCAACACCGGGCCGAGGACGACCGCGGCCAGGGTGTTATTCAGGGCGATGATGCCGGCCAGCACGGCGAAGGGGAGGAGCCCCAGCAGGTCGGCCCCCCAGCCGATCGTGGTCGCACAGATGAGGCTGGCGAGGATGGCGATCAGGACGAACTCGATGTAGAGGCGACCCCGTGCGGACTCGTCCAGCGTCCGGGCTCCGAGCAGGCCCATCCGGCCGTGGAGCTTGTAGCCGACCAGGCCGAAGAAGAAGTTCCCCAGGAATCCGAACAGGCTTCCCGGCCCCAGCGTCCCGAAGAAGTCCGCGATGAGGTTCCCGATGGCCGACCCCCAGGCTGCGGCCGGGCCGAACAGGAAGCTGAAGGTCACGGGAATGGCGTTGGCCGGGCGGACTTCGGTGAAGCCGGGGATGAGCGGGATCCCCTTCAGGGGGATGAGGACGGCAGCGTAGACAGCAGCGGTCAGGGCCGTGAGCACGACCATCTTCGTGTACTTCCACATCGTCACGAGCTCACGCACCGTCTCAGGCCTCCCTCCGGACCACCAGCGCCGCGAGCCCCATCCTCGATCTCATATGTAATCGTCCAGAACCACAAAGGCGATGCCTTCGGCCTTCAGCCTGCGCAGGTGAGCATCGTTCGTCAGGAACGCCTCGGCCTTCTCGCCCAGCGCAGTGGCCACGAGAATGGCATCGGGTGTCCGGATCCCGTACTTGGCTCGCAGACGGGCGGCCTCTTTAGCCGCGGGGTAGCTCGGCGGTACCAGGGCGGTATTCGGAAGAGTAAGGACAAAGCGCTCTAAGGCTGCCACTCGATCATGCTGCCCTTCGGCGAAGGGCTGGACTAGAAGCTCCGTCACCGAGATCGTGGAAAGCACTGCTCCCGGGGAGCCTCCCGCGATAGCGGCAAAGGCCGCTTCGGTCAGATCGGAGTAAGGCTCCACGTCTTCCAGGTGATAGATCAGGATGGAGCTATCCAGCCCTACCTTGGCGAACTTTTTCAGCTCCCTCGCGAACTTTGCCTGCTTTACTTCCACGACAGGCGCTCCGCCTCGATATAGCGCTCCACTGCTCGTCGGCTCTTGCCCCAGGTTCCCTTGAGCAGACCTCGGGTTGTTCGGGCGTACTCGTGGGGCCGTGCCAGCACCAGCCTCCTCCCTTCGATGGTGATGAGCAGCTCATCCCCCTCCTTTATCCCCAGGGCCTCACGCATGCCCTTGGGGATCACAAACTGCCCCTTCTTGCTGAGCCTTACCAATTTGGCTTCAATCATACTATTTCCTCCCGTGTATGATTATAGATCAGTCGTAGGATCACCACAATGCCACCGACTGCCGGGTTGTCTCGGGTCATTCGGCCGAGTATGAGCCGGAGAAGGCTGGTTTGACCGGGGCAGAGGCCGCATGTTAGCATCGCGCTCGCGCGCGCGGGAAGGCCGCGCGCAGGCGACCGGGGAGGGCAGGTGGTGAAGCGGATCGAGCTGGAGGAGGGGGAGCTGCGGACCGTGCTCGCTGCCGTAGACTTCTACATCGAGTACCTGGGGAAGATGGGCGAGATGTCCAAGGCGCAGCAGGGCGCGGTGGGGAAGCATGTCGGGGTCCTGGAGGCCGCCCGCGCGAAGCTGGCGCGCGAGCTCGGCGGGCCGGCCGCGACGCGAGCGGCAGGCGGGAGGCAGGCCGAGGAGGAAGGGCAGGGGTGAATGCCGGACGCGTGCTTGACCGCGAATCGGGAGCAAGGTAGAGTGCCGTCCGGTCGTGACCAGAGGAGGTGGTGAGCATGGCGCAGATGGACCTGACGGTGGTGGGCAAGAGCGTCGGGCGGATCGACGGGATGAACCAGGTTTCGGGCCGCGCGGTGTTCGGGACGGACGTCAAGCTGCCGGGGATGCTCTTCGGCCGGACCCTGCGCAGCCCCCATGCCCACGCCCGGATCCGCCACATCGACACCTCGCGGGCCGAGCGACTCCGCGGTGTACGCGCCGTGCTCACCTGCCTGAACGTGAAGACCCCTCGCTATGGTCGCTTCCTGAAGGACCAGGAGGTCTTCCCCCGCACGGTCCGCTACGTGGGGGACCGAGTCGCCGCGGTGGCGGCTACCGACCCGGACATCGCCGACGAGGTCCTGGAGCTCATCCACGTCGAGTACGAGGTCCTGCCGGCGGCCTTCGAGATCGCTGACGCGCTGAAGCCGGGCGCGGCCGTCATCCACGAAGAGCTGAGCCAGTACAAGAACTACAAGGGGCCGTACCAGCACCCCAACATCGCCGCCATCCTGCACTACGGCAAGGGCGATATCGCCCAGGGGCTGAAGGAGGCGGACCACGTCTTCGAGGAGCGCTTCGAGACGCACCCGGTGCACCAGGTCTACGTCGAGCCGCACGCGACCGTGGCCCAGGCGGACCCGTCGGGGAAGGTCACCATCTGGAGCTCCACCCAGGACCCATTCGAGGTGCAGGAGGAGACGGCAGAGCTCCTGGGCCTCCCGGAGGCGAAGGTCCGGGTGATCATGACGGCGGTGGGCGGCGGGTTCGGCGGCAAGGGACACCTGATCGACGAGCCGGTGGCTGCGCTCCTGAGCCAGCGGACGGGCCGGCCGGTGAAGCTGGTCATGAGCCGGGAGGAGGAGTTCATGGCCTCCCAGCCGCGCCACCCGTGCGTGATCGAATCGAAGATCGCCGTGAAGAAGGACGGCACGCTCACGGGCCGGGCGGTCCGGGCGATCTTTGATACGGGGGCATACGGCGGCTTCACCCCGATGCCCGTGCCGGGCGGGATCACCCGCATGGGCGGGCCCTACCGGATCCCGCACGTCAAGATCGAGGGGTGGCGGGTCTACACGAACAAGGTCAGCTTCGGGCAGTACCGGGCGCCGGGCGACCCACAGGCGGCCTTCGCCATGGAATCGCACATGGACATGGTGGCCGATGCCCTCGGGCTCGACCCCATCGACTTCCGTCTGAAGAACGCCCTGCAGGAAGGCGACCTCTCGCCAATCGGGGAGAAGTGGGACGGGATCGGCTTCACCGAGACGTTGAAGCGGGCGCGGAGCCTCGGCGCCTGGGACCGCCGCTCCTCCCGCCCGGGCCATGGGGTCGGGGTGGGCTGCAGCGAGCGTTCCACCGGCTCCGGGACGTCGAGCGCGGTGGTCAAGCTGAACGAGGACGGATCGCTCACCCTGCTCACCGGGGCGGCCGACATCGGGACCGGGGCGAAGACCATCCTCGCCCAGATCACGGCGGAGATCATGGGCGTGCCGTTCGAGGCCCTGGACGTGATCGCGGCCGACACGGAGGCCACCCCCTACGACAAGGGGAGCGGCGCGAGCCGGACCACCTTTGCTGCGGGGAACGCCGTGCGCCTGGCTGCGGAGGATCTCCGGGGAAAGGTGCTGGAGTACGCGGCGGAGCGTCTGGAGGCGGCGGCCGAGGACCTCGTGCTGGAGAAGGGGAGGGTCTCCGTGAAGGGGAGCCCCGAGCGCGGGGTCTCGCTGCACGATCTCTCTCACCGGCGCTTCCGCGTCGAGGGGGGGCCGCTCATCGGCAACGGGACGTTCCTGGAGAACCGCCGCAACGGCCCCAACTTCGGGACCCATGTCGCCGAGGTGGAGGTGGACCCGGACACCGGCGTGGTCCGGGTGCTCAGCCTGATCGCCGTGCACGACGTGGGCCGCGCCATCAACCCGACCACCACGAGCGGGCAGGTGGAAGGGGGGGTGGCCCAGGGGATCGGCTATGCGGTCACGGAACAGATGGTGATCAAGGACGGGGTTGTGCAGAACCCCTCCCTGATGACCTACCTGGTCCCCACCGCCGCGGACCTGCCGCGCATCCAGTCCGTGCTGGTGGAGGGCCACCTGGGGCCGGGCCCATTCGGGGCCAAGGGGACCGGAGAGGCACCGACGGTGCCCACGGCCGCTGCCATCGCCAACGCCGTGTACAACGCCGTGGGGGTCCGGATCAAGGCCCTCCCGCTGACCAACGAGAAGGTGTATTGGGCGCTGAAGCAGCTCAAGAAGCAGGCGTAGGGGGCGAGAGGATGCCGCCCGGAACGCTCGGGGGGTGCAGGGGCGGGTGAGCGAGCCGACAGCGCAGCAGGATGGGCGGGCCCCGGAGAGCGGGATCTGCGATAACTGTGGCAAGACCGTCCCGCTTGAGCAGCTGCGCCCCAACCTGTCCCAGACGATGCGCCTGTGCTGGGAGTGCTTCGACCTCTACCTGGAGATGGTCGAGGAGGACATGGCCGGCGTGGAGTAATTCTGGGTAAATTTTCAACGCCTTCCTTGCAATTCCTTATAATTCCTTGTAGAGGAGCCGGCGATCTGCCGCAGTTGAGCGGAGCCAGGCCGGGAGACCACCAGCCGAGGGCGTCGACCGATCGCACGCCCGACAGGGGAAGAACACACAATGAGGCAACCTCGTGAGGCGGCAGGGACAATCGCGACAATCGGGCCGACCCTGGTCGGCCCGGCCATCAACCCTGAGTTTGCGAGGGCCCTGGATGAGCTGATGGCTGTCGCCACGCAGGGGCATCGTCCGGAGAGCGAGTTCAACAATCCCTCGGATGCCTGGCTCGTCAGCAAGATGCGGATCTTCCAGGACCTGCCATCGGAAGCGCAAGCGCAAGTCCTCGCAGAATGGCGACAGATCTATCGAGAGGCTGAAGCGGCCAACGCCCGAGGGAAAGCCGGGCGGCGTGCGGGTCCGGACATCGTCTACAGGCTCCCCAATGGGGGACTGGCGTTCTTCAGCCAGCTCGGGGTGGTGCGCCGGCCGGACCTCACCCAGTATTTCATCGAGGGGTTCCCAAGAAACCGCGACGCCATCGCGTTCAGCGAGGAAACCCAGGCCCTGTTTGCCGAGGTGTTCCCCCACATCACCCGATACCTGCGAGCGAAGTTTGCAGCCGGTGACACCGTCATCCAGACTGACCGGCAGATCGGCGACGCCCCAGGCCGATCCTTCCATGCACGCCAGTTGTTCTTCGGCACGCGGTATCTCCAGGTTCCCGCTCTGTGGCGGGAGTTGACATTCGATCTCCCTGCCGCGCGCCGCAGGGAGGCGCCTGACATCCTGGAGGTCTCGATTCCGAACTGGCTCGAGGAACTGGACCTGCGCGAGGAGCTGAAAACGCGCATCAGAGAGGCGGGGCTCATACAGCTCGTCTTCAAAGCGCCTACCAAGGGCCTCTCCCTCCACCTCGGATTTGACTACCTGGGTGAGCATAAGATGGGCCCGCTGACCATCGGGATGTTCAAAGTCAGGCAGGCCGGAGGGCTGGCGGTGCAGGCAGCGTTGAGCGTGGCCCGCGTCAGGCGGATTGATGGGACGTTGATCAACACGGCCCTTGTGACGACGGGGCCTTCGCTGCACGGCAAGAGCACCATCACCATCATGCTGGAGCTCGCCAACAGCCCGCTTGGCACGCTCCTGGGCCTTCAGCAGGACCCCCAGGAGGGCGTCTACCCCATGAATGACGACATCGTGCTCATCCAGAGACTTCCCGCGCCCATCGAAGTCGTGCGCGACAGCAAGACGATCAAGATCCCGTATGCGATTGATGGGACCGAGAACAACTTCTATGCGGTGCCGTTCGGGCTCACCGAAGAGGACGATCCGATCACGTGGGCCGCCATTCAGGGACAACCGATCGAGAACGCCCCGATCGATCTTGAGAAGGGCGCCCCGAACTTTTTCGAGAACCCGGTTCGCAACATGCGGGCGATTTTCGCGCGCCAGGTTCTCGTCGATCACAAGGGCACCAGACACGTCCTGGAGGCCATGACCCGGGGGCGGTTGAACGATTCGGTGCACGTTCCGATGGAGGCGATGGATAGGGTGTTCTGGCAGGGCGTGATGCGCCGAAACGACGTGGTGCCGCCGTTGATCCGGCTCATCCCGGCGCAGTACGTCCGGGCCCTGATGCAGGGCGAGGCTGTACAGATGGGAGCCGCGGTTGGCGCGATCGGGCAGCCGTATGTGGAGTACTTTTCTGACCCGTTCATCATCGGGCTGGAGGATGAGAACGCCAATCGCCTGGGCGAGATCTTAAAGGCCATCGAGGAGGGCGGTCTCGCGCAGGAGTTTTACATGTTCAATACCGGCGGGGTTGGCGCGGATACGAACGAGCAGGCCAGCGGCGCGCGGTACAGGAAGATCACGCGGGATTTGACGCTGATGCTGGAGGAGGCCCTGCTTCGCGGGGCCGTGGTGTTCGAATACGACCGGACGCTGGGTGCAGACGTCGCGGTCGCCATCGTCACCCAGCGGGGCGAAGTCGTGAAGGATCTGCGCGAGTGGCTGCCCAGGGAGATCTATGGTGACGAGGAATACAAAGCCCGCGTGACCGAGCTGAAGCGCAGGCGCTATTATGGGAAGGATGCCGGGGACAAAGCCGGCATCCTGCGCTACACCAAGGTCGCCGCGGCCCTATTCGATTTTCACGACCTCCCGGCGCCGCAGAGCGAGCGGGAGCTGACGTGGTTGCTCTCCTTCGCCTGGCACCTCGATCAGGCCTGTAGCACGCTCGCCGAAGCCCAGCAGCACCTCAGCGAGGGCCAGACCCCTTCGCCTGAGATCCTTCGGGAGCTCCAGCGGCTGTTGACAGCCGGCTTGGGACAGGGTCTCGTGCTGGCGCCGGATCGCCTCGCCATCGCCCGCCGGCTTGGACTCATCCCCGCGACGGGGCCCTCGGAAGCTGAGGAGCGAAGCCTCCGCATCTGGAGCGACTGAAGGCCTGAGGGCTCAGTGAGGCCGGAGTTCCTGCGCCTCACGCGCGACGGTGACGTCGCCACCCTCACGCTGCGACGCCCTCCGCTCAACATCATGACCCTGGAGATGGTGGCGGAACTGGTCCAGGTCATCGAAGCGCTCCATGGGGGGACCGACCTCCGGCTGCTGGTCATCGCCGCAGAGGGGGAGGTGTTCTCCGCCGGGGTGGATGTGGCGGATCACACGGCGGATCGGGTCGGGCGCATGATCGCGCTGGTCACCCGGAAGTTTCAGCTCCTCCTGGGGCTCGAGTGCCCGACCCTGGCGGTCGTGCAGGGGACCGCTCTGGGGGGCGGCTGCGAGCTGGCCCTGGCCTGCGACCTGGTGCTGGCGGCCGAGGAGGCGGTATTCGGGCAGCCCGAGATCTCGCTTGGGGTTTGGGCTCCCGTGGCTATGGTGCTGCTCCCGCGGCTGGTGGGGCTTCGCCGAGCCCTCGCGCTGCTCCTGACCGGGGCCCGAATCCCGGCCCCCGAGGCCGAGCGGCTGGGGCTGATCACGGCCGCGGTGCCGGGCGCGCAGCTCGCGGACGAGGCGGCCAGGCTCATCAGCACCCTGCGGGAGCTCAGCGCCCCGGTGCTCCGCTCCTGCAAAGCTACGGTCCGTGAGCACCTTGACCAGCCGATCGCCCAGGCCCTCGAAGCGGTCGGGCAGCAGTATCTGGGGCGTCTCATGGCGCTTGAGGACCCCCATGAGGGGCTGGCCGCCTTCCTGGAGAAGCGCCGGCCCCGGTGGCGCCAGCGGTGAGGCCCCCCGACCGGACCGATTACTTTTCCGGTCCAGTCCCACGGCTCCGACAGCCCCTCAAGCGGTCGGACGAGTCCTCGCTCACCATTGTCCCGATCGAGGGCAAAGCCGACCTCAAGGCCTTCATCCGCTTTCCGTGGTCCGTCTACCGGGGCGACCCCGCGTGGGTCCCGCCGCTGATCCGCGAGCGGAAGGAGTACCTGGATCCCACGAAGAACCCGCTGTTCCGACACGCGGCGGTGCGGCTGTTCCTCGCCCGGTGGGAGGGGGTCCCCGTGGGGCGGATCGCGGCGGTTGTCAACCACCACGACCTGCGGTATCTCAACGAGAAGGTCGGCTACTTCGGGCTGTTCGAGACCCTTCCCGACCTGACGGTGGCGCGGGCCCTGCTGGAGCGGGCCGCGGGATGGCTCAGGGAACAGGGGATGGCGGTTATGCGCGGACCGGTGAGCCTGTCCGTGCATGACGAGGTCGGACTGCTGGTCCAGGGGTTCGAGACCCCTCCCATGGTGCTCATGTCTCACAACCCCCCCTACTACGCGCAGATGCTCGAGCAGTTCGGATGCAGCAAGGTCCGTGATCTCTATGCCTACCTGCTGACCGCCACCGGCCCGGTGGCGCCCGCGGCGGTCGACCGGGTGGCCGAGCTGGTGGCCCGGCGGGGACGGATCACGATCCGGACCCTGCGCATGGCGGCGTTCACCCAGGAGGTGGAGCTGATCCAGCGGCTCTACAACGAGGCCTGGGCCAGCAACTGGGGGTTTGTGCCGATGGCACCAGAGGATGTCGCCTTCATGGCCGCCCGGCTCAAGCCCCTGGTGGACCCGGAACTCGTGCTCATCGGTGAGATCAACGGGGAGCCGGCAGGCTTTGCCCTGTCTCTGCCGGACTACAACCTCGTCCTGAAACGGATGAACGGGCGGCTGCTGCCGTTCGGGATCGTGCATTTCCTGCTCGGACGGCGCCGTCTCAACCGCCTGCGGATCATCGCGCTCGGGATCCGGCCGACCTATCGGAAGAGCGGGCTGGAAGCGCTGCTCTACGCCGAGACCTGGCGACGGGGGGTCGCCCGGGGGTTTTTCTATGGGGAAGTCTCCTGGGTCCTGGAGGACAACCACCTCATGCGGCGCGCCGCAGAGAAGCTGGGAGGGGAGCTCTATAAAGTGTACCGGATCTACGATTACCCCCTGAGCTGACGGGAGACTCTCCCGAGCGTGAGGGAGGACAGGGGGGGTTCGAGGCATAGAGCAGGGGCTTTTAATATTGAGAGCTATTCGAGAAGTCCTAAGCTAACTTTTTAGATAACCTCCTGTTATTTTAAACTCCATTGGCAGTCACGTCCAAGCCTGGCGGCGTGCTGGTCAGAGGCGCGGTCCGGGAAGTCCATGCGGCAAGCCCGTAGAAAGGGGGCAAGGCAAGGTCTCCCCTTGACATCTATACATCTGTATAGTAATAGAGAGATGGACACTCTCTGCGGAGGTGGCTCATGGAGACCAGGGTCGGGGTGGGTGGACGGATGTGGCCGCCCCTGGAAGCGCTCTCTCAACTGTTGCGGGGGGAGGCTCCACCCGGGCCGGTGGTGCTCCTCTATGGTGAGACCCGTCTGCTTCGCCTGGGCCTGGAACTCTGCTTCAGGCTCCTGGCCCGGGGCGAGCCCGTCGTCCTTGTCGATGGAGGGAACAGCTTCGATCCCTACCTCCTGACCCGCCTCGCGCAGGAGGCCGAGCTGGACCCGCGGGCCCTGCTCGAACGCATCCACGTCTCCCGCACCTTCACCTGTCACCAGCTTCAGGCGCTGATCCTGGACGCGGTCGAGCCGGCCCTGACCCGGGTCCACGGCCGTGCGCTGGTGTGCTCCGGTCTGCTCGAGACCCTCTACGATGAGGACGTCCCGACTCCCGAGGTCTGGCGGATCTTCCGGCGGATCGAGGCGCGCCTTCAGGAGCTGGCCCGGCGCGGGCATGCGGTGTTGCTCCTCTGTCCGTGGCCCCCGGCCGGGGTCCGGGGGCGTGATGGGTTCATCCCCGCGCTGGCGGAGCAGGCCGACTATGTCCTGCGGGTGGCACAGGGGCAGCTTACCCTGGAGAAGCCCCCGGGCCAGTGCTGGCCGCTCCCGGAAGGGGGCTGGCCACTCACGCTCGGGCCGGCCTTCCGCCCCTGGCAAACGCAGCCGCTCTCCCCTGACCGGCCATTTCGCATGCGTCGAGCCATGCTGGAGAGTGCTGCTGCCTCGTCCCTCCCGGTCCGGTCGGGTGTCTCTCGAGACCGGGGGGCGAGCGGGTCTCGGGGG
>JACPFL010000302.1 GCA_016183025.1 Deltaproteobacteria bacterium | reverse complement strand
TCCTCATCCCCCTGCTCACCCGCAGCCACTACTATGTGAGCATCCTCGTCGTCATCGGGCTGCACAGCATGGTCGCCCTCGGCCTGATCCTGCTCTCAGGATATGCGGGGCAGATCTCGCTCGGACACGCGTCCTTCTACGGGCTCGGCGCGTACGTGTCCGCGATCCTGACAACGGCTGGCGGGCTCTCTCCGTGGCTCGGGATGCTCCTGGCCGCGCTCTTCACGGGCTCGGTGGCCTTGCTGATCGGCGTCCCGATCCTGCGGCTGCGCGGCCACTTCCTGGCGATGGCCACGCTCGGCTGGGGGCTGGTGGTCCACATCCTCATGAACGAGCTCCGGGAGCTGACCGGCGGCCCCTCAGGCATCACCGGGCTCCCCTACCTGAGCCTCGCGGGCGTGCCGTTCGACTCCGATCTCCGCTACTACGTCGTGGTCTGGGTGGTCTGCCTGGCCCTCCTCCTGCTCGCCCACAACGTGGTCCGCTCTCGTGTGGGGCTCGCCCTCCGGGCCCTCCGCGAGTACGAGACCGCGGCGGCCACGCTCGGGGTGGATGTCAGCTGGCACAAAGTCCAGGTCTTCGCATTGAGCGCGGTCTACGCCAGCCTCGCCGGGAGCCTGTATGCCCACTACCTGGTCTTCGTCAACCCCTCCCCGTTCGGGTTCCTCTTCTCCATCGAGCTGGTCGTCATGGTCATGGTGGGCGGGGTCACCCACCTCCCGGGTGCCCTGGTGGGCACAGCACTGGTCACCCTGCTGCGTGAGGGGCTGCGCGCCGTGCTCCCGCGGCTCATGGGCCAGGCAGCCGGCGAGTACGAGATCATCGCGTACGGCCTGGCCCTGGTGGGCCTGATCGTCGCGATGCCGGAGGGGCTGTGGCCCAAGCTCGCCCCCTTGTTCGGCACGACCTCGCGGCGAGGCGCGGGCAGGCTGACCGCCGTCGGGTTCCCGGGGGCGTTCCCGGCCTCTCCCGGTGCGCTCGCCGGCTCTCCAGGCCTCCCCGCCTCGAAGCCCTTGGAAGGTCCTCTCCTGCCGGCGGAAGGCCAGCTCCCGATACAGCCTGCGCGCGGGGGGCCGCTTGAAATCCGGGGGGTGACCCGCGCCTTTGGTGGCCTGGTCGCAGTCAATGACCTCAGCCTGGGACTTCCCCCCGGCGAGCTGCTCGCCCTGATCGGACCCAATGGAGCCGGGAAGACCACGCTCCTCAACATGATCTGCGGGCTCCTGCCGCCGAGCCGCGGGGAGCTCTCTCTCGGCGGACGTCCGATCCATCGACTCGCCCCGCACATCATCGCCAGGCTCGGCATTGCCAGGACCTTCCAGAACCTCCGCATCTTCGGGGCCATGACCGTCGCGGAGAACGTGATGGTGGGGCTCCACCGCTGGACCCGGAGCGGGGTGATCGCCTGCGCGATCCGGACCCCTCAGGTCCGCGCCGAGGATCGCGCCATGCAGGAGGAGGCGCTGGCGCTGCTGGACCAGGTGGGGCTGGCAGGGCAGGCTCACCTGGCGGCTGCCAGCCTCCCCTTCGGGCAGCAACGGACCCTGGAGCTGGCCCGCGCTCTCGCCACCCGGCCGCGCCTGCTCCTCCTGGACGAGCCGGCCGCAGGGCTGACCGCCGGGGAGCGGGCGGCCCTGGGGGAGCTGATCCGGAAAATCCATCAGAACGGGGTCGCGGTGCTCCTCGTCGAGCACAACATGGACCTGGTGATGGAGGTCGCCGAGCGGATCGCCGTGTTGAACTACGGGAGCATGCTCCGTGAGGGGAGCCCCGCGGAAGTCCGCGGGGACCCGCGCGTGATCGAAGCCTACCTGGGGCATGGCCCGACCGCTGAGCCGGCTGCTACGCCGGTCCCCCGGCCGGCGCGCGCGGAGGTCTCGCCTGGGTCCCCGGCGCCTGCGCTTGGGCCGGTGCTTGCTCCCCTTCTCCTGGAGGTCCAGGCCCTGCGGGCGGCTTACGGCCGGATCGAGGCGTTAAAGGGGCTGTCGCTGTGCGCCAGGGCCGGGGAGATCGTGGGGGTTGTGGGGCCGAACGGCGCGGGTAAGACCACGCTGGTCCACACCATTATAGGGATCCTCCATCCGACTGCGGGGGAGGTCCGCTTTCGGGGGGCCCCGATCACCGGCCTGCCCGCCGAGCGCGCGGTGCGCCTCGGGCTGGCCCTGGTACCGGAGCGCCGGCAGCTCTTCAGCACCCTGACCGTGCTCGATGGCCTCCGGCTCGGGGCCTATCACCGCCTCGGGCAGGAGCGGGAGATGGTCGAGGGCGACCTCGAGGAGGTGTTCCGCATCTTCCCCGTGCTCCGAGAGCGACGCCGCCAGCTCGCGGGCACCCTCTCCGGGGGTGAGCAGCAGATGCTCGCGCTGGGCCGCGGCCTCATGGCGCGGCCGGCGTTGCTGCTGCTCGACGAACCGTGCCTCGGCCTGGCCCCGCGGGCGGTCCGCGGGATCCTGGGGGCCGTCGAGATGCTGCGCCAGCGCGGGATCACCGTCCTGCTGGTGGAACAGAATGCCCGGGCGGCCCTCCAGATCGCTGACCGGGCCTATGTGCTGGAGGCCGGCACGATCGTCGCCGAGGGACCCGCGCCTGAGCTCGCCGCCGACCCACGGATCCGGGAGGCCTACCTGGGGCGCTAGACCGCCGGGGGAGACCGAGGGAGTTGCGGGTGGATCCCGCTTGACAGCAGAAGCCTACGGGGAGAGAATCCGGGCCCTCGCGAGCACCGGAAGGGAGGAATCACCCGTGACGTGGAAAACCCCCGATAAGGAGACGACCATGCGCACCGCCGATGCGAGATCGCTGGCGCGAGGCAAGATGGCCCTCATGGTCGGGGCCCTGGCCGCCGCCCTGCTCCTGGGCGAGGCGGTCCCGGCCGACGCCCAGTCGAGGCAGCCGACCCCCATCAGGGTCGGCCGGATCGCCGGGGGCGACGGCTTCCACATCCCCTCGTACGTGGCGGTGGAGAAGGGCCACTTCCTCCAGGAGGGGCTCAAGCCCACGCTGGTGGCCATGGAAGGGGGCGCGCTGGTCAAGGCCACCATCGCCAAGGAGCTCGACTTCGTCCCGATCCCCGGGGGCGGTTCCCAGGCCATGCTGCAGGGGGCGCCCCTCGTCTTCGTCGTGGGCGAGTCCCTGATCTCCCAGTGGACCCTCACCACGACCCCGGACATCAGGAAGGTCGAGGACATGCGGGGGAAGACCATCGGTCTGGGGAGGCCGGGCTCCGCCGATTACGAGGAGCTCGTGATCGTGCTCGCGAAGTTCTTCAAGATGAAGCTGGGGACGGACTACAAGGTCATCGCCTTCCGGAGCGAGCCCGACCGACTGGCCGCGCTGTTCAGGGGCTCGATCCAGGGGGCCGCGCTCTCCTTCCCCCATGCCGCCAGGGCCGAGGTGGAGGGGTTGAAGGTCCTCGTGCGCACCGGTGACCACATCCCGAGGCTCGGGGGCACCTTCCACACGCACAAGGACAACGTGACCCAGCGGCGCGACACGGTGAAGGCGTTCGTCAAGGCCATCGCCCGGGGCATCGACTTCATCCGGACCAACCGGGACGGCACGGTCTCGGTGATCCAGAAGTACTTCGCCATGGACGACCGTCGGGTGGCCGAGAGCGTCTACCGCGTACTCTACGACAAGTACAGCCCGGAGATCCCCCACGACCTGCTCGTCAAGCTGTTCGAGTCCCGGGCCATCCCGGAGCTCGGCTGGCCCGCGGGCAAGCCGCTCCCCGACGTGGAGCAGTTCGTCGCGCGGGGCCTGCTGAGCGAGGCCCTGGCGGATCTCGGGAAAAAGCCCGTGAGGTGAGCCGCCCGGGGTGAGAATTCTCATGGCCGCACCCACCAGGAGTGGCCCAGGGATCTCGGCTCACCTGCTCAGAAGGTCTTGGTCTCCTCGGGCCGCCAGCGGGTGAGGTTGGACTCGATCTTCTTCACGGACATGGTGAGGACCAGAGACATGCCCATGAAGATCAGCACCCCCACGAAGACCTTGTCCACCACGTAGTTCGAGGCGGCCTCGGCGATGACGTGGCCGAGGCCCTCGGGCGCCCCGAAGAACTCCCCCACGACCACGCCGAGCATCGCCCGCCCGATGGCCAGGCGCAGGCCGGCGACGATGTAGGGGACGGAGTTCGGGACCACCACGATCCGCATGATCTGCCGCTCGCTCGCGCAGAACGACCGCACGACGTCGATCAGGACCCGGTTGACGTTCCTCACGCCGACGTAGGTGTTGATCAGGAGCGGGAACACGGCGCCGGCGAAGACGATCATGATCTTCGACCAGATCCCCAGGCCGAACCAGAGGATCAGCAGGGGCAGGAAGACCAGGCGCGGCGTGGCGTTCAGCGCGTTCACGTAGGGGTCCAGCAGCGCGTCCAGGGTCTTCGAGCGCCCCATGAGCAGCCCGAGCGGCAGCCCCACCAGGATCGCCAGCCCGAGGCCGACCACGAACTCCAGGCCGCTGACGTAGAGGTGCCGGTTCAGCTCCCCGTTCACCAGCATCCGCCAGAACGTCGCGGCGACCTTCGAGGGGGTCGTGAAGAAGAGGGCCATGCCCCGGGAGAGGGTGACCAGGCTGGGGACCGCCTCCCAGAGGGCGATCAGGAGCACGATGACCGCCGCGCCCAGGATGAACGGCTCTCGCTCCCGGTAGCCCCTCACGTCCCGCCCCTCACCGGGAGGTCTGCTCGGCGCTCCAGGGCGCGACCACCCGCTCCAGCTTCCGGAGCGCCTCGGTGAGCGCCACGGCCGCGATGCACAAGACCAGGATCCCCGAGAACATCTCGGCCAGCCGGTACGTGTCGCCGAACTGGGAGATGGCGAAGCCGATCCCCTCGGACGCGGCGTAGAACTCCCCCACCAGGATCCCCACGAGGGCACGGCCGATGGCGAGCCGGGCGCCGGCGACGATGTAAGGGAGCGTGCTGGGCAGGATCACTTTCAGGTAGAGGTCCCTCTCCTTCCCGCCGAAGGACGTGACCACGTTGATCAGGACCCGGTCGGTCGCCCGCACGCCCGCGAAGGTGTTGAAGACGAAGGGGAACACGGAGAGCAGGAAGACGAGCGCCGCCTTGGCCGTGAGCCCGACGCCGAAGGCGATGATGAGCACGGGCGCCAGCGCGACCAGCGGGCTGGCGTACAGGGCCGTGAGCAGGGGGTCCAGGGCGTACTCGACCCTGCGCCGCCACCCCATGACGGCCCCGATGGGGATGCCGACCAGGATGGCCAGGGCGAGGCCGAGCGCGAAGGCCCGGCTGCTGATCGCGATGTCCTTCCAGAGCTTCCCCTGGATGATCTGCTGGTTGAACGCCGCCGCGATCAGGGAGGGCTTCGTCAGGAAGAACGGGTTGTAGGCGACGACGTACGTGAGGAGGAGCTCCCAGGCCCCCTCCAGGACGGCGATGGAGGCCACGCCCAGGATGAGGCGCGGGTGCTGGTCGTAGAAGGCCCCGAGGCCCATCACCCGGCCCTCACCAGCAGCTCCTCCTTGATGGTCTCCCAGATCCGGAGCTTGAGGTCGTTGAACTGGGGGGTGAGCCGCATCTCGTAGTCCCGGGGCCGGGGGAGATCGATCTTGATGATCTCCTTGGTCCGGCCCGGCCGCGCGCTGATGATGACGACCCGGTCGGAGAGGTAGGCGGCCTCCTCGATGCTGTGCGTGACGAAGAGGACGGTCTTCTTGGACTTCTCCCAGATCTGGAGCAGCTCGGTCTGCATGAGGTCCCGGGTCTGGGCGTCCAGGGCGGCGAAGGGCTCGTCCATGAGCAGGACCTCGGGGTCCGTGGCCAGGGCCCGGGCCAGGCCGACCCGCTGCTTCATCCCCCCGGACAGCTCGTGGGGGTAGTGGCGCTCGAACCCCGTGAGCCCCACCATCTGGATCAGCTCCAGGGAGCGGCGGTGCCGCTCCGCCGCGGGCACGGCCCGCAGCTCCAGCCCCAGCTCCAC
The DNA here is from genome assembly GCA_016183025.1 of Deltaproteobacteria bacterium. Classification (GTDB taxonomy): domain Bacteria; phylum Desulfobacterota; class JACPFL01; order JACPFL01; family JACPFL01; genus JACPFL01. The sequence continues at coordinate 4,709 of JACPFL010000302.1, read as the reverse complement.
GTTGGCCAGGACCGTCCGCCACGGCAGCAGGCCGAACTCCTGGAAGACCATGGCCCGCTCGGGCCCGGGGCCGGTGATTCGCCTGCCGTCGATCTGGACCTCTCCGGTGTCGGGCCGCAGCAACCCCAGGACGATGTTGAGGAACGTGCTCTTCCCGCAGCCGGACGGCCCCACGAGGGTGACGAACTCCCCCCGTCCGACCTCGACGTCCAGGCCCTTGATGGCCCGGACCGGCTCCCGGTTCTTGGGCCTGAAGGTCAGCCCGATCTCCCGTGCCCGGATGTAAGGGATCACCTCTCGGTCCGGCGGCCGGCTGCCGCGGTGCCGCGGGATGCGTGACCGGTCAGCTCACTTCGAGGGCTTCTTCCCCAGCTCCCCCAGCGCCTCGTTGAGCACGCTCCGCGCGACGAACTGCTCGATGTCCGGGAGCGGCTTGCCGGCCGGCCAGCCCAGCTCGGGGATCGCCCGGGACTGGAACAGCTGGAGGAGCAGGTTGTGGGGGATCTCCGGGCTGTACTTGTCGTGGAGCAGGGTATAGATGCTCTCGACCACGCGGCGGTCGTCGATGCCGAAGTACTTCTGGATCACCTCGAAGGTGCCGGCCTTGTTGGTTCGGATGTAATCGATGGACTTGGCGATGGCCTTGATGAACGCCTTGACGAGGTCGCGGCGCTGGGTCACGTAGTCCCGGTGGGTCATGAAGGTTCCGCCGAGCCTCGGGATGTACTCACCGGTCTTCACGAGGATCTTGAACCCTTCGATCTCGGCCCTCGCGGCATGGGGGAACGAGAGCGCAGCGCCCTGGATCGACCCCTTGAGTAGTGCCGCGACCCGATCCGGCTCGCCCCGGAAGGCGATGACCTTGTAGTCCTTCCCCGGCTCCATCTTGAAGAACTTCTGGAGCGTGATGACCAGCTCCTCGTAGTCCGCGGAGCCCGGCCGTCCCAGACCGAGGACCTTCCCCTTCAGGTCCTCGACCTTCTTGATGTCGGGCGTGGTCGTGATGGTCCACTGGGAGATCGTGGACTCCCCCACGATGTAGATCAGGGGCGCGCCGGCCAGGAGGGCCTGGGAGCCGCCGGCCACGATGGGCTGGAAGTCGATCTCCTTGGCAATGTTCGCCTTGACCAGCGCCCCCCCTTCCATGGCGATCAGGGTGGCCTTGAGCCCTTCTTCGAGGAACTGGCCCTTCTCCACCGCGACATACGAGGGGATGTGGAAGCCACTCCCCCCGACGGTCCGGCCGACCTTGATGCTGATGGGCGTCCTCTGCTGGGCGTCAGCGGGGACGGTCCCGAGGATCGTCGCGAGGGCGGCGACGAGGGCGACGAGGCCGGCCGTCCCGAGAACCGACACGAACCCCTTCCTCGATGTACACATGGCTCTCTCCTTTGCTCCGGGCTCCAGCCCGCGGCCCATCCCGCTACGCCGGGACGAACCCCAGCAGAATTCTAGCCTTTCCCCCCCTGCTGTCAAGGCGAGAACCGTTCAGACACGCGCCTGCCGTCTCCTGCCGGAGCTCGCGGGCCCGGGCCCGCCCCGTGGCCAGGTAGGCTCAGAGCTGGCAGCCGGGGCCGCCCGGCCGGCCCCACGCCTCTCCCTGCCGTGCCCGCACCTCCTGCATCGCCTTCGGCACCCCTGCGCTCTTCGGGAAGGGCTGCGGCCGGTGGCCCTCCCCATAGTAGAGCCGCCCCCGGGAGTCCCACTGGTAGCCGGCGTCCTGCAGGATCCGCCGGGCCTGCGCCGGATCGTACCGGTGGTAGTGGAGCTTCCCGGGGACCTCCCCATCCGCGATGTTGGGGTTGTGCCAGAACCGGTTCCCCGGGGCGATCAGCCCCCGCCCCGGCACCGCCAGCCCGGCCAGGATCGACCTGACGAACGTCTCGTAGTCGATCAGGTGGGCCGCCGCCAGCCGCAGCGCGTGGTCCCGGAACGGCGAGGCCTCGCGCAGGTTGAAGTTCAGCCAGAAGACGCCGATGTCGTCGGTCTCCACCACCCCCAGGTGCGGCACCCCCCGCGCCTCCTTCATCTGAGGCGTCGTGAGCCCCCGGCCCGTGTGGAAGTCGTACTCCCCTTTGCGGAACCCCAGGAACTGGGCGTCGACATTGGCGACGAGGGCGACCACGAAGGCCTTCGCCTTGGGGCGCCGGAAGTGCTCCTCGTTGGCGAGCAGCTTCACCTCGCTCCCGCGCAGGTAGACGAACTTGAACGGCCCGGAGCCGATCATCGACCTCGGGTCGTTCCACTCCTCGGGGCGCGCCATCCGTCGCTCGCGCAGGGCTGGCTCCCAGACGTGCTTGGGCACGAGGGGCACCAGGGCGAAGGTCTGCATGTAGAGCGGGGCGTAGGGGTGGGCCAGCTCGAGCCGCGCCGTATGGGCGTCCAGCACCCGCACCTGCTTGAGCGGCTCCAGGGCCGGCACGTAGAGCGGGACCCGCCACCGCTTCATCTCCTCGTAGGAGAACTTCAGGTCCTCGGCCGTCACCGGCTGCCCGTCGTGGAACTTCATCCCCTTGCGCAGGTGGACGTCCACCACCGTGGGGCTCCGGGGCACCCACTTCTCCGCGGCCCAGGGCGCGGGCTTCATGTCGGGCCCGACCCGGGACAGGGTGTCGAAGATGATCCGGGAGATGTCCATCGCCGTCCACCCCGAGGGCGCGTAGAAGGGGTTCAGGCTGCTCCAGGTCCCCTGCTCGGAGAGCACCATCGTCGCGTCGCCCGTGAGGGGCACGGCCTCGACGTAGTTGATGATGTTGAAGAACCCCGTCCCCGGGATGGAGACCACGTTCCCCCACTTCCGCTTGTTGTAGACGTGCAGCGCCTTCTTGTGGAACAGGGTGATGTGCGGGATGTCGCGGGCCACGATCTCCTGGGCCTTCCAGATCAGCGCCCGCCGCTGCTCCACGTCCAGCTCAGCCCGGCCGGCGTCCACCGCCGCGTCGTACTCGGGCTGGTTGTACCCCGCGTAGTTCCCGCCCCCCTTCCGGATCTGGCTCGAGTGCAACGGCCGCGTCAGCAGTTCGTCGGGGTCCAGCCGTTCCGGCCTGGCGATGTACGCGCAGATGAACGCGTGGTTCTCCCAGGGGTAGTCCACCCGCTTGCTGAAGTTGGGCCAGTCGGGGGTAGTGATGAGCTGGACCTTGAGTCCCAGCCGCTCCCAGGCCCGGGCGATCAGCATGCCGGACTCGAAGCGGGTGTTGTCGTAGGCCGCCGACGGGATGACGAACTTGATCTCCGGCACGAGGCGGCCGGGAGCCGGCTCCCCGGCCGCGGCCGGGCGGGCCCCAAGGACGAGGCCCACCACGAGCAGCCCCACCCACCCCCACCTGTCAGCGCAGCGCCGCTCTCGCATGATCCTCCCCCTCCTTCGGCCCGGGGCTGGCGCCGCGGCTCATCGGAGCCCGCCTTGCCCCTCAGACGCTGGGCCGCCGGGCCCCTCGGCTTCCCGAAGCGCGCCCGTGCGTTCTCGGTCCCCACGGCCCGGCAGACGCCGGAGCAGCCACTCCAGCAGGTCCGATGCCGGCAGCTCCTTGGTCGCCTGGCGAACGCCGGCCTCCCCCCACACCAGCGGCGCCGCCGTGCCGTCACGCAGCACCAGGCTCAGCAGGTCGAACCGGTTGTAGTGCCCCACCAGGTCGTGGCTGTACTTCCCCGCCACGATCGCCTCCAGGTCCGCCTCCGCGTACAGGATCCCCTCCCCCTCCGGCTGCGGCCCGGCCAGGTACTCGCCCGCCGGCCCGATGATGGCCGAGAACCCCCCGCTGTCCACCACCAGCTGGCGCTGCGTCTCCGTCTCGCAGATCATGGCGATCATCCGGTCATCCACCACCCCGCAGGCGCTGATCACGAACACCCGCCCCTCCAGCGCGTGGTACCGCGTCTGGATCTCGATCGCGCGGCGCTGCTCGACGTTGTCCGGGGTCGGGAACGGCGGCCAGCTCGCCACGTGGAAGCGCTCCCCCTGGGCCAGCAGCGCGAACCGGGCCAGGCTGTTCGTGTTCTCCCCGCAGATCAGCCCGCCCAGCGGCCCGAAGGCCGTGGGAAACACGCGCAGGCCGGTCCCGTCCCCGGCCTTGTGCACCAGTCGCTCCCCCAGCGTCGGCATGATCTTCCGGCGCCGGCCCAGCAGCACCCCCTCCCGGCTGATGAACAGCTGGCTATTGTACATCGTGCCCAGCGTCCCGGGGTCCCGCTCGTTGATCCCCATCACGACGTAGAGCCCGGCCTTGCGCGCCGCGGCACAGAGCTGCTCCGTGGCCTCGCTCGGCACCTCCACGGAGTTGGCGAACAGGGCGCGGTACAGCTCCCCGCAGTCGTAGAGGGTCCGGAACCGGTACCAGCGGGGGAACCCCGGGACGTAGCACTCCGGGAAGCCGACGAGAACGGCGCCGCCCGCCCCCGCCTCCTCGATCAGCCGGCACGCCTTGTCGACCGTGGCCTCCCGGTCCAGGAAGACCGGCGCGGCCTGCACGGCCGCCAGCTTCAGCTTGGGATACCGATCGCCCATCGCCGCCCTCACCCCCGGCCCGCTCAGCCCCCGATCGATCCCCTCAGCGGTCGATCTCCCCCAGGACGATGTCCAGGCTCCCCACCAGCGCCACCGCGTCCGCGATCATCGCCCCCGGCCCCACCTCCGGCAGACACGAGATCGCGCAGAACGAGGGCGCCCGCACCTTGCACCGGGCCGGCGTGTCCGTCCCGTCGCTCAC
>JACPFL010000052.1 GCA_016183025.1 Deltaproteobacteria bacterium | reverse complement strand
ATGACGCGCCACGGCATGGTCACCTCGGCGCACCCCCTTGGCTCGCTGGTGGGCGTGAACGTCCTGCAGCGCGGGGGGAACGCCATGGATGCAGCCATCGCCATGGCCGCCGTGCTCAACGTGACCGACCCGGCCATGACCGGGATCGGCGGCGACATGTTCCTCTTGCACTACTCGGCGAGGGACGACCGTGTGACCGCCTTGAACGCCAGCGGCGGGGCCCCGGCCGCGGCCACGGTCGAGCGCATCCGGGCCATCGGCCACGAGAAGATTCCGCCGTTCCACGGGCTGGCCGTGAGCGTGCCCGGGGCGCTGGACGGCTGGGCCCTGGCCCTGGAACGCTACGGCACGATGAAGCTGGCGGACCTGCTGGAGCCCGCCATTCACTATGCGGAGACGGGCTACCCGGTGTACAAGACGCTGCTCGTGTACTATCAGAACAACGGCCGCTCCCTCACGCAGTACCCCGACTCGGTCCGGACCTACCTGGTCAACGGGCGGTTCCCCCGCTCCGGCGAGATGCTGGTCCAGAAGGGGCTGGCGGCCTCGTTCCGGAAGCTCGCGGCCGGCGGGAAGGACGTCTTCTACCGCGGGGAGCTGGGCGAGCAGGTCGTCCGGGCGGTGCAGGGCGCCGGGGGGCTGCTCACGATGAAGGACCTGTCGGACCACCGGAGCGACTGGGTGGAGCCGGTCAGCACGACGTACCGGGGGTACACCGTCGTGGAGTTCCCGCCCAACACCCAGGGGGTGGCGCTCCTCGAGCAGCTCAACATTCTGGAAGGGTATGACGTCAAGGCCCTCGGGGCGAACAGCGCGGCCCTGATCCACCTCCAGGTCGAGGCCGTCAAGCAGTCTTTTGCGGATCGGGACCGCTACGTCACCGACCCCCAGCGGGTGGCCGTGCCGACGAAGGGGCTGCTCTCGAAGGCGTATGCGGCGACTCTGCGGGCGCGGATCCACCCCGACCGGGCGGCCCCGGCGGCCACCCCTGGCGACCCGCTCCCGCACAATACCACCTACTTCGCGGTCGTGGACAAGGAGGGCAACGGGGTCTCTTTCATCAACAGTCTGCGCAACCCTTTCGGCTCCGGGGTCACCGCGGGGCAAACGGGGATCCTGCTCCAGAACCGGGGTCAGGACTTCTCCCTCGACCCCAATCACGTGAACCGCATCGAGCCGGGGAAGCGGACGATGCACACGCTGAACCCGGCCATGGTCCTGAAGGACGGCAAGCTCTACATGGTGATCGGTTGCGCGGGCGCCCACCAGCAGACCCAGGCGATCCAGCAGGTGCTGGTCAACCACATCGACTTCGGGATGGGGATCCAGGACGCCATCGAGGCGCTCCGGTGGGGGGTGGTGGGAAGGAACCTGGCGGTCGAGGCGCGGATCCCTGAGCCGGTGCGCAAGGCCCTGGAGGCGAAGGGGCACAAGGTCGTGGGCGCGCCACCCGGCGCGTTCGGCGGGTGCCACGCGGTGGTCGTGGACCCGGTGACCGGGATCCGGATGGGGGGTGCCGAGTCCCGGCGGGACAGCATCGCCCTGGGCCACTGAGGTCCTCGTCGGAGCCCCTGATCCGGTAATCATCGAGAGAGTGAGGGGTGAACGGTGTGTTCTTCTGACAATGGACAAAGGGATTGGCTGAACGGGCAAGATTGACCTGATGCAGGGGAGGGGTGGACGATCGCAGGGCGCCTGAAGCGGTTCGGCGGCGGGTTCGGCCTCATCAGGAATGCCCTGGCGGCCCTGGGGCTCCTGGGCCTCCTCATGATGTACACGCCGGTCACGCACTACCTGGCCCGCCCGCTCTGGATGGCCCGGGAGCTGCGCAAGGCGGACGTCATCGTCGTCCTCGCGGGCGGCGTCAATCGCAACGGCACGCTTCAGCCCGCCTCCCTCTACCGCACGATCAAGGGCGCGCAGCTCTACCGTCAGCGCTGGGCCCCGAAGCTCATGTTCAGCGGGGGGCTCGTGCAGTCCCCGCCGCTCACGGAGGCGCGCAGCCTGGCGGGCTTCGCCATGGAGTGGGGCGCGGTGCCGGCGCGCGACGTGCTCCTGGAGGAGCGCTCCCACCGCACCCACGAGAGCGCGGTGGAGGTGGCGGCGCTCATGCGCAAGCACGGCCTCCGCGAGGTCCTGCTGGTGACGAGCCCCCTCCACCTCTACCGGGCGGTCCGGAGCTTCCGGGCCCAGGGGGTGGCGGTCTTCCCGGTTGCCACTGACGAGGACGACCTGCGCGCCCGGCGTGGGCTCGCTCGGCTTCACCTGGCCTGGCAGCTCCTCCGCGAATACGCTGGGCTGGGCTACTACTGGGCGCGCGGGTGGCTGGCGCCGCTGCCGAGCCCCGGCCGCATCGTCTGAATCGTCTGAAATCGTCTGACGATCTGGTTGCCGCGGATCTCGCCCTGGCGTATCATATATATCGACGTCATCGGATGACCGGTCTGCCAGGAGGCACCACGCGCGGGAGGTCTGGCATGCGTCCATCATGGGTGCTGGTCCTGGTTCTACCCCTGCTGCTCCATGCGCCGCCTGCATTCTCCCAGGTCTCGGCCGACTCACCTGACACGGGCGCTTCACCCCGTAGCGGTACACTCTCCGGATCCGAACCCCCTCTGATGCACGGATACGCCCAGGGTCCCGGCATGACGACCGAGCCGGGAACCATCCGTATCGTCCCTCCAGGGCGGCCGGACTCGCGGGTCTACCTCCCGTTCTCCTTCGCCCTGCCGCCGGAGGCGTACTCTCTATACTTCTATGGTCAGCCCGCGACGCCACCGACACCTCCCACACCGGGCCTTCCAGGCAGGCCCGCCGTGCCCGGGCTCCCCGTCCCACCGGGGGCCGCCCAGGCGCCATCACCCGAGCAGCCCGGCACGTACCGGGTCCCCTCGGCTCCGCGCTGCGAGGAGCCCGGGGTGTACTCTCCGCAGTGCCTCAGGTGACGGCGTCGGTGGCCGGGGCTGAGTGACCTGGGCTTTATTGGGGGCGATCACGATGCCGACGGAACCCGAGATGCCGACCCGGCGGCTGGGGCGGAGTGGCCTGATGGTCCCCCGCCTTGGGCTCGGCACCTACTTCTTCGGGCCGGGGCGGGCGGACCTGACGCCGCGTCAGGCGGCTCGGCTCCTGCATGAGGCGCTGGCCCACGGCGTGACCTTCTGGGACACCTCCGACGACTATGAGACGCAGCCGCACGTGGCCGAGGGGCTGCGGGGTGCGCCACGCGAGCGCATCCTGGTCTGCACCAAGACCTACGCGGGCACGGCCCTCGGGGCCCGACGCGCGGTCACCCGGGCCCTTCGGGAGCTGCGGACCGACTGCGTGGACGTGTTCCTCCTCCACTATGTGCAGTCGCTGGACGAGCTGGAGGCCAAGCACGGGGCCCTGAAGGGGTTGCAGGAGATGAAGCGACGCGGGTGGGTGCGGGCCGTGGGGCTCTCGACACACCGGCCCGATGTGCTCGCCCGGGCGGCCCGGTTCCCGGAGGTCGAGGTGGTCATGGCGCCCCTGAACGCGGCCGGCCACTACATCGAGGACGGCGGGCCGGAAGGGATGTTCCGGGCGGCCGCGGCCTGCCACCGAGCCGGCAAGGGGGTCATCGCGATCAAGGTGCTTGGGGGTGGGGAGATCGCCCGGGCCCATCGGCCTGCGGCGCTGGCCCGGGCGCTTCGCCTGAGGATCGCGGACTGCATCTGCGTGGGGGTGGCCGACCGCCCGGAGCTTGCCGCGAACCTCAGTGTGCTCCATCGCACCCGTAAGCCCACCTGAGGTCTTCCCTAACACAACAGGTCTTCCTTGACACTGCTACTTCTGCAAAAGACAATGCCGTGATGCCGGAGGGATAGGCCTCCTGTGGCGCCGTTCGCGCGTCCCGCCGGGAAGGATGGGCGGGGCTGGGCGGCGGCCCTGGCGATTGAGAGGAGGGGGCGGTGAGCAGGATTCGACGGTGGAGTTGGCGGATCGGGATCGGGACGACCAGCCTGGCCATCGGGCTGGCCCTGCTGGGCGGCGTGGTCGGACAGGCCGGGGCCCAGGCCCCCGAGAAGGCGACGGTCACGGTGGGCACGTCGGTGCGCGACAGCGGCTTCCTCTCCATTTACGTGGCCAACGCCAAGGGCCTCTGGAAGCGGGAGGGGCTCGACGTCAAGCTCGTGACGTTCCGCGGCGGGGTGGACGCGTTCCAGGCCGCGGCGGGCGGGGCGGTGGACGTCATGGCCAGCTCGGTCACCGAGCCCATCGACGCCCACATCTCGCGCCATCCGATCAAGGCCTTCTGGAGCGTCTCGAACTTGCCCGTTTACGAGCTCTGGTCGCGGGCTGAGATCAAATCGCCGGCCCAGCTCAAGGCGAAGCGCGGGAAGGTGGCCGTGAGCGGGATCGGCGCCCTGAGCCACACCATCGCCGCCTTCATGCTCGAGAAGGTGGGGCTGACGGACCGGGACATCGAGTTCCTGGCCGTGGGCGGGCCGGGCGAGCGGCTCGCTGCCCTCCGGGCCGGTCGTGTGGATGCCATCCCCGCTACGCCTCCCGGGCATCTTCTCCTGGAAGAGGAGGGGTTCAACCGGCTGCTGCGGCTGCGGGACGTGGTGAAGGACTTCCAGTACGAAGTCTACTACGGGCGTGAGGCCTTCATCCGGAGCCACCCGAATACCCTCAATGCGGTGATCAGGGGGACGATCCGGGGGATCCAGGCGATGAAGGCGAACCCGGAGGAGGCCGCCGAGATCCTCATGAAGGTCATCAACTTCCCCGCGGCCAAGCGCTCGCTGGCCGTGGCCGCCGTGAAGGAGGTCGTGAACGACTTCCCGGAGGACGGCCGGTTCGCGGAGGAGGGGATCGACATTTTCCTGAACTTTTACCGGAAGAAGGGCGAGCTGAAGGAGATCCCCAAGCACGAGGCGTTCATCGACTACAGCTTCACCCGGGAGTTCCAGGCGCGCCCCTACCGCCCGACGAACTGACCCGGCGCGTCGCGGCCGGGAGACCGCCTCCCGGCCGCGGCCGGGCCCTTTCCGATGGCCCACATCGACGTCCGCAACCTCTGGGTTGTCTACCGGCTCCCCCGTCACGACGACGACCTGGTGGCAGTGGAGGACTTCACCCTCGCCCTGGCCGGCCGCCCCGGGGAGTTCGTCAGCATCATCGGCCCGAGCGGGTGCGGGAAGAGCACCCTGCTCCTGGCGATGGACGGGCTGGTGCAGCCGGCCAGCGGCGACCTGCTCATCGACGGCCGCCCGGTTGCCGGGCCGGGGCCGGACCGGGCAGTGGTCTTCCAGGAGGTGGCGCTCCTGCCCTGGCGCACGGTCCTGGACAACGTGTGCTTCGGGATGGAGTTCAGGGGGGTGGCGGCTGCCGAGCGGCAGGAGGTGGCCCGGCGGTACGTCAAGCTCGTCGGGCTCAGCGGGTTCGAGCGCCACTACCCGCACCAGCTCTCCGGGGGGATGCGGCAGCGGGTGGGGATCGCCCGGGCCCTGGCCGTGCACCCCGCCATCCTCCTCATGGACGAGCCCTTCGGCGCCCTGGATGCCCAGACGCGCCAGCTCATGGGGGTGGAGCTGCTCCGGATCTGGGACCAGGAGCGCAAGACGGTCGTCTTCGTGACGCACGACCTGGACGAGGCGATCTTCCTCTCCGACCGGGTGGTGGTGATGACGGCCCGCCCTGGCCGCGTGAAGGCCGTGATCCCCATCGAGCTGCCGCGCCCCCGTGATCAGGGGGTGCGCAACACCCTCGCCTTCATCGACTACCGCCGGCAGCTCTGGGGGCTGCTGGAGGAGGAGGCGATGAAGAGCCTGGACCTGGTCGAGCCGTGAGGCCGCGCTCCCCGCAGCGCGCGAGCCTGCTGCTGCGACCCGGCGCCCGGGCGACCGTCGGCACCCTCAGCGTCCTCCTCTTCATCGGGCTGTGGCAGACGGTCGGGGGGCTCGCGCTGATCGACCCCCGCTACATCAGCACGCCGGTGGACGTCGTGCGCGCCGGCGTGGACCTGGTCCGCACCGAGGAGCTGTGGCGTCACCTCCGGGTGAGCGGGGCCGAGTTCGCGTTGGGGTTCGTGGCCTCGCTGGTCGTGGCCGTGCCCCTCGGGCTCCTGGCCGGCTGGTACCGCCGGCTGGGGTACCTCGTGGACCCGGTGCTCATGACCTTCTACGCGATGCCCCGGGACGCGATGCTCCCCCTCATCATCATCTGGCTGGGGATCGGAATCTACTCGCGGGCCGCGGTGGTCTTCCTGGGGGCCATCTTCCCGATCATCGTGAACACCATGGCCGGGATCCGGAAGGTGGAGCCGGTCTGGATCCGGTGTGCCCGCTCCTTCGGGGCCCGCGAGCGCCACCTCTTCTGGAAGATCCTGCTCCCCGGGGCCCTGCCCTACATCATGACCGGGGTCCGGCTGGGGATCGGCCGGGGAATCATCGGGGTGATCGTGGCAGAGATGTACGTGTCGGTCGAGGGGCTCGGGGAGCTGATCATGGCGGCCCAGGCAGGGCTGAACACCGATCGCCTGGTCTTCGTCACCCTCCTGGTCTCGGCCCTCGGGTTCGCGGCCCTCAGGCTCTCCCTGAGCCTGGAGGAGTGGTCCGCCCCATGGCAGCGGGAGCGGGAGCTGTAGCCGTCCGGCGCGCCCGGCCGAGCGCGGCCGTGCGCCTGTACGCCCGGTACGAGCCCGTGGTGCTGGGCGCAGCCGGGGTGGTCCTCCTGTTCGTCCTCTGGGAGGCCGCGGGCGCCTTGGGGGTGATCGACCCGAGGCTCTTCGGCCAGCCGAGCCGGCTCGTGCCGGCTGCGGCCGGGCTCTGGGGGGCCGGGGTGCTGCAGCACCATGTCTCGGTGACCCTCACGGAGTTCGCTTTGGGCTTTACGCTCGCCGTGCTCGTGGGGATCCCCATGGGGTTCCTGATGGGATGGTACCGGGGGGTCGAGTACGTGCTGGAGCCCTTCGTGTGGTTCCTGTACTCGTCGCCGCTGGTGGCCTTCTACCCCCTGTTCATCGTGTGGTTCGGCATCGGGATGCCGACGGTCGTCACCATCGCCTTCCTGCTGGCCGTCTTCCCCCTCCTGATCAACACAGTCACCGGCGTGCAGCATGTGGAGGCTGCGCTCGTTCGGGCGGCGCGCTCGTTCGGGGCCCGGGACCTGGAGATCTTCCTGAAGGTCAGCCTGCCGGCCTCGCTCCCGATCGTCTTTGCCGGGCTGCGCCTGGCCGTGGGGCGCGCGCTGGTGGGCGTGGTGGTGGGCGAGATCTTCGGGGCCACCGCCGGCCTGGGCTTTGCGGTCCGCTACTGGGGGGGGCGGCTGCGCATCCCGGAGGTGTTCGTCTTCCTCACCTGCATCGCGCTGCTGGGGGTGGTCCTGACGCAGCTCATCCGCCTGCTGGAGGGACGGCTCCTGCGCTGGCGGCACGAGTAGGCGGGGGCACCGATCCTCCCGATCCTGCTCGCGCTTGCCTCGGCCGCGGTCTTCTCCGTGGGGGTCATCTTCACGCGGAAGGGGCTCGAGACCACGGCCTCGTTCGAGGCCACGCTCATCAACATCACCTGCAACGCCCTGCTCCTCTGGCCCATCTCCCTGGCGCACGCCCCCCCGCGGGAGCTGCTGAACCCGGCCCTCCTCTTCTTAGTGCTGGCCGGGGTCTTCGTCCCGTGCATCTCCCGGGTCCTGAACTTCATCGGCTACGTGCGCCTCGGCGTGCCGGTCACCCAGGCGTTCTACTCGACCCATCCCATCTTCGCGGTGGCCATCGCCGTGCTCTTCCTGGGCGAGCGGCCTTCCCTGTGGGTGCTGCTGGGAGTGCTGATCGTGGCGGCCGGGCTCGTCTGCCTGGCGGCGGTGCAAGGGGCGGGCAAGATCACGCGGATGAACGATGTGCTCTATCCGCTCGGCGCGGCCGCGCTGCTGGGGGCCCGCGACGTGCTGGCCCGTTTCGCGCTGGCGTGGGTCGCGGCGGCCGAGATGGGCGGGGCCGTGGCGGCCAGCACGTCCGCCGTGATCCTCTGGGCCTACGCCCTCGGCGTCCGCCGCCAGCCCCTGCGGCTCGTGACTCCAGGGTTCCGCATGCTCGTGGGCTCCGGGGTCGCCTGGGGGATCTCCTACGCGTTTATGTTCAACGCGTTCAAGGCCGGCCCGATCTACGTGGTCAGCCCGGTCCTCGCCACTATCCCGCTCTACACCCTCGGGCTCTCGCTCCTCTTCCTCCGCCGGCTGGAGATCATCACCCGCCGGATCGTCGTCGGCACGGCCCTGGTGGTCCTGGGGGTCATCCTGATCAGCCTCGCGCGCACCTAGGCCGCGGCCCCGCGCGGCGTTGGGCTAGAGCCCGAGCAGCTTGGCCGGGTTCGTCTTCATCATCAGGTCCACCTCCGCCTGCGTGACCCCCAGCCGCTTCAGCCCCACGACCAGCCCCTTCAGGGCGTCCATCGGCGCGGGGCCCATGGCGGCACCGCAGTCACTGCTCAGGACGACCTGCTGGGGGCCCGTCGCCCGGATGTGCCGGGCGACCTCCTCCAGGGTGACCTTGCGCAGGACTTTGTAGAACGGGTCGATGAGCGGCGTGTCGGGCCCGAGCACGGTCCCGAGCATGGTGTGCTCGATGTAAGCGCCCATGCGGGCCGCCTCCTTCTGCTCGTCCACGGTCATGTTGATGGGGTTCTGGACCGCGTGGGTGACGACGATCCGGTCAACCCCTTCCTTCCGGGCCTCGCGGATGAGCACCAGGCACTCGGGGCCGGACAGGTGCCCGGTGGCCAGGACGAGCCGGTTCCGGGCGATGAGCTTGAGGATCTCGCGCGCGGCCGGCACGATGGTGTCCCCCTGCACGACCTGGACCGGGGGCTTGGTGGACCGGAAGTGGCGGAGATGGGCCGCGGCGTCCACGTTGGGCATCCAGACGATTTTCCCCACGCCGCGCCCCATGGCGATCATCCACTGGACCGCCTCCAGGTTGAGCCCGCCCACGGCGTAGTTCAGGGTGATCCCGCCGAAGACGTCGATCCCCGGGACCGCGCGGCGCACGAGGAAGGCCCGACTGGCCGTCTCGAAGTCGATCGGCTTCAGGACGATGGCGTCCACCCCCGCGTCGCGCGCCCGCCGGGCCACCTCGAGGTCGTCCATGACCCGGGGGCGCCGGTCAGGCTCGGAGTGGATGTGGAGGTCCACCAGCCCCTGGATGTCCGGGTCAGGGACCGGGCGCCCCCGGGGCGCCTGGGCCTGGGCCGCGGGGGCCAGCGGGCCGGCCTGGGTCGCGGCCAGGGCCGCGCCGCCGACGCCGGCCATCTTGAGGAAACTCCGCCGGGAGATCCGATGCACGCACATGGTCTCGCCCTCCCTGGTCCGCGGCTACTTGAACTCGACCTTCTTCATGCTCGCGTACTCGGGGTTGATCTCCAGCCCGAGGACATCACAGTGCAGGTTGGCGTACTGGAAGAAGGCCATGATGGAGACGGCGTCCAGGATGTCCTCGTCGGTGAACCCGAGCGCCCGCAGCCCGTCGAGGTCGGCCTTCGTGCACTTGGTCGCGTCCAGGGTGGCCTTCTCGGTCAGCTCCAGCAGCGCCCGGGTCCGTTCGTCGAGCTTCGCCTTCCGCCAGTCCGTCTGCATCTGCTTCACCAGCGCCTCGTCGCCTGTTTCTCCCCGGAGAAACGCCCCGTGGGCGACGATTCAGTAGTGGCAGCGGTTGGTCACGGATACGACGATGGCGATCATCTCCCGCTGCACGCGGGTCAGCCCGCCGGGGCCGAACATCAGCGTGGCGAACAGGCCCTGGAAGTGCCGGAGGATCTCCGGCCGGAGGCTGAAGGATTTGATGATGTTCGAGACCCAGCCGCGCGCCTTGGTGTGGGCGTCGTAGATGTTCTTCAGGACGCCGGTGGCCTCGCCCTCCGGGATGGTCTTGATCCAGCTCATCGTGCACCTCCTCGCATGGTGAAGGGACACCTGCGTCTATAGCTCGGGTCCCCGGCCAAATCAAGCCCGACGTGACCGATGAGCGCCCGGGGGGTGCGGCGGGGCCAGGTGGCCCCCGGCGCGCGATCTGCGTGCAGTGCCGACGGCCCGGCGCCCCCGGCCTGCGGCGGCTCCCCTGAGGGCGTGGTGGCGGATGGCCCCGGAGAGCAGCATCAGGTCGGCCCCACAGGCCCTTGACAGCGCTGCTCCCGGGTGCCACGATCTGGCCTCGCTGAAGTCGGGGCAGTGTTGCTTCTCGATGGCGTGCTGATCCCCGGAGACTCGATCACCGCTCCCGGATCGGACCGACGAGGTAGGGGAAGTTCGAGGTAGAGTTCGAGGTAGAGCCGATGCCCGAATGGGTCCTGGCGCTCATCATCTGGGGGCTGATCGGATTCGGCATCTACCTGTTCTTACGCGTTGGCAGAAGCGAGCTCGCGCGCCGGCGTCGGGAGGAGACCGCCCCCGGCCTGGCCGAGGCCCAGGCGCCCGCCCCTGAGGAAGAAACCGTGGTCTCACCCGAGGAAGAAGCCGTGCCCTGGCCGGAGAATGCTGCAGAAGAGCTGCCGGCCCCTCCCGTGCCGACCGTCCGGATCGACGTGGAGTTCCTCCGGTCGTTCGGGCGCGTCTGGCGGGCCGAGGACATCGGGGCCGATGAGGACCCGGTGACGCTCGAGGCCACCCTGGACCAGGTCGTCGAGCTGGAGGCCGCATGCGAGGGCCTGAGCGCGGGACACCCTCGGGACGCGTTCCTGTCGGTCGGCGCGAGCTGGGACCCGGGGGGCGAGGCGGCCCTCAGCAACGCCTTTGCGGTCCGTCTCGGGCAGATGTACCGGGAGTGGGCGCGGACCCGGAGGATGCGGCTGGACGTCCTGGAGGAGACGGGAGGCGACGAGGCCAACCCGTATCGGCTACTGCTGGCCGTCTCGGGCTT
>JACPFL010000303.1 GCA_016183025.1 Deltaproteobacteria bacterium | reverse complement strand
GTGAGCGACGGGACGGACACGCCGGCCCGGTGCAAGGTGCGGGCGCCCTCGTTCTGCGCGATCTCGTGTCTGCCGGAGGTGGGGCCGGGGGCGATGATCGCGGACGCGGTGGCGCTGGTGGGGAGCCTGGACATCGTCCTGTGCGAGATCGACCGGTAGGGACGGGGCGGATGCGGCCGGGGATCGAGCCGCCGCGCCCTTGACAGCATCGAAAGCGTCACGATAGGCTACGGAGAATTGGTCGGGCGGCACGTGCGGAGACATCCCTGATGGTGACGGAGTTCGCCGGGGTCCTCGTCTTCATCATCGTCGGCATCCTCTTCCTCGCGATCAGCCTCCTGCTCGCCCGGCTGTTCCGCCCCCACCACCCCACGCCCGCCAAGCTCAGCACCTACGAGTGCGGCGAGCAGCCCGTGGGGCAGGCCTGGATCCGATTCAACAACCGCTTCTACCTCATCGCCCTCGTCTTCATCATCTTCGACGTGGAGATCATGTTCCTCTACCCCTGGGGCGCGGCCTTCCGGGAGCTCGTCGCAAAGAACCTGGGCCTGTACGCCTTCATCGACATGGTTGTCTTCATCGGGATCCTGCTGGTGGGGCTCGCGTACGTGTGGCGCAAGGGCGACCTCGCGTGGATCAAGCCTCAACAGCGCTTCTAGCCCGCCTCGCCGTGCACGCCTGAGGGATCTGCGGCCCGCATGAGACCCCTGGTCGAGTGGCTCCAGGCGAACGTGGCCGCCCTGAAGGGCGTCCCCCCCGACGTGCTCTACCTCCTCCTCCTGCTGGTCGGGGCCCTGATCGTCATCAACTTCGTGGCCATCTCGGCCATGTTCTTCATCTGGCTGGAGCGCAAGGTCTCCGCCCACATCCAGAACCGCTACGGCCCGATGCTCGTCGGGGGGTGGCACGGGTGGGCCCAGTCGATCGCCGACGGGATCAAGCTCCTGCAGAAGGAGGACATCATCCCGGCGGGCGCGGACCGGACCCTGTTCCGCATGGCGCCCTTCATCGTCTTTGTCGGCTCCTTCGCCGCGTTCGCCGCCCTCCCGTTCGGGGCGGGGCTCATCGTGAGCGACCTCAACATCGGCCTGTTCTACATCCTGGCCGTGACCTCCCTCGTCGTCGTCGGCATCCTCATGGCCGGGTGGGCCTCGAACAACAAGTGGGCCCTGCTCGGCGCCATGCGCGCGGCCGCCCAGATCGTGAGCTACGAGATCCCCGTGGGCCTCACCCTGCTCACCGTGGTCATCATGGCGGGGAGCCTGAGCCTGGTGGAGATCTCGCGCCTGCAGGAGGGGATCCACCCGCTCTTCCGCGTCGCGGCGGGCGGGTACGTCATCGGGCTCCCCAACTGGTTCGTCCTCCAGAGCCCGTTCACCTTCGTGGCCTTCTTCCTCTACTTCACGGCCTCCCTCGCGGAGGTGAACCGGACCCCCTTCGACATCCCCGAGGCGGAGTCGGAGCTGGTGGCGGGGTACCACACCGAGTACAGCGGCATGCGCTTCTCGTTCTTCTTCCTCGCCGAGTACGCCGACATGTTCCTGGTGAGCGCCGTGGCCGTGATGCTCTTCCTGGGCGGCTGGCAGGGGTTCGCGGGGCCGCAGTTCCTGCTGGGCACCGCCGCCTTCATCCTCAAGGCCTACCTGCTCGTCTTCGTCCAGATGTGGGTGCGCTGGACGCTCCCGCGGCTCCGGGTGGACCAGCTCATGGACGTCTGCTGGAAGGTGCTGCTCCCCCTGGCCTTCGTGAACCTCCTCGGGACCGGGGCGTGGATGCTGGCGTGAGGGACGGCTTATGCAGATCCCGGCCGAGGCCATCGTCTTCTACGCCCTGACCGCCATCACCGTGCTCTCGGGCCTGGTGGTGGTGACCTCCAGGAAGCTCGTCCACAGCGCCTTCGCCCTGGTCTTCGCCTTCTCGGGGCTCGCGGGCTACTACGTCCTGCTGAGCGCCGACTTCCTGGCCGCCGCGCAGGTGCTCATCTACGTCGGCGGGATCCTGATCCTGATCCTCTTCGCCGTCATGCTGACCCACCGGATCGAGAGTCTGGACATCCGGAGCGAGACGCTGCAGCTCCTGCCGGCCATCGCCGGGTGCGGGGCCATCGTCGTGCTCATGCTCCTGGCCGTCTACCGGACGCCGTGGGCGGTCAAGGAGCCCCAGGTCCTCACCCAGACGGCCCAGAGCATCGGCAGCCTCTTCATGACCGACTACCTCCTCCCCTTCGAGGTCGCCTCCGTCCACCTCCTGATCGCGCTCGTGGGGGCGGTGATCATCGCGGGCAAGCGGGGGGGCCAATGATCGGGCTGCACCACTACCTGGTTGTGAGCGCGGTGCTCTTCGCGCTGGGGATGTTCGCCATCATCACGCGCAAGAACGGGGTCGCGATCCTCATGGGGATCGAGCTCGTGCTGAACGCCGCCAACCTGAACTTCGTGGCCTTCTCCCGCTACGTCTGGGGCGGGCTCACCGGGCAGGTGTTCGCCATCTTCGTCATCATGCTGGCCGCGGCGGAGGCGGCGGTGATGCTGGCCATCGTCATCGCCGTCTACGACCGGTTCCAGTCCATCGATGTGGACCGGGTGGACTCGCTGAAGGGGTGAGCAGGGCGTGGACCTGGCCACCTACGTCCTGATCGCGCTCTTCGCCCCCCTGGCCGGCGCCACGGTCCAGATCTTCCTCGGCCGGCGCCTCCCCCGCCACGGGGACTGGCTCTGCGTGGGCGTCCTGTTCGTCTCGTTCGTGGCGTCCATCCCGACCTTCAACGCCGTCTGGGCCAACCCGGCCTTCAAGCTTCAGATCCTGTCGGAGTGGCTCACCCTGGGGTCGTTCGGGATCCCCCTGGGGCTCCAGGTGGACGGCCTGACCGGCATCATGCTCACGGTCGTGAGCTTCATCGCCGCCTTCATCCACCTCTACTCCGTGGGGTACATGCACGGGGACCCCCGCTACAGCCGGTACTTCGCCTACCTCAACTTCTTCACCTTCTCGATGCTGGGCCTGGTGCTGGCCGACAATTTCTTCCTCATCTACGTGTTCTGGGAGCTGGTGGGGCTCTCCTCGTACCTGCTCATCGGCTTCTGGTTCGAGCGCCCCGCCGCGGCCAACGCGGGGAAGAAGGCGTTCATCGTGAACCGCGTGGGGGACGTGGGCTTCTTCGTCGGCATCCTGCTCCTGTGGACCCAGCTCGGGACCTTCCGGTTCGAGGAGGTCTTCAAGGGGATCGCCGCGGGCCAGATGGCCGGGCCGCTGCTCACGGTCACGGGCCTGTGCGTCTTCCTGGGCGCCGTGGGGAAGTCGGCCCAGTTCCCGCTGCACGTGTGGCTCCCCGACGCCATGGAGGGCCCCACCCCGGTCTCCGCCCTGATCCACGCGGCCACCATGGTGGCCGCCGGCGTCTACATGGTGGGGCGCGTCTACCCGGTCTTCACCCCGGACGCCTTCGTGGTCATCGCCTACGTCGCCGGGATCACCGCCTTCTTCGCGGGGACCATCGCCCTCACGCAGTTCGACATCAAGCGGGTGATCGCGTACTCCACCCTGAGCCAGCTCGGCTACATGATGCTGGGGCTGGCCACGGGGGGGTACGTGGCCGGCCTGTTCCACCTGGTCACCCACGCCTTCTTCAAGGCCCTCATGTTCCTGGCCGCCGGGAGCGTCATCCACGCCCTGCACACGCAGGACCTGCGGGAGATGGGCGGGCTGCGGGCGAAGATGCCCGTCACCTTCTGGACCATGATGGCGGGGTCGCTGGCCCTGGCCGGGGTGCCGCCCTTCTCGGGCTTCTTCAGCAAGGACGCCATCATCGGGGCCACCCTCGGCTTCGTCATGGCCCACCCGCAGCATCTGCTCCTGGCGCTGTTCGCCGTGGGCGGGGCCCTGCTCACCGGCCTCTATGCCTTCCGCCTGATGTTCCTGGCCTTCACCGGCGCCCCGCGGGACCGCGAGAAGCACCACCACGCGCACGAGTCGCCCCCGGTGATGACCGTGCCGCTGGTCGTGCTGGCCGTCTTTGCGGTGGGGGCCGGATGGGGCGGGTGGTTCGAGCGCCTGGTCCGGCCGCCCGTGGAGCTCCCGCATGGGCCCGCCGGGGCCCACACCCTGGCCCTCGCGCTCTCCCTGCTGGCCGCGGGCCTGGGGATCCTGCTCGCGTACTGGACCTACGTCGTGGGGAAGATCTCGGCCGGGCGCGTGGCGGACCGCTACCGGCCGGTCTACACGCTGCTGTTCAACAAGTACTACGTGGACGAGCTCTACGCGGCCGGCGTGGTCCGGCCGTTCCTGGCCCTGACGCGGGGCTGCGCCGCCTTCGACCTGGGCGTGATCGACGGGTTCGTCAACTGGTGCGGGCGGTTCACCCGGGGGGTGTCGCGGGTGCAGGGGTGGATCGACTTCAGGATCGTGGACGGGGCCGTCAACCTCGTGGGCAACGCCATCCGCGCCTGGGGGGCGGTGCTGCGGCTCGTGCAGACCGGGGTGGTGCAGAACTACATCCTGGTCCTGCTCGGAGGCGTCCTCGTCATCCTGCTCCTCAAGGTCCTCTGAGGAGGGTGGTGTGCCGATGCAGAACGTGTTGACCTGGATGATCTTCGCCCCGGTGGCCGGGGCCGCGGTGGTGCTGCTGCTCCCCCGGGGACGGGACGAGCTGGTCAGGTGGATCTCGCTCCTGGCCACCGCGGTCCCCCTCGCGCTGGCCTTCTGGGTCTACGCCAACTTCGACCGGACCAGCCCCGGGCTGCAGTTCGTCGAGCACTACGCCTGGATCCCCGCCTTCAACATCGAGTACTTCCTGGGCCTGGACGGGGTGAGCGCCCCGATGTTCCTGCTCACGACGCTGATCGCCTTCCTGGCCCTGGTCGCGTCCTGGGGGATCAAGGAGGGGGTCAAGGGGTACTTCTGCCTCTACCTGCTGCTCGAGGCGGGGATGCTGGGCGTGTTCGCCGCCCTGGACTTCTTCCTCTTCTTCATCTTCTGGGAGGTCTCGCTCCTCCCCATGTACTTCCTCATCGGGATCTGGGGCGGGCCCGAGCGGGAGTACGCGGCCATCAAGTTCTTCCTGTACACCCTGTTCGGCAGCGTGCTCATCCTGCTGGCCATGCTGGCCCTGTACTTCGCCAACGAGCCGCACACCTTCGACATGACCAAGCTCATCGCGGCCAACAAGCAGTACGGGATCGCCTTCCAGCTCCTCGTCTTCATCGCGCTCTACATCGGCTTCGCCATCAAGGTCCCGGTCTTCCCGTTCCACACCTGGCTCCCCGACGCCCACGTGGAGGCGCCCACGCCCATCAGCGTGATCCTGGCGGGGATCCTCCTGAAGATGGGGCCCTACGGGATGCTGCGGGTCTCCTGGCCGATGCTCCCCGAGGCGCTCAAGGTGTACGCCTACCCGCTGGCCATCTTCGCCCTGATCAACATCGTCTACGGCGCGCTCGTGGCCATGGCCCAGCGGGACTTCAAGACGCTCGTGGCCTACTCCTCCATCAGCCACATGGGGTTCGTCCTGCTGGGGATGTGCGCCATCGGGCCGCAGGGGCTGAGCCAGGCCGGCGTGAACGGCGCCATCCTGCAGATGTTCAACCACGGGACGGTGACGGCCATGCTCTTCCTCCTGGTGGGCGTCCTGTACGACCGGGCGCACCACCGCGTCATCGAGGACTTCGGCGGCCTGGGGGTGCAGATGCCGGTCTACGCCGGGGTGGCCACGGTGGCCTTCTTCGCGGCGCTGGGGCTGCCCGGGCTCTCCTCGTTCATCAGCGAGGCCCTGGTCCTGATCGGGGCCTTCCCGGCCTACCGGACGCTGACCATCATCGCCGCCGTCGGGATCATCATCACTGCGGGGTACTGGCTCTGGACCCTGCAGCGGGTCTTCCTGGGGCCGCTCAACCCCAAGTACGCCACGCTGCCCGAGATCAACGGGCGGGAGCTGGTCACCCTGGTCCCGCTGGGCGCCCTCGTGCTCTTCCTCGGGGTCTACCCGATGCCGGTCCTGGACCTGATCCGGGCCTCGGCGGACCAGCTCATCGCCCTGGTCGGGCCGCTCCCGTGAGACGAGGGCCCTGCCGATGCCCGTGATCACGGACAACATCGCCAGCCTCGGATACGCCACCCCGGAGCTGGTGCTCGCGGGCTTCTTCCTCTTCATCCTCCTGGCCGACCTGGTGTTCACGCGGAACCGGGGGCAGATGGCGTGCACCCTGGCGATCCTGGGGCTGGCCATGACGCTGCTCGTCACGCTGCGCCTCTACCCGGCCGGCGAGCGGCTGCTCTTCGCGAAGATGATGGCGATCGACCCCTTCGCCCTCTTCTTCAAGATCTTCTTCGTCGGCTCCACCGCCGTGATCGTGCTCCTGTCGCCGGCCACCGCCTACATCCCCCGGACCCGCCAGGGGGAGTACTACGCCTTCCTCCTGGCCATCACCCTGGGGATGTCGCTCCTCGCCTCGGCCGCGGACCTGGTGATGATCGTCCTGGCCCTGGAGATGGTGAGCGTCACCTCGTACCTGCTGGCCGGGTTCATGAAGGAGCAGGCCGCCTCGGCGGAGGCGGCGCTGAAGTACGCGATCTACGGGGCCGTGGCCACGGGGACGATGGTCTACGGGATGTCCCTGCTCTACGGGATCACGGGGACGACGAACCTCTACGAGATGCCGCAGGCGATCGCGCGGGGGGGGGCGGCGCCGCTGGCCCTCTTCGTGGCGGTGCTCCTGGTCCTGGTGGGGTTCGGCTACAAGATCGCCGCGGTCCCGTTCCACATGTGGGCGCCGGACGTGTACGAGGGCGCGCCCACCCCGGTGACGGCGCTCCTGTCGGTCGGCCCGAAGGCCGCGGGCTTCGCCGTGCTGATCCGCTTCTTCTACGCGGCCCTGGCCGTGCCGGCAGGGCCGGGGCGCTGGAACCCGGTGGCCGACATCGACTGGCCCCTGCTCGTGGCCGTCATCTCGGCCGTCACCATGACGGTGGGCAACCTCATCGCCATCAACCAGAGCAACCTGAAGCGGCTGCTGGCCTACTCGGCCATCGCCCACGCCGGCTACATCCTGATGGGCTTCGTGCTCCTCAATGGCCAGGGGCTCTACGCCATGCTCTTCTACCTCATCGTCTACGCCTTCATGAACCTGGGCGCGTTCCTCGTGGTGATCGCCCTGGCCGGGCCGCTCCGGAGCGAGGAGCTGAAGGACTATGCCGGGCTGGCCTCCCGGACCGCCTTCCCGGCCGTCGCCATGGCGGTCTTCCTCTTCTCCCTGACGGGG
Organism: Deltaproteobacteria bacterium; assembly: GCA_016183025.1. GTDB lineage: Bacteria > Desulfobacterota > JACPFL01 > JACPFL01 > JACPFL01 > JACPFL01. The sequence goes on along the minus strand of JACPFL010000303.1, from coordinate 7,795 downwards.
ATCCCCCCGCTGGCCGGCTTCGTGGGGAAGTTCTACCTGTTCGCCGCGCTGATCGAAGCGGGAAGGGCATGGCTCTGGCTGGCCGTGGTGGGGGTGCTGAACAGCGTCATCTCGCTCTACTACTATGCGAGAATCGTGAAGGCGATGTTCCTGGAGAAGGGGCCGTCGGGCCGCCTGACCGTCGCCTCGGCGCACCAGGTCCTCATCGCCGCGCTGCTGATCCCCACCGTGCTGCTCGGCATCTACTGGGCGCCGGTGGCGCGGTTCACCGACTATTCGTTGAGGCTCCTGGGCCCGCTGGCCCGCTGATCACCGCCTCCTCGGGCCGCGCGGGGATCCCGACGGTAGGACGCGAGCGAGGACATGGCTGTCATCGTCCCGTTCCGCGGCGTCCGCTATAACCCGCAGGTCGTGGGGGACCTGAGCGCCGTCACGACCCCGCCCTACGACGTCATCTCCCCCGAGCAGCAGCGCCGCCTCTACGCCCGCCATCCGCACAACGCGATCCGCCTGGAGCTGGGCATGAACGACCCTGGCGAGCGGGGCGGGGAGGACCGCTACACCCGGGCCGCGGCGTACTTCCGGAACTGGCTGGACAGCGGCGTCCTGGCCCAGGACCAGGCCCCGGCCCTCTACCTCTACGAGCAGCGCTTCCGGCTCCAGGGCGACCAGGAGCACACCCGACGCGGCATCATCGCCCGGGTCCGCCTGGAGGCGCTGGGCGGCGTGGCGCTCCCTCACGAGCGCACCCTCGCGGCGCCCAAGGAGGACCGCTTCCGCCTGCTCCGGGCTGCCCGGGTGAACTTCAGCCCGATCTTTTCCCTGTATGATGATCCGTCGGGAGCGGTGCTCGGGCCGCTGGAGCCGCTCTTCGCGCGGGAGCCGGCGGCGGAGGCGCGGGATGACGACGGCGGGGAGCACCGGCTCTGGGTCGTGACGGACCCCGCCCGCCACCACGAGGTCGGCCGGGCCATGGCCCCCCGGCCCTTCGTCATCGCCGACGGGCACCACCGCTACGAGACCTGCCTCAGGTTCCGGGACCTGATGCGGGCCGAGCACCCGGGCTGGACGGGCCAGGAGGGGTACCACTTCGCGCTCATGTACTTCTGCAGCGCCCGGGACAAGGGGCTGTGCATCCTGCCGACCCACCGCGTGGTGAGCCGGGTTCCGGGGCTCGAGGCGGCGGCGCTCGAGGCCCGTCTCCGCCCTCACTTCGACCTGGAGCGGCATCCCTGGGGCGGCTCCGATGAGGCCGCGGTGCGGGCCCGGTGGGTCCGGCGCCTGGAGGAGGTGGGAGAAAGCCGTCCGTGCGTGGGCGTGTACGCACGGGGGAGTGACGCCTACCTGGTGGTCACGCCGAGGACGGGGCTCGACCTGGACCAGGTGCTGGCCCACGTGCCGGTGACCCTGCGGCAGACCGACGTGGTCATCCTGCACGAGCTGCTGCTGCGCCGCGCCCTGGGGCTCGGCGAGGGGGAGCTGGAGGGACAGCTGACCTACGAGCGGGACACCGAGGAGGTGCTGGGGGAGGTGCAGGCCGGGATGGGGCAGCTCGCCTTCCTGCTGAGGCCGCCCCGGGTGCAGCAGGTGATGGAGGTGGCCCTGTCAGGCCAGACGCTGCCGCAGAAGACCACGTACTTCTATCCCAAGCTCCTGACCGGCCTGGTCTTCAACCCGCTGGACCTCGACGAGCCGGCCGCCCCGCCGGCCTGAACGCTGGGCTGATCAAGAACAACACGTAACAAGTTGACCTGACGTCAAGTTTGCCGTAATGTACAAGAAGACATCTTGAGCAGGAGGCATGGGATGATCCGTCTGACGACGACCGAAGTCAGGAGTGGGTTCGCCGACATCCTCAACCGAGTAGCCTATCGGGGGGAGCGCATCGTCCTCCACCGTCGGGGCAAGGATGTCGCGGCCCTAATTCCGGTCGAAGACCTTGCCCTCCTCGAGGAGCTGGAGGACCGCCTAGACGTGGAGGAGGGCGAGAAGGCCCTGGCGGAAGCCGAGGCAAAGGGCGAAAAGCCCGTCCCATGGGAACAGGCCAAGAAGGACCTGGGCCTCTGAGCGTTGGCCTACCAGGTCACCATCCTGCCCGCTGCGTTGCGCCAACTGACTGACCTTCCCAAGCCTGATCAGAAGCGCGTACGAGATCACATTGACCGTTTGGCAACCAACCCACGCCCGCCGGGAGCGAAACCCCTTCGGAGCACGCATGGGCTGATCCGCCTGCGTGTCGGGGACTACCGGATCATCTATCGGATTGAGGAGGCGTTCCTCGTCGTCCTCGTCGTGAAGATCAGACACCGCCGGGAGGTCTACCGACGGCTATAGAAGCCCCGTTACCGGGTCTCACATCCGGCCGAGCTCGCGGAGGACTCGGTCCACGAAGCGCCGGTCGAAGAACTCTTCGTAGGAGAGCGGGGTCTGCAGGTAGCCGACCCGCCTCAACAGGTCCACCGTGTAGAGGTAGTGCTCCCGGTCCAGGTCGCCGTTCACCCCCCAGAGCCGCTTGTCGATCAGGTCGTAGATCCTGGCGATCACCTCGGCCGGCCGCCGCATGATCTTCGCCCCCGCCTCCACGGCCCCGGCCTTATTGGTGACGATGTAGCGGTTGGCCTCGATCATGCCGCGGGTCAGCTTGTAGGCGGTCTCCGGGTTCCGGTCCAGGTACTCCTGCTTCGCGACGCCAAACGTGTACGCGATCTCCGGGACGATCTTGGGGATCTCAGCCAGGGCGATGAGCTGCGGGTACCTGTCCAGCTCCACCGTCTCCGAGGCCGTGACGATCGTGGCATCGACTTTCCCTGCGATCACGGACTTGAAGCGGTCGGCCGCGGAGCCCACGCCCACGTAGGTGGCCTTGTCGGGGTCCAGGCCGCTCTTCTCCAGCACCACGCGGGGGATGTGGTAGGAGATGGCCCCGATCCCCGAGACGGCGATGCTCTTCCGCCGCCCCTCCACGAGGTCCTTCAGGGTCCGGGCCGCCTCGCGGCGGGCCACCAGCGTATAGGGGGTGATCGGCTGGGGCACGACGTGGAGCCGGATCCTGGTCCCCTTGGAGGCGCTGACGATGGCCGAAGTGGCGCCGAGGTTGACGGCGACGTCCACCTCCCCGCCGACCAGGGCCTTGGTCACGGTCGCGTCCCCGCGGAAGTCGAGGATCTGGACCTCCAGGCCCTGGGCCTTGAACATGCCCTTCTCCCGGGCCATGTACGGGGTGATGGAGTCAAAGGGCGTCGGGCTCGTCGCCGAGCCCATCTTGACGGTGATCTCCTGGGCCGGGGCCGGGACCGCCAGGAGCAGCAGGCCGAGCCCCACGAGCGACGCGATGACAAAGGCTCTCCGGATCATGGTGGTCCCTCCGCAGCGACCGCTACGAGCGGCCCGTGTAGAACTTCTCCAGCCGGCGCGCCTGCAGGCGCAGCTTCCTGAGGGCGTCCCGGACCCCCGGCTCGCGGACCGCCTGCAGCTCGCGCTCGACCTGCCCGAGCTCCTCCTCGCTCAGGGCGACCTGCAGCCAGGGGGGCGCCGGCTCCCGGCGGGGGCGGGGCCCGGACGGCTGGGCGGGGCCCAGCTTGAAGTAGATCTCCCGCACGATCTCCCCGTCGAGCTTCTGGTTGAGCTGGGTCCGGAGCAGCTCCTTCATGAACTGGAGCTGCTGCATCCAGGCCGAGGTGTCCACGGTGAGGAAGAGCAGGCCGTCCCGGATGGCGGCCGGCTGGACGTGGCGGGCGACGGGGTCGCCCACGGCCTCGGTCCACACCTCGAACACCCGCTGCTCGCGCAGGCGGGGCTCGAGCCCGAGGTCCCGGAAGAGCTGGGTCAGGATGGGGCCGACGCCGGAGGGCCGGGGCGCAGGGCTCACGGGCCGCTCACTGCGTGGAGGGCTCGGAGCCGCTGACCTGCACGCTGTACTCGGTGAGGGTGGGCAGGATGTCGAAGAAGACGACCATGAAGGGCACGGAGCCCCGCGGCGGGACGTTGAGGTTGGCCAGCGCTTCCCCCGCCCGGTTGCCGAGCTTCTGCTCCACCTCGGGAGGGGGCAGGGTCCGAAGCTCCTTCTCGGTCAGGAGGTTTCCGGCAAAGACCTCCCGCTCCTGGACCTTCTCGCCCTTGGGGCCGTAGAGGGCTGCCTTGACCTTGATGAAGCTGCGGGCCTTGGCGTACTGGTTCACGGCCTTCCCTTCGATCACGAAGGCCCGGTTGCCGCGCGCGGTATCCAGCGGGGAGGCCTTGAGGCTGGGGCGGTCGATGCTGACGCTCCCCGGCTCGGCGGCCGGCCCGGCCGGCCAGAAATACGGGAGCGCGAAGAAGTAGGCCGCCGCCCCGGCGCCCACCACCAGCACCAGCGCGAGCAGCAGCTTGACCAGGACGCCCAGCCGGCTGCCTCGCTCCTCCTCGAGGACGAGTGGCTCGGTCAGCGGCTCCTGGAAGAGGGGCTCCGTGGGCTCCGTCTCGATGGCGAGGTCAGGTCCACCGGTCTCGGCCTGGGGCGGGGCTGCAGTCTCGGGTGTGATGGCCTGCGAGGGGGCAGCCGAGGTCGGCGCCCAGGGGGTCGTGCGCTCAGCCTCCTTGGCCAGCTCCTCCGGCGTCCAGTCCAGCACCAGCTCGTCGTCTTTGCCGGGAAGCTTCAGGTCCCGGGTCATGGCTTCATCGGCCGGCCCGAGCTCCCAGCCCTCCTGGGCTTTGAAGTCAAGCTGATCGGCGAACGTGATCTGCGGCTCGGCCTGGCTGCCGGCAGGGGTCCCGGCAGTCACGGTGGGGGGGACGCTCGGCGGTGGACTCGGCCCTTCCCCCAGGCCCAGCTCACCTAGATCGAAGCGCAGGCTGGGGCCGGCCTCTGCCGGATGCCCCGGCGGTGAGGGCGGCGCAGGCTCAGCGCGCGGGGGCGGAACCTCCACGCGTGGGGGGACGGGCGGGGCGACCCGGGTCGGCTCGACCTCGGACGGAGCCGAAGGGGGGACCACCGCGGCGGGATGGGCGGCAGGGACCGTGACCGCGAAGACGTGGCGGCACTGTGAGCAGCGGAGCTTGTTCGCCCCGGGCTTGAGGCGTGCCTCGTTGACCTCGAAGCGGGCGTGGCACTGCTCACACTCGATGACCATCCGGTCGCGCCCCCATCCCTCTCGCACAATTATATCCGCGTCCCGGTGAAATTCCAAGGGCGGGGGGCGGCATTTCCGGTCCCATTCTTGGCGCCAGGTAGGCACAAAAAGGCCCGGGTCGAGCCCGGGCCTTTTTGGCCACCGTTGGGAGGTGCGATGTCTGGGTGGCGCTCCCAGCCTCTCCCGGCCCTAAAACCCCACAGTCTCCACGTACACGTCCACCCTGACCCGCTTGGCGCTCTCCCCCGTGCCTGGCTCAGAGCTCACGCGGATGATCCCGATGTTCCGGAGATTCAGTTTGCCGTAGGTGGCCCTCTGGTCGGGCGAGAGCCACTCAAGCGTCCCCGATCGCTCCTTACCGTCGCTGTTGTTCCCTTTGATCACGAAGTCCTCGTGCCAGGCGTAGACCGCATCCGCGTAGCTCTCCGGCAGGGTGAACGAGAGGTTCGGGATCTCGAGGCCGGCCGGCTGTTTCTGCGCGTCTCTCCCTCCACCGCCTTCCGTGATCTTCACCTTCACCGTGAAGGCCTCAATCCTGTTCACGCGCGTCGTCGCCGCATCCAGGCCGGCGATCTGGAATCTGAAGTTGGAGGGGAGCCACCGCTTCTGTTGCGAGGTCCCGACGTTCACCTTGGCTCCCCCTCCCTTCATCCTCCGCGTCTGCTCGGGAGAGAGCTTGACGGTCAGGTACACAGGCTCCTTCGCCGAACCGTCCATCGCGGGGAAACCGATCTCGGAGATGAGGGCATTGAAGAACTCTACCCGCGAGATCTCTTTATAGTCATAGTCAACCGTCACCACGGCCCCGTTCTTGCGGGAGGACTGATTGTTCAGGGCCGCCGCGATCCAGCCGTAGAGTCCCGAGCAGGCGTCCATGCCCACCTGGATCGTGATCTCCTCGTACTTCGGAGAACCGAGATGTTTTCGTGTGGTCCAGTCTGAACCCCGCGCCTCGTTGATCACGTCCGCTGTGGCTCCTCCGCCCGTGGCGGACCGGAGCACGCCGCAGACCTGCCCGTCCAGCAACAGGACGAAGTTCCCCGCTACGGACGAGCGATCCTGGGCCTTTGTGGCCCCCGAGCCAGTGCCGGGCGCCAGGAGCACCAGGCCGCAGAGGATCGCCAATCCCGAGAGTAGCCGCCGATTCATGGATCCCCCCTTTCTCCCATCTGTGTCCGATGGACGTGAATGGCCTCCCCTCACCGGGTGGCCTCGGGTCTCTCCCAGGCGAGAGCGAGCGGCGTTGTGGCCACCTACTGCAGTGGCCATTCCTCCAGGTCGAAGAGGGTCAGCGGCCCCTCGGGATGGTCGTCAGCACGGCGCGATCCCGCACGATCTCTCCCTCGCCTGCCGACGAGGACACGACCTCCAGGCCGCGGATCCCCTGGGGGAGCTGTCGGAAGGGGCCGGCGGCCCCACCGGCTTCTGCCCCCCCGAGCGGCTTCCGGCTGGCGAGCGCGGTGAGCGACTCGACCCCGAACGGCGCCTTCACGCGGAAGGCGAAGCGGTCCTCCGGCGCGGGGATCGTCACCACCATCCCGCCGCGGACCCTTCCATCCGGGCGGTACTGGTTCGGGAAGACCTGGTAGGTCTGGTTGGTGGCATCCGTGTAGTAGAGGCGGAGGTAGGCATCCTGGCTCGCGCGGACCATGACGACCACCTCCTCGCCCTCAGCGTAGATGGCCCCCCGGCCCCGGTCGGTCCAGACCTCCAGCTTCAGGGGGTTGGCGGGCTGGGTGCCGGAGAGCGGGGCGATGCGGTCCTCGATCCGTTCGTTTTCGCGCGCGCGCTCCAGGTTGGGCGGGGCCGCGACGATGTCCCGGGGGAGCAGGGAGGCCGGCAGCAGGGCGCGGCTGACCCCCAGGAGGATGTCCCCCTGCCGTTGTCGCACCGGGACGAACAGCTCGACGCCGGCAGGGGTGTCCCAGTAGTTCCCGCTGATCACGACGTCGGCACCGGAGGCCGCAGCCAGGGCGGCGCCCGCTTTGGGCCGCTCCTCGATGCTGAGGCCGCGTAACCGGCTGGCTTCCACGAGGGCGAACAGGCCCGATCGGCTCAACTGCTCGCGGAGTCGTTCTTTGATGAAGACGCTGAGGGGGCTGCCGAACTCGGTGTCCCGATAGCTGATCTCGCCGAGCACCACCTTCACCGGCCCCTGGCCGATCCCCTGCGCGCGTGTGACCTGGGCCAATTCCGTCACGAGCGTCCTGAAGGGGTCCTCGACGCGAGGACCTGGCCCCGCCCCGGGAGAGGGAGACGAGGGGAAAACGGAAGGCGATTGCGGGCTGCCCGCTGGGGCACCCGAGGGAGGTGACGGGGATGCGAGCGGGGGCGGAGGGCTCCCGGCCGATGGTGGGGCGGACGGCGGGGTCCCGGCAGAGGGGACCGGAGAGGGTCGGCCAGCCCCGGGCGGTCCGCCCATCCCCCCAAGGATCAGTTTGAAGATCGTCTCGGCGACCTGCATCGCTCCCCCGCCCACGGAGGGCAGGAGCTGAGAGCCCGGTGTGGGGGACAGGCCGGCAACCCCTCCTCCAGCGAACCCTCCTCCAGGTGTGCCTCCCGCCCCGGGGCTGGGACCGGTCGAGGGGCCAGGGACGGGACCGGCCGGGGCACCGGGTGCGGGAGCGGCGCCCGCCTGCGGACCCGGTCCCGGAGAGGGAGTGGCAAACCCACCCCCACCCGTCGCG
>JACPFL010000298.1 GCA_016183025.1 Deltaproteobacteria bacterium | reverse complement strand
GCAGCCTCGGCCCTGCTGGCGGTCGCCATCCTGGCTGCGCCGCTCGCCGCCCAGCAGGCCAAGGACAAGGTCACCTTTCGCCAGTGCTGGCTCCCCAGGGGAGACTACGCGCCGATCTTCGTGGCCGTCGACAAGGGGTTCATGGCCCAGGAAGGGATCGAGGTCGCGAAGGTTCTCAACGGTGACGGGTCGGCCAATACGGTGAAGCTGGTCGGCGCCGGCCAGTTCGACTTTGGCTGCGCCGACGGTCCCACCATGGCCGTCGGCAAGTCCAAGGGGATCCCGGTCACCTCCCTGTTCATGCGGCACCAGAACAGCCCCATGGCCCTGGTCTCGCTGAAGGGATCCGGGATCAAGCACCCGAAGGACCTCGAGGGGAAGACGTTCGGCATCTTCCCAGCCGGATCGACCCACGTCTTCTACCAGGCTGTCACGAAGGCCAACAACGTGGACCGGAAGAAGATCCGGGAGGTGACCGTCGGGGTCCCCTATGAGCAGTACCTGGTCCAGAAGCGGGTGGACGCAGTCGTCGGGTATGTGAACGCCGAGGTGCAGGAACTGGAGAACAAGCTCGGCGGGGAGGGGACGCTCGAGATCGTCCCGGGGGACAAGTACGGCTACGAGGTCTACGGCACGGTGATGTTCACCAGCGACAAGCTGATCAAGGAGAAGGCGGACCTCGTGCGCCGCTTCAGCCGGGCCTACAAGCGGGCGGTCGAGTACACGGCCAAGAACCCCGAGGAGGCGATCGACATCCTGATGAAGCACAACCCGCAGGCCAACCGCCAGGTCATGCTGAAGCAGCTCCGGGCGGACCTGAAGTACACCTTCTTCAGCAAGGACACCGAGAAGAGCGGGTTGGGCTGGCAGACCGAGGAGGGGTGGAGGAGGACCCAGGACGTCCTGCTCCAGTACGGGGTGACCACGGAGCGCGTCCCCGAGCGACAGCTCTTCACGAACGAGTTCCTCAAGTAGCAGCTCCCGGTGCCGGGCCCGGGCGCTACGGCCTATGAGATGGGCCGGCCGGGGACGTTGGGGACCGGCGGGGAGGCCTTCATCCGCCTGGACCGGGTCGGGCTGACCTACCGCGGCCGCGGCCACGCGGTCGAGGCCCTGCGGGAGATCTCCATCGGGGTGGGGGAGGGGGAGTTCGCCAGCCTCCTCGGCCCCAGCGGGTGCGGCAAGAGCACCCTCCTCAAGGTCATCGGCGGCCTGCTCCCCCCGTCCACCGGCACCGTGACGGTGGCGGGTCGCCCCGTGGCCGAGGCCCTCCGCCGCCGGATGTTCGGGTTCGTCTTCCAGGAGCCGGCCCTGCTCCCGTGGCGCACGGTCCTGGAGAACACCACCCTGCTGCTCGAGATGATTCGAGGGGAGGAGCGCAAGGGGACGGAGGCCGACCCGGTGAAGCTCCTGGAGATGGTCGGCCTTTCTCGCTTCCTCCACCACCTCCCCCGCGAGCTGTCCGGCGGGATGCGGCAACGGGTGGCCATCGCCCGGGCCCTGTGCATCGACCCGGCCATCCTCCTCATGGACGAGCCCTTCGGCGCCCTGGATGCGATCACCCGCGACCGCATGAACCTGGAGCTCCTCCGGATCTGGGGAGAGACCCGCAAGACGGTGGTCTTCGTCACCCACAGCATCCCGGAGTCGGTCTTCCTCTCCGATGTCATCTTCGTCATGTCCGCCCGGCCGGGACGCATCCTCGAGACGATCCGGACCAGCCTCCCCCGCCCGCGGAGGGCGGAGCTTCAGAGGAGCCCGGCCTTCCTCGAGCACATCGACCACCTGCGCGCCGTGCTGGAGAAGGGGAGCGGCGATGAGGAGCGCTAGGGGCCTGGGGCAGGCGGTGCCGGTCGTGGTCCTGACCGCCCTCCTGCTGGCCGCCTGGGAGGTCGCCACCCCGCTCCTCCAGATCCCGGTCTTCATCCTGCCGCCGCCCAGCGCCACCCTGCGGGCCCTGATGGCCGAGCGCGCGGTCCTGCTCGACCACAGCCTGGTCACGCTGAAGGAGATCGTCCTGGGGTTCCTCATCGGCGACGCCCTGGGGATCCTGCTGGCCGTCGTCGTCGGGCAGTTCCGCGTGATCGAGCGGAGCCTGTACCCGCTGATCGTCTTCTTCCAGAACACGCCCAAGATCTCGATCGCGCCGGTCTTCGTCCTGTGGTTCGGGTACGGCCTGGCGCCCAAGGTCACGATCATCGTGGTCATCTCCTTCTTCCCGGTGATCGTCAACACGCTCTACGGCCTGAAGTTCGTGGAGCCCAACCTGCTCGACCTCGCCCGGTCGGTCTCAGCCAGCCGCTGGGACGTGCTGACGAAGATCCAGCTCCCCCACGCCCTCCCCTACATGTTCGAGGGGTTCAAGATCGCGATCACCCTGAGCGTCATCGGCGCGATCGTGGGCGAGTGGGTGGGCTCGGACGCGGGGCTGGGGTTCATGATCCTGCTGTCGTCCACCCAGCTCGAGACGGCCAAGCTCTTCGCCGCCATCACCGTCATCTCCGTCATCGGGGTCGCGCTGTTCTACCTGATCTCCCTGGCAGAGCGCCTGCTGCTCCCCTGGCACGAGCCCGCCGGCGCGCAGGTCGTGGCGCAGGCGCTGTAGCCCCGGGCGGGAGGTCGCGCAGAGGGTCCAGGGGGCTGAGCAGGCGAGGGGCTGCATGGAGCTGGGGCTCGAGGGGAAGGTCGCGCTCGTGAGCGGCGCCAGCGCCGGGCTCGGCCGGGCCGTCGCCGCCGGCCTCGCGCGCGAGGGGGCCAGGGTCGTCATGAGCGGCCGCGACCAGGCGCGGCTGGAGGTCGCCGCGGAGGCGGTCCGTGAGGAGAGTGGCGGGGAAGTGCTGGCCATCCCGGCGGACAGCACCCGTCCGGACGAGCTGGCCTACTTCGTCGGGGCCGCGGTCCGGGCCTGGGGCACGGTGCACATCCTGGTCAATAACGTCGGCGGAGCCCGGCGCGCGGCCTTCCTCGAGCTGGATGAGGCGGCCTGGACCGAGGGGCTGGCCCTGAACCTCCGGAGCGCGATGCACTGCGCCCGGCTGGCCCTCCCGCACATGATCCGCCAGCAGTGGGGGCGAATCATCAACCTGGCCGCCCTCTCCGGCCGGGAGCCCCCGGCGGGGCAGATGGCCTCGAATGTCCCCAAGGCCGGGCTCCTGGCCTTCTCCAAGACGCTCTCCCTGGAGGTGGCCCGCTGGAACGTCCTGGTCAACTGTATCTGCCCGGGGCGCGTCTGGTCCGGGCAGATCGAGCGCGCCTTCACCCCGGAGCAGGCGGCCGCCTTCGCCGCGCAGCGCATCCCGCTGGGCCGGTTCGGCCGGCCCGAGGAGGTGGCCAGCTTGGCGGTCTTCCTGGCCTCCGAGCGGGCCGGCTACGTCACGGGCACGTGTATCACTGTGGACGGGGGCCTGGCCCGGAGCCTCTCTTGAGGGCCAAAGTCCTTGCGTTGCCTGAAAGCCGGTCGCTATTATAATGCGTCCCGTTTTCACTGGCCTGGAGGGCCCAGGGGCCCGAGGCGGCCGGGAAGGAGGCACACATGGTACGGGGACGGATGTCGGTATGCGGGG
>JACPFL010000306.1 GCA_016183025.1 Deltaproteobacteria bacterium | reverse complement strand
GGTCGGCGTGATCCGGAAAGAGGCCTTGCCGCCAGGGATGACCCCAGAAACCTACCTGGCGCTCCCCCTGGACGAGCGGGTCCGGGTGCTGAAAGGCCGGAAGCTGGGGATCGCCGGGGTGGGCGGGCTCGTCGATGTGGTCAGCCGGTTTCTCGTCCGGTGGGCCGGGCTCAACCCCGACCTCGACGTGGACCTGGTGAACGTCGGCAATACGCCGGCCATGCTCGGGGCGATCCGGGCGCGCCGGATCGACGCCTTCCTGCTGACACCCCCCATCCCGTTCCAGGTGGAGCGGGACGGGATCGCTATCGTGTACTACAGCGGGCCCAGGGGTGACCTGCCGGCCCTGCGGGAGCTCTATAGCACGGTCCTGGTCACGGCCCCGGCCTACGCCCAGCGTCATCCTGAGATCGTCCGGAAGATGGCGCGCTCGATCGCCCAGGCCAATGCCTATGCCCGGCAGCAGCGCGAGGCGACCGCGGCCCTGATGCACCGTCTCTTCCCGCAGATCGAGCCCGAGGTGGTCCGGCAGAGCACCCTGGCGGTGATCGACGCCCTCTCCCCTGATGCCCGCTTCTCCGCCAGGGCCATCGCCCAGCAGATCAGGATCCTGATGGACGGGGGGTTCCTCTCCAAGAAGCCGATCCCGGCCGAGGAGGGGACGTTCTGGACGAACCGCTTCCTGGACTAGACCCCCCCACCGATCTCCTGAGCCCAGATGGCTCCGGCGCCCGGCGCGTCCCGGATCGGCCGAAGGGTGCGCGGGCCGGCAGGCAGGCGATCAGGGGGACCAGAGCCCTCCGCCCTTTCGGGTGATGAACAGATCAGCGGGGATCTCGGTCCCCACCCCGCGGCTGCGGGCTTTCTTCTCAATGATGGCCCCGACCGCCGCGAACTGGATGCCCATGCCCACGTTGTTGTAATGCACCGTGATCTGCCGCTCATCCTGCCGCAGCGGGGCCCGTCCCAGCACGAACTCGGTGACCTCGTGTAACGCCTCCCACCGGAGGAGTCCCTGGTCCAGCAGCTCCAGCAGCTCCGGCTGGCCATCCAGCTTCACCTGGGCCCGGTCGTTGATGGCGATGATGTCGGCCCGGCGCGCCGTGCTCGGGTCGGTCTCCCGTTGCTTGACGTGGCGGTCGCTCCCCCGGATGGTCACCACGTGCGTCCCGGGCTCCAGCCACTCCCCTTTGAAGACTGGCTCGTTGGAGTTGGTGGCCGCGATCACAATCTCCACCCCCTCCACCACCGCCCTCGGGTCGTCCACCGCCTGCACCTGCACATCCAGCCGGCCGGTCATCTCCCGCGCGAAGGCCTCCCGGTTCGCCCGCGTGGGGCTGTACACCTTGATCCGCTTGACCTTCCGGATCTCGCAGAATGCCTCGGCATGGGCCCGGGCCTGCTCCCCCGTCCCGAAGAGCCCCACGACTGAGGCCTGCTGGCGGGCCAGGTACTTGGCCACCAGCGCGCTCGTGGCCGCCACCCGGATCGGCGACAGGTAGTGGTCAAACAGCATCGCCGTGAGCGCGTTGGTCTCGATATCGAACAGCAGCACCAGCCCCACGTAGTCCCCGGGGAAATCCTTGCGGACCATGCCGGCCACCTCCCGGACCCGGACGCCGGCGGAATCGATGCGCAGGGCCATGGTGTTGAACGCGGGGACCGCGGCCGGGATGTTGTTGAACCAGTAGTCCACCCCGGGCTGGGTCTTCTTGGGAAGCTGGATCCGGTGCCTCGGGATCAACCGGGCCACGCCCTCCCCGAGCTCCCGATAGGCGATCTCCATCGCGTCGATGGCCTCCCGCATGCTGATGAGGCCCTCCATCTGCTCGTTGTTCAGGACCAGGACCGTGCTCGGCATCGGCTAGCCTTTCAGGTGCCGGGTGAGGAACCTCAGGGTCTGCGGCCAGGCCTCGCGGGCGGCCCCCGGATGATAGCGGTCCGGGCGCGTGTCATCGAAGAAGGCGTGGACCGTGCCGGGGTAGATCTTGATCTCGTAGGGCTTGTTGTACCGCTTCAGGGCGGCCTCGACTTCCGGTACCAGCGAGGTGATCCGCTCGTCCCGCTCGGCGTAGATGCCCAGGAAGGCCCCGGCAAGGTTCTGGACCCGGTCGATGGGCGCCGGCCGCTGGCCATAGTACACAACCACGGCCGCCAGCTCCGGGGTCGAGACCCCGAAGAGGAACGATCGCTGCCCACCCCAGCAGTACCCGATGATCCCGATGCGGCGAGCCTGCACTCCAGGCTGCAGCTTCAGGTGGGCGAAGGTCGCGTGGAGGTCCTGAACGACCTGGTCGTCAGTGAGCTTGCCGATGGCCGCGATGGCGTCCTGCGGGGTCGCGTACTGGCCGGTCCCGCCAGCCCGCGACAGCAGGTCCGGGGCCAGGGCCACGTACCCCTCCCGCGCGAAGCGTCGCGCCACGTCCTGGATGTGATTGTTCAGCCCCGTGTTCTGGTGGATGACGATGAGCCCGGGGTACTCCCCCGCGGCCCGGGGCCGGGCGAGGTAGCCGGACATCGTGACTGAGCCGCTAGGGTACTGCAGGGTGCTCGACGTGAGGTCCGGGGCGTCGGGCGGGACCTGTGCCCCCTGGGCCTCGTCACCCAGCCCCAGGGACGCCAGCAACGCGCTGGCCGTGGCCAGGCTCCCCGTGATCAGCACCAGACGTGCCAGGAACTCCCGCCGGCTCAGCGCCCCGGCCCGGTACTGCTCCACCAGTTGGGCGATCCGCTCATCCATCGCGCTCTCCTCCTGTCCTCAGATCGTCGGCCGCGGCGTCCACATTGCCCAGGGGCAGCCAGGCAGGGGCCGCCCAAACATGGGCGCATGCTACGCGGGGTGATTGCGGCGGTCAAGCGCACGCGCCTTGCCACGAGCCCGCGCCGCCTGCGGCAAGCCGGGAGAGCCCCATCGGCCGAAGCACGAGGGCATCGACCGGCCCTGCCCCCGGCACGGCGCCCCCTACGGCTGGCGTCGTTGACAACGACGGAGACGTGGGGCTATGAAGGACCCGGAGGTCACCGCATGCCCGAGCGCACCGTGCACACCACCGACGTCCTGATCATCGGCGGTGGCATCGCCGCGGCCTTCGCCGCCCTGAAGGCCCGCGACGCGGGCGCGAGCGTCCTGCTCGCCGACAAGTCGTTCTTCGGCCGCAGCGGCTGCAGCGCGCTGGCCTCGGGCGTCTACCCCACCTACATGCCCGGGGACGACGAGCAGGCCTGGCTCAGGAGCTTCGCCGGGCCGCTCGTCAACCAGCCCCTCGTCATGAAGGCGCTCCCCATCATGTACGAGCACCTCATGCTCATGGACCGCTGCGGGGTCAAGTGGGTCAAGGAGGGGGAGCGGATCATCCGGCTCGGCGGGCCGGGCCGCAACTTCGACAGCGGCGCCCTCATGGGAGAGGGCGGGCCCCAGATGATGATGGCCGTGCGCGGGGAGGTGCTCCGGCGCGGGGTGCAGGTCCTGAGCCGGATCATGATCACGGACCTGCTCACCTCCGATGGCTGCCATCCGACGGGTGGCCGGGTGGTGGGGGCCCTGGGCTTCCACAGCCGGACCGGGGCACTCTACGTGATCCGGGCGAAGGCCACGATCATGTGCACGGGGCCGTACAAGTTCCCCTACCCGAAACCGGGGAGCCTGCTGGGCTACATGCCCATCGACCTGTCGGGCGACGGGATCGCGATGATGCTCCGGGTGGGGGCCGAGCTGAGCCGCCTGGAGCTGGGCGGGATCAACATCTACCCCGACGGGCTCCTGTGCGCCCCGGGGCTCGAGTCCCTGATGCCCTCCGGCGCCCGGTTCGTGGACCGGGACGGCCGGCGCTTCCTCGAGGCCTACGACCCCAAGCGCCTGGAGCTGACGAGCCGCGCCCTGCTCTACTTCGCCATCGCCACCGAGCACAGCCAGGGGCGTCGGCCTGCCATCGACCTCACAGGACTGCCGCCCGAGCGCGCCCAGCTCCTCGCCCAGGTGATCCCGATCATCATCCAGAACTACCGCACCGCGGGGTACGATGTCACCCATGACTGGATCCCCTACACTTACCAGGTGGCGGGCACGAGCGGGATCTTCGGCGCGGGGGCCCGGATCACCGAGCAGGGGGAGACCTCTGTCCCGGGGCTCTACGCTGCCGGGACCTGCTCGGACATGGCGTACCTCCCCGGCGGGCACCTCCCGTTCTGCTCGGTGAGCGGGCACTGGGCCGGCGAACAGGCCGGCGCCGAGGTACCGGGGATGGCCGAGCCGTCCGTCCCGGAGGCGCAGGTGGAGGCGCTCGCCGCGGCCGCCTTGGCCCCGCTCGGCCGCGCGGACGGCCTGAGCTTCGAGGCGGTGCACGAGGCGCTGGGGCAGATCCTGGTGGAGGAGGTGGGGCTGGTCATGAGCGGCACGCGGCTGGAGCGCGCCATCGGGCGCGTGTCCGGCCTGCTGGCGGAGCAGGTCCCCCGCCTGCGCGCCCGGGACCCCCACGAGCTGGCCAAGGTCCACGCGCTGGTCAACTACACCCAGATCCTGGAGCCCATCCTGCGGGCCTACCTCTACCGCACCGAGAGCCGCGTGGCGTTCATGCGCGAGGACTTCCCCGATATCGACAATGAGCAGTGGCTGAAGATGGTCATCGTGCAGCGGCGCGACGGCGCGCTCCGCCTGTGGGACGAGCCGATCCCGTCGAGCTTCCACCTGGTCCCGCCCCGGCGCACGAAGAGCCGCCACCTCGCCTTCCGGAGCCGCGATGGCGCGGGTTGAGGTCCTGCTCCCGGCCTGCACCGGCTGCGGCGTCTGCGTGGAGACCTGCCCCACGGACGTGCTCCGCATGCGGGGCGAGGGGCCGGACGCCAAGGCGATTGTCGCCTATCCCGCGGACTGCCAGGCGTGCTTCGTCTGCCAGTTCGACTGCCCGTACGAGGCGATACGCGTGTGGGCCCGCCCGTGATGGCACGCGCGGCCGCTGAGGCCGCCATCAACTTCCCCGTCCTCACCGCGGCGGATTACTGTGACCGCAACGCCGAGACCTGGCCCGACTGGGAGGCGCTCGTCGACAGCCACACGCGCCTGACGTGGGCCCAGGTCAGCCAGCACTCGGACCGCCTGGCGCGCGCCCTGCTCGGCCTGGGCCTCTCCCCGGGAGACACCCTCCTCGTCCAGCTCTACAACTGCGTGGAGCTCTACCTCGTCCGCCTGGCCTGCGAGAAGGCGGGGCTGCACCCGGTGACCGCGGCCGCCGCCTTCCGCCGCGCCGAACTCGAGCCGATCCTCCGCCTGACCGACCCGGCCGCGGCGATCATCCCCTGGCGGTTCCGGGGGTTCGACCACGTGGCCCTGCTCGACGAGCTCCGCCTGGGCCCGGGACACCTGCGCAGGGTCATCGTCGTGGGCCCCGACGCCCCTCCGGGCACCCTTCCCTTCTGGGACGTCGCGCGGGGTGGGGGCACGAGAGGCGTGGACCTCCGGCGCACCCGCTTCCGGCCCACGGACTTCTCCCAGATCGCCACGACCAGCGGCTCCACCGGCGTTCCCAAGTGCGCCGCTGTGACCATCGGCGGGCGCATGCTCACCGGGCTGGTGCAGATCCACCGCTACCGGATCACCCGGGAGGACACGATCGCGGCCATGACCCCGCTCATCACGGGGACCCCGGATGCCCTCGCCTATCACGGTGTTCCCCAGATCGGTGCGCGGGTGGTCCTGCTCGAGCACTTCAGCGACCAGGAGGCGACGGCACTGATCGAGCGCGAGCAGGTGACGGTCCTGCCGGTCGTCCCGACCCTGCTGACGCGGCTGCGGCAGGCCGACCCGGAGGGCAGGGCCGTGCGGAGCCTGCGCGTGCTCATCAACCACGGCGCCCTGCTCCCCCCGTCGCTGGCCGAGGCCTTCGAGGCGGGGCAGCGCGCCAGGATCGTGCAGGCCTATGGCACCGCCGACTTCGGCGGGATCGCGTCCACCACCTTCGACGATCCCCCGGAGGTCCGGCTCCGCACGGTGGGCCGCCCCAACGACGGCAACGAGGTCCGGTTGGTGGATGAGCAGGGACAGGACGTGGCCCCGGGCGACACCGGCCGTGTCCTCGTCCGGGGACTGCACGGCATCGCGGGCTACTACGGCGACCCGGTGCTCACCCAGGAGGTCTGGCGCGACGGCTACTGCGAGGTGGGCGACCTGGCCCGCCTGGACCCGGCCGGGAACCTCATCCTCATGGGACGGGCGCGGGAGCTCATCATCCGCGGCGGGCAGAACATCTTCCCGGGCGAGGTCGAGGCGCACCTCGCCCATCACCCCCAGGTGGCCGAGGTAGCGGTCGTCCCGTACCCGGATCCTGTCTACGGGGAACGGGTCTGCGCCTGCATCGTGCCGCGACCCGGCGCCATGCTGCGGCTGGAGGAGATCGGCACCTTCCTGCGCGCGCATGGGCTCGCCGCGTTCAAGCTCCCCGAGCGCCTGGAACTCTGGGACGCCCTCCCCCGGGTGCCGGCCGGCCAGAAGGTGGACAAGAAGCGGCTGACTGAGGAGGTGACCCGGCGGGCTGGAGGGAGCCCGGCGGCTGATCCCGCATAGGGCGACCACCGGATGAAACCGACGTAGGGCGGCTGCTGGATGAGCCGCCGGCCGCCCTGGACCTGACAGCGGCGAAGAGGCCAAGACGGAGGGGTGTGATGAGGCAGCGAGCTGGCAAGCCGGCATTGGTGGTGGCTTTCGTGGCGGCCATCCTCGGCCTGGCCGCGGCCGAGCGGCCGGCGGTGGCGCAGGAGCGGATCGTCTTCGCCTCGACCGCCGGCGGGGCGGTGGGGTTCAGCACCGAGATGGTGAGCCTGCACCGGCTGGACGAGCGCCAGGGGGTGAAGCTGGACGTCAATCTCTTC
>JACPFL010000051.1 GCA_016183025.1 Deltaproteobacteria bacterium | reverse complement strand
CGAAGTACCCCCGCCCTCCTGTCAGCGTCCAGTAGTCCTGGGTCTCGCTGTGGAACCCCTCGACGTCGTAGTCCAGGTTCGGCTCCAGCCGGCGTGCCGCCTCCTGGTCCACCTGCTCGGGAATCCGGTACAGCGCCAGCGAGGGCGCCCACTCCCCCCCATGCGCCTCCCGGTCAGGACGGGCGCTCCGCGAGTAGCCTTCCATCCCCTCCTGCAGAAACGCGCGCAGGGTCGCCCGGTCGGTCACGAACCCCACGCACACCACCTGCGCCGTCCCCTCCGCCACCAGCGTCCGCGCCCCATCCTCCAGCGCCCCCATGTGGGCCAGGTCCCGATGCCCGTTGAAGATCACCTGGCGCGTCAGCCCATGCCGGGCCAGCGAGCGGCCGATGTCCACCACCAGCGCCCGCAGCGTGGCGGGCTCCAGCGTCAGGGTCCCCGGGAAGCTCAGCCCCGGCCGGGCCACCCCGTACGGGATCGCCGGGGCCAGTACCACGGTGTACCCCTCCCGTTCCAGGTGCGGCGCGGCTGTCTCCGCGTACACCTCCGCCCCCACAGTATCCAGCCCCAGCGGCAGGTGGACGCCGTGCTCCTCCACCGAGCCCACCGGCACGATGACCAGCGCCCGCCCTGCGCGGGCCAGGGCCTCCACCTCCGGGAAGCGCAGCTCCGCCAGCCTCAGCATGCTCCTCCCTTCCCGAGGGCTCCCGTTCAGCCCCTTACGAGCCTCAGGCCTGTGCCTCGAGGGCGTTCAGCACCCGCTCAGGCGTCAGCGGGAGTTCCCGGATCCGGACGCCCGTGGCGTCGTAGACGGCATTGCCGATCGCGGGCGCGATGGCGATGATCGGCCCCTCCCCGATCCCCTTGGCGCCGAAGGGCCCCTCGCCGTGCGGGGTCTCGACCAGGATCGGCTCCGTGTCGGGAGCCTCCAGGGCGCTCGGGATCAGGTAGTCCATGAAGTTGGGGTTCACCAGTGAGCCCCCGTCGAAGACCATCTCCTCGTAGAGGGCCGCACCGATCCCCATCAAGGCCGCGCCCTCGATCTGTCCTTCTACGGTCAGCGGGTTGATGGCCTTCCCGACGTCGTGGGCCCCGATGACCTGGCGCAGGTCGATCTTCCCGGTCTCCCGGTCCACGTCCACCTTCACCAGGACCGCCCCGTACTCCCAGTGGGCGGCAGCCCGCCCCGACAGGCCGGTGTCCGGGTCAAACTTGAAGCTCCCCCCGCCGCGGAAGGCCCCCACGCCGATGATCGGCGCCCCCTGCGACATGTGGCTCACGCGAGCCACCTCAGCCATGGTGGTCTTCCGGTCCGGGGCCCCCTGCACGTAGATCTCCCCGTTCGCGATCTCCAGGTCCTCCGGCCGCGCCTCCAGCAGCTCGCCCGCCAGCTCCAGCGCGCGCCGCCGGACCTCGCGGGCCGCCTGGAGCACCGCGTTCCCCGAGTGGAAGCAGACCCGGCTGGAGAAGGTCCCGGCGTCGAACGGCGTGGCATCGGTGTCCCCGGCCACCACCGTGATCTGGCTCACCGGGACGCCGACCCCCTCGGCCGCGATCTGGGCCAGGCTCGTCTCGCAGCCCTGCCCGATGGGCGGCGCGCCGGACAGGAGGAGCAACGTGCCGTCGGAGTTCATCCGGATCACCGCCTCGGACATCGTGCCGGGGGTCGAGAACTTGTGCATCACGGCCACGCCCCAGCCGCGCCCGTCGCCCTCCTGGCGGCGACGCTCCCGGACCTCCTTGACCCGGCGCAGGCACTCTTTGACGCCGATGCTGTGAAAGACCTCCCCCCAGGGCGCCACGTCGCCCTCCTCGGCCAGGTTCTTCATCCGGATGTCGATCGGGTCCAGGCCCAGCCGGTGGGCGAGGCTGTCCATGTGGGACTCCGCGGCCCACATCACCTCGGGCACGCCCAGGCCGCGGTAGGGCACCGCCACGACCTTGTTGGTGTACACCAGGTAGGAGTTCACCTTGACGTTCGGGATCCGGTACGGGCCCGGGGACGAGATCGCGGCCAGCGTGGAGACGCTCACGCCCAGGTCCGAGAAGGCCCCGCTGTCCCAGTGGATCTCCACCTCCCGGGCCAGCAGCGTCCCGTCCTGCGCCACCCCCGACTTCACGCGCACCCGACCGCCCTGCCGGCGGCACGTCACGAAGTCCTCGGCCCGGGTGAGGGTGATCTTGACCGGCGCTCCCGCGCGGGCGCTCAGGGCCACGGCGATCGGCTCGAGCCAGGGCGTGATCTTCCCCCCGAACCCGCCGCCGATCTTCGTGATGGTGAGCCGGACCCGGCCCTCCGGCCACCCGAACATCTCCGCCACCAGCTTGCGGACCTCGAAGGGGCGCTGGGTGTTGGACCAGAGGTACACCCGCCCGTAGGGCTCCACATTCGCCACCGCGACGTGCGGTTCCATGTACCCGTGGTGCACCGGCTGGATCCGGAATGTCTCCTCGTGGACCAGGGCGGCCTCCCGGTACGCGGCCTCAACGTCCCCGCGGCGGTACCAGTAGTGGTGGGCAATGTTGGTGCCCGGGATGGGGTTGTAGTGCCGGGCCATGAACGTGCTGTGCCCGTAGCTCCCCAGCTCCTCGTGGATCACCGGCGCCTTCGGCTGCGCCCCCTCCACCGGATCGAATACCGCCGGCAGCTCCTCGATGACCACGTCGATGGCCTCGGCCGCCTCTTCCGCGGTCCGCTCGTCCACCGCGGCCACGGCCGCCACCGGCTCCCCCACGTACCGGACCTTGTGGCGCGCCACGATGGTCGCGTCCCGGAGCGCCAGTCCGATCTTGCGATCGGGCATGTCGAGCCCGGTGATCACGGCGCGCACGCCGGGCATCTGCTCGGCCCGGCTCGTGTCCACGCGCACGATCCGGCCGTGCGGCACCCGGCTCCGCACGATCTTCCCGACGAGCATGCCCGGGACCTGGAGGTCCACGGCGTAGCACACCTTCCCCGTGACCATCGCCTCCGCGTCGATCCGCGGGATCCGCTGGCCCACCCCGCCTGTCACGCTCATGGCCGCCCGCCTCCCTTGGCCTGGGCCACCGTCTGGATGGCCCGGATGATCTTCACGTACCCGGTGCACCGGCACAGGTTGCCGGAGATCCCCTGGCGGATCTCCTCGGGGCCCGGTGCGGGGTTCTCGTCGAGCAACGCCTTGGCCGACAGGATCATCCCCGGGGTGCAGTACCCGCACTGGACCGCCCCCTCCTCGATGAATGCCCGCTGCAGGGGGTGGAGCTTCCCGTTGGACGCGAGCCCCTCGATGGTCTGGATCTCCCGGCCGCCCGCCCGCACCGCGAGCAGGCAGCAGGCGTGCACGGCCTGTCCGTCCAGGAGGACCGTGCAGGCCCCGCAGTACCCGGTCTCGCACCCCCGCCTGGCCCCGGTGAGCCGCAGCTCGTCCCGGAGCACGTCGAGCAGCAGGCGGTCGGGCCGGACCTGTAGCTCGTAACGCCGGCCGTTCACCCGGAGCGTCACCTCAGGATTCATGGACCCTCCCCACCCCCGAGCCTCCCGCCGCAAGCTGACGCAGGGCACGGGTCACAAAGACCTTGACCAGCTTCTTCCGGTACTCCGCCGAGCCCGAGAGGTCGCTCACCGGCTCAACCTCCTCGACAGCAGCCTGCGCGGCCCGGCTGATCGTCTCCTCTGTCAAGCGCGCCCTGCGCAGGATGGCCTCCGCCTGGAGCGCCCGTACCGGCGCTGGCCTGACCCCCCCCAGCCCGATCCGGATCTCCTTGCAGCTCCCCCGGCCATCCGGCGTCAGCGTGACCGCGACCGCCACTAGCGCCCGGTCGATGCCCCGCAGCCGGTACTTGAGGTAGGTCCCGCGCGTACCAGCCGGCTGGGGCGGGAGGGCGACCTGAGTGATGATCTCGTCGGGTTCCAGCACGCTCTCCATGTAGCCGCGGTAGAACTCCTCCACGGCCACGGTCCGCGTCCCCCTGGGTCCCGCCAGGCTGATCCGGGCCCCGAGCGCCACCAGGGCCACCGGCGGGTCCGCTCCGATCATTGGGAAGCCGAGGTTCCCGCCGATGGTCCCCGCGTTCCGGACAGGCGGGGAACCGACCTGCTCCGCGGCCTCGGCCAGCAGCGCCCACCCCTTTCGCACCAGTGGGGAGGCGGCGATCTCCCGATGCGTGGTCAACGGCCCGATCACCAGCTCCCCGCCGGCCCCCTCGGCGATGCCCCGCATCCCCGGGATCCGGTCCAGTCCCAGCAGGTACTCCGGCTCGAGCAGCCGTTGGCGCAGGAGCACCAGCAGCGACTGCCCCCCGGCGACCACCTTCGCCGCGCCTCGGTGGCTCGCCAGGAATCCTACGGCCTCCTCGACCGTCCCGGGCTCCACATACTCGATCACCGCCCTCATCCCCTCAGCCCTCCTTTCCACCCGTTCGCACCCGGTCCAGAGCGCTGGGACATGTTGTCCGCACAAAACGTGCCACGCGATCTCGCCCCGTGCTGCATCGCCCCTAGTCTCCTCCAGGGATTACCCAGGCTTCGAAGGATCGGCGAGTTGGGGGCCAGTAGAACCTGGTCATCTCGCGGAGGAGCCAATGGTCTCCGCACAATTTGGCAGAGGGCCATCGTCAAGCGGCCCGGGGGGCGACTTTCTGTCAAGGAGGAAGGCGCGAGGCGCGCGTCCCATCCGTCTCGCATCGAGGGGCAAGGATGCCGCAGGTGAAGACGGGACGGGGTTGTCGAGTGCTTCGACAACCCCATCGAGGAGGCGGGCGCGGAGAACGCCCGGGGCTAGAAGCGGTAGCCCAGGACGAAGGTGAAGATGTGGGTGGTGTAGTCCCTCAGGTCGTTCCCCAGAAAGATGTCGGACCCGACCGACTGTGCCAGGTCGTCCGTGCGAAAGTCGGTCTTCCGGAACAGCTCGAAGCTGTAGGCGAGCTTCGTCGTCCACCGATCCCCGAGCCGGTAGCGGACGAAGGTCTCGAGCCGGCTCAGGGCGTCCCGGATCGTGGGGAAGTTCTGGGCGGTGGCCGAGGTCCGCTGGGCCGCGGTGCCGCCGCTGGGCGTCGTCGGGTTAAAAGCCGTGATCTTCGAGCGGGCGTGCTGGAAGCTCCAGTTGGAGCCCACGTCCAGCCTCCTGGGGAGCACGGTCGCGCTCACGCCGGCCGTGACCGTGTCGATCAGGTCGTTGGTCCGGGAGATCCAGTCGAAGGTGTCGTTCTCGAGCTGCGCCGGGGGCTCGCGGTAGCGGGAGCGCTGCTCGGCCTTGATCTCCTCGCGGACGTAGCTGACCAGGAAGGAGAGCCACTTCGTCGCCGCCCAGTTGACGTCCACCCCCGCGGCCCAGTTCCGATCCTTCGTGAGGCCGAAGAAGGAGCCCGGGTACTTGTCGTGCCTGAGGCTGTAGGTGAGGCCGGCGCTCAGGTTGTCGAGGGGGGTGAACTGGGACAGGAGGTCCACGCGCTGGCGCTCCCGCCGGGCCTCGTCGAACTTCCGGCCCAGCAGGTGCTGGCTGGCGGCAAAGGCCACCGGGTCCTCCTCCACCACGTGTTCCAGGTGGGCGAGAGCGTTGTACCCGTTGTTCGTGCGGACGGACGGGGCGTACGTGCCGCGCAGGAGGAGCCAGTCCGTCGGCGTGTAGTCCAGCGTCGCCTTCGGCATGACCTCGTCGGTGACCCCGGTCTCGCGGTGCTTGGACCGATCCCAGCGCTCCCAGCCCACCCCCGCTGAGAAGGCCAGGGGGGACCAGATCTGCCAGCGGCCGTCCACCGAGGCGTTGTGCTTGTCGTAGGGGAAACGGTTTGCGAGACGTTCCTCGGTCTCGAGGGTCCGGTCGTTGAGCACGCGCTCGGGGAAGTGGATCTCGTCGCTCTGGTCGTCGTAGCGGTAGAAGCGGTACTTCGCCGTCAGGAGCACGGGGTCGAGCAGGCGGCTGGTGGCCGAGAGGTTGACGAGCCAGGTCCGCACGTCCCCGTTCAGGCTGGACTGGGGGAGCGTGAGGCCGCTGCTCGGGATGGCGGAGTTGATCGTGTGCGGGATGAAGCTCTGGTTCTGGAAGCGCATGCCGTACGCGACGTTGGCGTTCAGGCGCGTCCGGAGCGGGAGGTTCACTCCCCCGGCCAGCGAGAGGGTGTGGGCCGAGTTGTCCGGGGCCAGCGCGGTCCGCCCCCGGGAGCCGCCGGCGGCGGCGGTGTCGGTGGCGACCGAGGGGTTGTCGGAGGTCACGCTGGTGAAGGCGTTCTCGAAGAGCGACAGGTGGTAGCCGAACTGGAGCCGGTAGCTCGGCTTGACCGTGCTGAGGGCGAGCCGCACGTTGTGCACGTCCTGCTCGATCGGCTCCAGGATCTCCCGGAAGTTGTTCCCGGGGGAGCCGAACGCCATCCCGATCGGCCGGTCCCCGTGCTTGTTGACGCGGGTGTACTCCGGGGTGAAGTCCAGCTCCGGCGTGGGGGTGAGCGTCGTGGCGATCCGGGCCGTGTCCCACCGGAGCGCGAGCGTGTCCAGCTCGCTGCCCGCGTTGTGGGCCGAGAGGGCCGGGCGTGGTGAGACGAGCGTGAACACGTCCGGGGTCGGCCGGGAGCCGAGCAGCCTGGCGGTCGTCGAGAAGAGGTGGGGCGTCTGGTCCCACTCGAACTCGAAGGCGTACCGGCCGATCCGGGAGCTGCGGAGCTGGAAGTTCTGGTTGTTCACTCCCGCGTTCCTGGCCCGGATCTCCAGGGAGTACCGGTCGTCCTTGCTGTCGAGCCCGAGGCGGAGGTTCTCGAGGAAGATCCCCCCGGGGACGTCCCCATACTCCTCGAACTTGCCCCGGTCCCGCTTGGCGGGGCGGTCGATGAAGACCCGGCCCCCGACCTCCGTCTCGCTGCTGAGCCGGAGCCCGAAGAGCTCCGTCTGGGCCCACGCCCCCGGAGCGCCGACGAGCGCGATCACGAACCCTGCGAGCTGGAGCAGCGTTGTATAGCGGCGCCTCATGACGTCAGCCCCCTATCGCGTGAAGGCGTTGCCCGACGGGTGGTTGCTGCCGTGGATGTTGCCCGCGTGGCAGTTCGCGCACTGCCGGCCGAACAGGAACCGGCTGTTGGCCGTGGTGGGCGCATATGGCCTGGTGGGGTGGCGCGACTCTATGTGGCACTGCTGGCACAGGCGCGGTCGGGCCAGCTTCAGCATCCGCTCGTGGTTGCTGCCGTGGGGGTCGTGGCAGTTCAGGCAGTTCTCCTGCACGGGCGGATGCTCCCAGAGGAATGGGCCCCGCTTCTCCGCGTGACAGGTGTAGCAGGTGTCGTTGACGGAGGTGGCCTTGAGGAGCTTCTCGCTCACCGTCCCGTGGGGGTTGTGGCACGAGGTGCAGGTCATCTTCCCCTCACGGACCGGCATGTGCGTGAAGCGCATCTGCTGGGCCCGCTTCTGGAGGTGGCACTGGCCGCAGGTGTCCATCTCGGTGGCCTTGGCGAGCTGGGCCCGCTCGGAGACGTTCTCCATCACGCGGTGGCAGTTCGTGCAGGCCACGTTGCGCGACTCGTGGGCGCTCCCCTGCCAGAACAGGCGGGCGGCTTTGTCGTGGCACTGGAGACAGATCGCGTTTCGCCGCTCGACGGGCGTGCGATCGGTCTTCGCGAACGAGATCAGCCCGCCGACGCCCTTCCCGCCGCCCGCATCCACGTGGGCCTTGCCCGGGCCATGGCACCCCTCGCACCCGAGCTTCTCCTGCGCATTGCGCGGGTGCTTGAGGAAGAGCTTCCCCATGGTGGTCGCGGAGAAGCGCTCGAACTGCTCCTGGTGGCAGGTCTTGCACATCTCCGCCCCGACGTAACCGTTCTGGGGCCGCTGTTGGGCTAAGGCGGGAGGAGGGAAGAGGAAAAAGAGCGTGAAGAGAAACAGAGCGAGAAAGAGAACCGGAACTGCGCCAGCCAGCCTTCGGCTTCTGCTCACCTTGACCCCCCCCTGGCCAGACGGTCAGGTGCTGCTCGATGGCCCTGTACTGCGGCGGACTTTATGGTCCTTGCTCTACTACTGCCCGATCCCTTCCGGTGTTAAGACATTTTGTCGGTGCCCGGACATCCTGTCATCGCTTGACGGCTTGCAAGGAAATGCCCAACGCCGTTCTTCTGGTCACGCCCATTTTATCTTATGTTTTCCAGCAGGTTAGATGTTGTTTTACGGATGACAATTTGTCGAGACGATCGCGTTTAAAACACCCCGATTGCCAGATCGGACACCGGTAGTCCCTTGATCCGATCGCCGAGCGCCCGAGACCGTCCCCACTCAGAGGGCACGAGAACTGTGCGCCGCTCACTCGCGCCCGGCCAGCGGCACGTAGTCGCGGGTATCGTAGCCGTCGTAGATCTGCCGCGGCCGGTTGATCCGCTGCTCGGGATCCTGGAGCATCTCCTCCCACTGGGCGAGCCACCCGGAGGTGCGCGGGATCGCGAAGAGCACCGGAAACATCTCCATCGCGAAGCCCATGGCCTGATAGATGATCCCCGAGTAGAAATCGACGTTCGGGTAGAGCTTCCGCGTGACGAAGTACTCGTCCTGCAAGGCAATCCGCTCCAGCTCCACGGCGATCTCCAGGAGCGGATTGGTCCCCGTCACCGAGAAGACCTCGTCGGCGGTCCGCTTGATGATCCGGGCTCGGGGATCATAGTTCTTGTAGACCCGGTGGCCGAAGCCCATCAGGAGCCCCTCGCCGGCCTTGACCCGTTGGATGAAGGCCGGCACCTTGTCCTTCGACCCGATCTCGGTCAGCATCCTGAGCACGGCCTCGTTGGCCCCGCCATGGAGGGGGCCATAGAGGGCCGCGGCAGCTCCCGCGAGGGCGGAGTACGGGTCGGGGTGGGCGCTGCCGATCGAGCGCATCGCGTTGGCGCTGCAGTTCTGCTCGTGGTCGGCGTGCAGGATGAAGAGGATCTCCAGGGCCCGCTCCAGCACCGGGTCGGGCCCGTACTTCACCTCCGTGGTCTTGTAGAGCATGTTGAGGAAGTTGCCCGTGTAGGAGAGCTCGTTATCGGGGTACGCGTAGGGCATGCCGAGGCTGTGGCGGTAGGCGAAGGCCGCCAGCGTGGGCATCTTCGCGATCAGCCGGATGATCTGCTTCCGGCGGCACGCCGGGTCCCGGATGTTCTTGGCGTCGGGGTAGAAGGTCGAGAGTGCCCCCACGGTGCCCACCAGGATCCCCATGGGATGGGCGTCGTGGTGGAACCCATTGGGTGATCTCCCAGGTCCATTCGTCGAGCTGCTTGCGGGTGGGGAGCTCGCCGTGGAGGATCAGATACGCGGTCTCCAGGTAGGTGGACTGCTCCGCCAGTTGCTCGATGGGGAAGCCCCCGTAGCGGAGGATGCCGCGCTCGCCATCGATGAACGTGATCTTGCTGCGGCACAGCGCCGTGTTCCCGGAGGCCGGATCGTAGCTCATGAGCCCGAAGTCGTCCTCCGAGACCTTGATCTGCCTGAGGTCCGCCGCCCGGATCGCCGCCCCGTATGTGGGGTACGTCCCGTAGAGGATCGGGATCTCGTAGCTCTTGCCGGTCCGGTTGTCCGTGATGGTCACGGTGTCCTTGCCCATCTCCCGTTCCTCCTCATCGACCCGCCCGTCCTCCGGAGGACGCCCGGCGCCTCCGGTCTCGACCCGCCCGCTCGTGCTGCGGGGACGCACCTGATGTCCGGGGGCGGACCGGCGACGCCGGCGGCCCCCCATCATCTTACTGCACCGGCCGGCCCCGGCCGAGGCGATCTGGACGCGGCCCGACGGCCGGGGATCAGGGGCATGGTTTCCCCACGTAGACCATCCCACGGGCCCGGGCCTCGACCTCCTCCGGGCTCAGGGGGTTCCGGGCCACGCCGGTCTCGACGGCGGCCCTGGCCACGGCCCCCGCCACCGCCACCGGGACCCGGAAATCCAGCATGTCCGGAATGATGCACTCCTCCCGGAGCTCCCCTTCCCCGACGAGGGCCGCGATGGCGCCGGCAGCGGCCACCTCCATCGCCTGGTTGATCTCCCTGGCGCTGACGTCCAGGGCTCCGCGGAAGATCCCGGGAAACCCCAGGGAGTTGTTCACCTGGTTCGGGAAGTCCGAGCGCCCGGTCGCCACGATGGCCGCCCCGGCCGCCCGGGCCTCGTCGGGGAAGATCTCCGGGATCGGGTTCGCCATGGCGAACACGATGGGCGCCCCGGCCATGGCGCGCACCATCGCCGGGGTGACGACCCGCCCCACCGAGAGGCCGATGAGCACGTCCGCCCCCCGCACGGCCTCCGCCAGATCTCCCTTGAGCCCCCGGGGGTTGGTGCGCTCCGCCATCTCCATCTGCACCGGGTTCAGGTCCGTCCGCCCCGCGTGGAGCGTCCCCCTGGCGTCGCACAGGATCAGATCGGGGACGCCGACGGCGAGGAGCATCCGCGCCACGGCGATCCCGCCGGCCCCGGGACCGTTCACGATCACCTGGATCGCCTCCATCCGGCGCCCGGTGATCTTCAGGGCATTGCTGAGCGCCGCCAGCACCACCACCGCGGTGCCGTGCTGGTCGTCGTGGAGGACGGGGATGGAGAGCTCCCGCTTGAGCCGCTCTTCGATGGCGAAGCAGCGGGGCGCGGAGATGTCCTCCAGGTTGATCCCGCCGAACACCGGAGCGATGGCCTTCACCACCTCCACGATCTCGTCGGGGTCCTGGGTCCCGAGACAGATCGGGAAGGCCTCCACCCCGCCGAACGTCGTGAAGAGGACCGCCTTCCCCTCCATGACGGGCAGGGCGGCCCGCGCGCCGATGTTCCCCAGGCCCAGGACCGCGGAGCCGTCCGAGACCACGGCCACGAAGTTCCCCTTGATCGTGAGCTTGAAGACCTTCTGGGGGTCGGCCACGATCTCCTCCACCGGCCGCGAGACCCCCGGCGGCAGATAGACGAGGCCCAGCACCTCGGCGTCCCGGATCGGGATCGTGCTGCCCACCTCGATCTTTCCCCGGTAGCGGCGGTGGAGGTCGAGGGCCTCTTCCTCGAGCGAGAACGGCTCCCTGTCCGGAGGCGGGACCAGGCTCGCCCCTCCCTCGTACAAGACACAGCGAGTGCGCTCCGCCACGTCCTCGGGGTTCATCGCCCGGCGCGCGACCCCGTCCTGCAGGGCCGCGCGCGCCACGGCCGCGGCGATGGCCGGCGCGACCCGGAGGTCGAGGACCTCCGGCACGATCCGGTCCGGACAGCGTTCCCCTGCCGGGATGAGCCCGGCGAGCGCCCGGGCGGCCTCGATGAGCATCCGCTCGGTCACGTCCCGGGCCTGGACGTCCATGAGCCCCCGGAGGAGGCCGGGGAACGCCAGGGCGATGTCGAGCTGGTTCGGCGAGCGGGTCAGGCTCGTGGCCACCACGGCCGCCCCGGCGGCCTTCGCCGCCTCGTGCCGGATCTCGGGCTCGGGGACGGCCAGGGCGAAGATGATAGGATCCGGCGCCATGGAGGCGATCATCTCGGGGGTGATGAGCCTTCCGGCGGAGAGGCCGATCAGGGCGTCGGCGCCGCGGAGCAGGTCGGCCAGGTCCCCCTGCCGGCCGTCGCGGTTGGTGAGCCGGGCGATCTCGTGCTTGGCCCAGTTCATCCGCTGGGCCCGGTACTTGTGGATCGCCCCCGCCCGATCGCAGAGGACGAGCCGCCGGGCCCCGGCCCCGGTCAGCAGGCGGGCCGCCCCGATTCCGGCCGCTCCGGCGCCGGCGATGACGATGGAGGCCTCAGGGAGGGACTTCCCGACGAGCGCGAGCGCGTTCAGCAGGCCGGCCAGCGCGATGATCCCCGCGCAGTGCGCATGGTTGTGGACGACCGGGACGTTCAGGGCCCGCTGGAGGTGGTTCTCCAGGGTGAAGCAGCCGGGGGAGGCGATGTCCTCCAGGCAGAACGCGCCGAAGCTGGGGGCGAGCAGGGCGATCGTCTCGATCATCGTCCCGAGGTCCCTGGCGTGCAGACAGAGGGGAACCGCGTCCACGCCGGCGAAGGTCTTCAGGATGACCGCCTTCCCCTCCATCACGGGCAACGCGGCCTCAGGCCCCACATTGCCCAGGTGAAAGACCGCCGACCCGTCGGTGACGATCCCCACCGTGTTGCCCCGGCAGGTGTACAGGAAGGAGGCGGCCGGGTCCCGGGAGATCTCCAGGCAGGGGGCCGCGACCCCGGGCGTATAGACGAGGCTCAGGATCCTGCGATCGCGGATGGGGATCTTCGAGCCCACGGCGAGCAGCCCGCACTGGGCCCTCCGGTAGTCGATCAGCGATTGCACGGCCATGGTCCGCCCCTCCAGTCCCGCCCGGGATGGAAACGCGCGCCGCTACGGCCCGGGGCCTCCGGTGTGACAGCCGCTACAGGTGGCCTCCGAGAGGTCTCCGATCTCGACGGGGTGGCGGAACGGCCGCCCCCGGGCATCCACCATCGGTCTCCCCCCCTCCTCTTGCCCCAGGATCGTGTGACAGATCTCGCACTCCTTCCTGATCACCTTCCCCTCCCGGCTCACATGCTGGCCGTCGTGGCAGCGGAAGCAGCCGGAATAGTAGAAGTGGCCGATGTTGTTCGGATGGGTCCGCCAGTCCACCTTCATCTCCGGGAAGACGTTCGTCTCGTAGAGCCGCTGGACCTCGGCGATAGCAGCCCCGATGGCCGGCCGCCTGCGGTCGTAGACCGCGCGGTACCTCGTGAAGTAAAACGCGTCCAGCGCCGTGGCGATCCCCTCGTGGGCCGCCTCGGCCGAGGGGTAGGGCTTGGCCAGCACTTCCACGGCCTGCCGCTTGATGAAGGGGATGGTCCGGTCGATCCGGCCTGCCAGGAGGGCCTGATCCACCGCCTGGTCCGGAGGCAGGAAGACGTGGCTCGGACGGTTATGGCAGTCCATGCAGTCCATCCGGCGCTTCTCAGCCCTGGCGATCTCCGCAGGGGTGAGCTTGGCGTCCTTGGCCACGTACTCCGCCACCCGGCCCTGCATGTCCCTGACCCTCACCCAGGGGATCTCCTGCCGCTGGCGATCCGTGGCGATGTACCAGACCTCGTTCATGATGTTCATGTGCCAGTGGATCCCCGTGGTCAGGCCGGTGGTCGGGCTTCCTCCCCCGGTCCTGATGAGCATCCGGATCTGGCGGGGGGTGTTCTTCTCATCGGACCCGAAGTGGGTGATGACCTTGAAGCGGTCTCCCCAGAACTTCTCGGGCCAGTGGCACTGCTCACACGTCTCCTGGGCCGGCCGGAGGCTCTTGATGGGAGAGGGGATGGGACGCGGGTAGCGGTTGAGGGACACGGCGTAGACCTGGTAGCTCCCCGAGAGCTTGGAGCGGACGAACCAGGTGGCCCCCGGCCCCACATGGCACTCCACGCAGGGGACCCTGGCATGAGGGGAGGCCTGGTAGGCGACGAACTCCGGCTTCATCACCCCATGGCAGACCTGGCCGCAGAAGGTGACGGAATCGGAGAACTGATACGCCTGGTAGCTCCCCACGCTGCTGAGGACGAGGAAGAAGGCCGTGAAGCCGATGAAGAGGCCGAAGGCCTGACGGTGGCTCGGTACATTCAGGTCGATCCTGGGGAAGGCGGGGGTCTCGGCGGGGGCCAGCCGGCGCCGGCGACGCCGTTCCACGAGCAACCCGACCGGGATGATGAGCAGGCCCAGGACCAGGACAGCCGGAAAGACCATGTAAGCGAAGACCCCGAAGTACGGCTTGGCCCGCACCGCGAAGATCTCGGCCAGAAGGAGGAAGAGGATGTTGCCAAGGCTCACCACGGCCAGGGCCGCGCCGAGGAGCGTGATTGGGTTCCGGAAGAGGCCGGCCGGGCCTGGGGCCACGGTGGACCCGGTGGGGCGCGGGGGCTCCGCGGGTTCCACGGGATCCCTCATCTGCCGAAGACCGCGACCAGGATCAGGACGAAGAGGATGAGGCCGATGCCGACAGCCGTGGCCCCGATGATCCGGCCGAAGTTCCTGAGCCAGAGCGGGGGCGGGTCAGTCCTGATCGAGGCGAGCCTCGCCTCCTCCACCAGGCGTCGATACTCCTCTGAGCGCTCCTCCCGAAGCTCGACCTCGCTCACCCGCCCGGTGAAGATCACGAGGTCCATGGGGAATTTCTCCGGGCGCAGGTGGCTGTTGAAGAAATGGATGGTGAAGATGAAGCCCGCGGCCAGGAGCGCCTCCTCGCCGTGCACCAGGAGGGCCACGTTGAAGATCCATCCCGGGAGGAACCTCGAAACGAATGTCCGGAGCCAGAGGATGTAGCCGGAGCCTCCGATGATGGCCATTCCCCAGAAGACCGCCCAGTAGTCGAACTTCTCCCAGTAGGTGAAGCGGCCGAAGCAGGGCCGGGGTCCCAGGCCGAAGAACCACCGGACGTGTTGGAGGAGATCCAAGAAGTCCTTGGGCCGGGGCACGAGGGAGTCCGGCCCCCAGAGGAGGCCCGGCTCCTTCCGGATCACGAGACGGTAGCTGATGGGGGCCAGGTGGAGGATGAAGCAGAGGGTGAGGAGGAGGGCGAAGGTTCGGTGGAAGAACCCCATGACGCCGAAGCCGCCCAGGGTGTGAGAGAGCCAGATGGCCCAACCGGCCTCGTTGAACCGGAGCGGCATCCCGGTGATCACGAGGCCGAGGAAGCTCAGCATGAGCAGGCCGTGCAGGAGGCGCTGGCCCAGGGAGAAACGGAAGTAGTAGTCAGTCACGGCCCCCTTCCCCTCCTGGCACCGAGGCCCCCGGGGCCGGCGAGGGCGGTGCGCCTCCCTCTTCTGGCGCGGGCGCCGCTGGGGCCGGCCCAGGCGTGCCTCCCTCGGCTGCAGCCGACTCCTCCGGGTTCGACGGGGGTGGCCCGCCGTGCCGCTTCGCCACCAGCGTGCGGGCCCCCCAGAGGGCGGTGTGGACCCCGAAGAAGCCGAAGACCCCAGCCAGGAGCCAGGTCATGAACCGGGCGGCGTAGTAGAGCAGCGGGTTGCGGGCCCGGTTGTCGGGATCGGCGTGGGGGTCGTACTTGGCGAAGTTGACGTTGGCCGACGCGTGGCACTTCCTACAGGTGGCCACGCGGTTGGCCAGGTGGACCGGGGAACGGGGATCCCTGGAGGGGCGGATGCCGTGGGCGCCGTGGCAGTCGGAGCAGCGGGCGACGCGGGTGAACCCGAGGGCGGTCACCTGGCCGTGAAAGGTGTCGCGGTAGGTCCGGAGCGACTCGGCGTGGCAGGTTCCGCATTCCTTCACGATCTCCAGCTTCCAGCTCTC
>JACPFL010000301.1 GCA_016183025.1 Deltaproteobacteria bacterium | reverse complement strand
TCCCCCAGGGCGCAGAGGCCCAGCTCCGTCAGCGCCGGGACCTGATCAAGTACGTCCGCAAGGAGCTGGGCGCGCTGTAGCGATGGGGAGATCCCGATGGGACGAGCGCCCGGCGCAGCCGCGCGGGGTCGGGATGAGACGGAGATCTGGCAGCCCGTTGCCGACTGCCCGGTCGTCCTGAGCAGGGGAGGGGATCGATGATGATCCGGCGTCTCGGGCCTATCTATCTGTCAGGGCTGATGTTTCTGGCCGTGGGGCTGCTGGCCTCATGGCCCGGCGCAGCCGGGGCCGCCGAGGGGGTGGCTCCGGATGGGCGCTTACGCCTGGGCATAGTCTCGCCGCGGCCCACGAAGATGATCCGGATCATGCAGCCGCTGGCCGAGTACCTGGCCAAGCACCTGGCGACCTCCGGGATCCGGAAGGGTGAGGCGGTCGCCACCCCCTCCGTGGGGAGCATGGTCTCCTATCTACGCACCGGCAAGGTGGACGTGTACATCGACAGCCCGTTCCCCTCGGTGGTGGTCGCCGAGTTGGCCGGCTCCAAGATCCTGCTGCGACGCTGGAAGGGGGGGCGCCCCGACTACCACACCGTGTTCCTCGCGCGCCGGGACAGCGGCATCAGCTCCCTGGAGGAGCTGCGCGGCAAGATGATCGCCTTCGAGGACCCGGGCTCCACCTCGGCCTACTTCCTCCCCAAGGCGGTCCTGCTCCGTCGGGGGCTGACGCTCGCGGTCAAGAAGGACTTCAACGAGGCGGTGGCCCCGGGCGAGGTGGGGTACATCTTCGGCGGGGACGAGACCAACATCCTGATCTGGACGATCAGGGAGAAGGTCCACGTCACGACCGTCTCCAACGACGACTGGGAGAACCTGCAGGAGAACATGAAGAAGGAGCTGAAGGTGGTGGCGCGGACGGAGCCGGTGCCGCGGCACCTGGTCTCGGTGCGAGGGGATCTGCCACCGGCCCTGCAGGCCGAGATCCGGCGGGTGCTGGTCGGGATGGAGCACTCGGAGGAGGGACGGCGGGTGCTCAAGCACGTGCAGAAGACCGACCGCTTCGACGAGTTCCCCCAGGGCGCGGAGGCGCAGCTCCGCCCGGTCCGGGACCTCATCAAGTACGTCCGCAAGGAGGTGGGCGCGCTATGAGCAGGCCTGCCCGTCTCGTCCTCCTCCTGGCTGCCTGTGTGGCCGCGTCGGTCCCGGCCGCGCTCCCGGCCGCCGAACAGGGGAAGGCCACGGCGGACCGAAAGGCCGTCACCATCGGCTCGATCCACCCCCGCCCGACCAAGCACTTCAAGATCATGCAGCCGCTGGCCGACTACCTGGCGCGCAGGCTCCGCGGCTCCGGGATCGAGCGGGGCCGGGTCGTGGTGGCCGCGAACGTGCAGGCCATGGCCGACTACCTCAAACGGGAGGTGGTGGACCTGTACCTGGATAGCCCCTTCCCGACGCTCCTCGCGGCGGAGCGGGCGGGCTCCAGGCCGGTCCTCCGCCGCTGGAAGGGGGGGAGCCCTGAGTACCACACGGTCTTCCTGGTCAGGCGGGACAGCCCCATTCGGGCGCTCCGGGACCTGCGGGGGAAGATGATGGCCTTCGAGGACCCCGGGTCCACCTCCGCCTACTTCCTCCCCAAGGCCTACCTCCTCAAGCAGGGGTTCACCCTCGAGGAGAAGCAGCACGCCACGGACTACGTCGGTCCCAACTCCATCGGCTACGTCTTCGCGGTCGCCCAGTCCAACCTCCTGCTCTGGATGGTCCGCGAGAAGGTGGAGATCGTCGCGGTCTCGAACCAGAACTGGGAGCGGAACGAGCATTTGCGCCGCGAGCTCCGGATTGTGGGGCGGACGTGGGCCGTGCCGCGCCACGTGGTCTCCGTCGGCGCCCATGTCCCGGGGCCCGTGGCGGCGCGGCTCAGGGAGGTCCTGGTGGGGATGGATGAGGAGCCCGAGGGGCGGCGGGTCCTGGAGCAACTGGAGCGCACGGACCGGTTCGACGAGTTCCCCCAGGACCCCGCGGCGGGGCTCAAGGGCTTGAAGGACCTGATGCAGTACGTGCGGCGCGAGCTGGGCGCGCTCTGAGGCGAGGGCGAAGGGGGGCGGGGTGGCGCGGCGGTCCTTCATCAGCCTGGAGCTGAAGCTCGTCCTCCTGGCGGGGTTCCTCGTCTCGAGCGCGGTGGGGCTGACCGTCTGGCAGATGGGCTCGAAGCAGGAGGCCATCATCCAGGAAGAGATGCAGAAGAAGGCGCTCGCCATGATCGGCCTGGTGGACGAGCAGATCCGCGACCCCCTGTACAACCTGGACGCCATCCTGCTCCGCAACGTGATGGCCGAGGTCCGGAGCCAGAAGGATGTCCTCTACGGGTACATCTACGACCTGCAGGGCCGGGTCATCGTGGACGGGACCCCGGAGAACCCGCACTTCAACCAGGCCCTGCCCGACCCGGTGAGCCGGAAGGCCGTGGCCTCCCGGAAGACGCTCCTGCAGACCGTCGGCGACGTGCTCGACGTCTCCACGCCGGTCATGATCGTGGAGACGATCGGCGGGGTGCGGATCGGCATGGACCTGAAGCCCATGCGCCAGCAGATCCGGGAGGTCCGGTCCAGCACGGCCCAGTTGGCCACGGTCATGCTGCTCGCCAGCCTGCTCTGCACGTTCCTCCTGGCGAAGTTCCTCACGCGACCGATCAAGCAGCTCGAGAAGGGGGCGCGCCGGATCGGGGAGGGCGAGTTCGAGTTCTCCATCGAGGTGCGTTCCCGGGATGAGATCGGCCGGCTGGCCGAGTCCTTCAGCGCCATGGCCGCGGCCGTGGCCCGCCGCTTCAAGGTCCAGGCCGCCCTGCTGAGCAACAGCCAGGCGGTCTCCTCCTCCCTGAACATCGAGGGGATCCTGGGGACCATTGTCAGCAACTCGGTCCAGATGCTGGGGGCGCAGACCGCGTCCATCTACCTCACCGACGAGGGGCGCAAAGTCCTCAAGCTGGCGTACAGCTCCGGCGAGGGCGGTCCAGGGGCCGGCTCGTTCGAGGACTACCCGGTGCAGGAGGGCGCGGGGTTCGAGCCCGTGATCGAGGACCACTCCATGGCCGTCCCCATCGCCGTGAAGGAGCAGCTCATCGGGGTCCTCGCCGTGCGGTGGGGCCCGGGGGAGCGGGCCGAGCCGGAAGACCGGGAGCTGCTGAGCGGCATCGCGGCCCAGGCGGCGATCGCGATCGAGAACGTGAGCCTCTTCCGGGACCTCCAGACGGCCTTCGAGCGCCTCAAGCAGACCCAGGAGCATCTGGTCCAGAACGAGCGGCTCCGCGCCCTGGGAGAGATGGCCGGGGGCGTGGCCCACGACTTCAACAACCTCCTGGGGGCGATCCTCGGCCGAGCCCAGCTCATGCTCCTGCAGACCAGGGACGAGGGGCTGGTCAAGAGCTTGAAGGTGATCGAGCGCGCGGCCCTGGACGGGGCGGAGACCATCCGGCGGATCCAGGAGTTCACGCTGGTCCGGCGCGACGAGAGGTTCGCGGTCCTGGATGTGAACCAGGTCATCACGACCGCCGTGGAGACCACCCGGCACCGGTGGCGGGACGATCGCGAGGCGGCGGGCCGGCCGGTCGCCATGCGCCTGGATCTCGGCGAGGTCCCACCCGTGGAGGGGAGCCAGGCGGAGCTGGGGGAGGTCCTGATCAACCTCATCCTCAATGCCCTGGACGCGATGCCGGAGGGTGGCGAGATCGCCATCCGGACCGCGGCCGTTGACGGCACGGTGCAGCTCAGCGTGGCGGATACGGGACACGGGATGTCCTGGGAAGTCCAGCGCCGGATCTTCGACCCGTACTTCACGACGAAGGGACCGCAAGGGATGGGGCTGGGGCTGAGCGTGACCTACGGGATCATCGCTCGGCACCGCGGGACGATCGAGGTCAGCAGCGCCGAGGGTCAGGGGGCCACGTTCGTCATCACGCTGCCGGTGGCGCCGGCAGAGCCGCCGGCCGAGAGCCTGGCCTCGACCGAGGCGCCGGCCGCGCCTTCCACCCGCCTCCTGGTCATCGACGACGAGGTCGAGGTGCGGGAGGTGATCGCCGACCTCCTGCAGGCCCACGGCCATGCGGTTCAACTGGCCAAGAGCGGCATGGAGGGACTGGAGCGTTTCGAGCGGGAGCGCTATGACCTGGTGATCACGGACCTCGGAATGCCCGAGATGACCGGGTGGGAGGTGGCCAAGCGCGTGAAGGCGAGATCCCCGGCCACCCCGGTCGTCCTGATCACAGGCTGGGGCATGCAGCTCTCGGAGGAACAGGTCCAGGCCGGCGGCGTGGACTTCCTGCTCTCCAAGCCGTTCAACGTCGAGCAGATCCTGCGGATCATCGCGGATGCGTCCGGACGCC
>JACPFL010000299.1 GCA_016183025.1 Deltaproteobacteria bacterium | reverse complement strand
CTGGCCGTCAGCCCCCTGACGCACCTGTCAGAATCCTAACCCCTCGTCAATCCCCTGACGGTCCTTCGGCCCGGCCGCTTTCTGAAACGGCCTGGTAACGCCCTGTTGCTGCACGGGTTGCTCGCGCGCTCCCCGGGAGCGTCAGCCCGCTGACTGCGGGCCCGGCGCGTCCGGGCGGGCCCCGCCTTTGCAAACTTCCCCGTCCCGTCCGGCGATCCCCGCCGGACCTGCAGATCGAGAGCCGCTCATGCGCGCGTTGGTGACCCGGATCCCGGCCGTTGATCAGATTGGGGCTCAAGTCCCGCCGCCCGGCTGCCGAGACGTGTCCCAATGGGGGGACCGTATCCGGTCCGGCCACGGACGGGGGTCGTGGGTCATGGTCGCACAGGTCAGCTTTCAACGCACGGAGCAGAAGTTCCTCGTCAGGCCGGAGGTGGTGCCGGAGCTCATGGCGGCCCTGCGGGAGCGGCTCCCGGTGGCCGAGTTCATCGCCGGGCAGCCCCTGACCACGGTGACCAGCCTCTACCTGGACAACGACAGGGCGGACATCTACCACCTGGCCCGGACGAGCCGGACCGAACACATCAAGCTCCGCGTGCGCGAGTACTCGTACCCGGACCCGG
Source organism: Deltaproteobacteria bacterium (assembly GCA_016183025.1). Classification (GTDB taxonomy): domain Bacteria; phylum Desulfobacterota; class JACPFL01; order JACPFL01; family JACPFL01; genus JACPFL01. The sequence continues at coordinate 3,592 of JACPFL010000299.1, read as the reverse complement.
CGCATCCGGTGCCGGAGGAGTGCTGGGTGGAGTTCAAGGGGCGGCGCGGCGAGGAGCGCGAGAAGATCCGCTTCTGCCTCGCGAAGCGGCACCTGCTCCCCTTCCTGGCCGGCGCCGACGTGGCGGGGGCCGTGACCGGGAACGGGGACTCCCGCCAGCTCCGCCACTACGCGGTCATCCGGGACGCGGTGGCCCGGCTTCGCCTCCGGCCCACCCTGGCGGTCGTGTACGACCGGACGGCCTTCGAGGCCCCGGAGGGCGGGCTGCGGGTCTCCGTGGACGCGCGGCTCCGCTATCACCGCGTGCCGAGGGAGCTGGACCGGATGATCGAGGACGTCTGGGCCTCCACGTTCGGGACCCCGGAGGCCTGGGAGCCGCTGGCGGTGCTCGAGCTGAAGCATGCGGGGGCCCCGCCGGCCTGGTTCGGACCCCTGCTGGAGCATTTCGAGGTCGAAGGGAGCCGGGCGTTCTCGAAGTATGTGAGCGCCTACGAGCGGGTCCACGGCCCTTCCTGGCATCCCCCACAGGAGGCCGTGGTCTGGGACGGGTGCGAACGACGAAACGGGATGGGGACGGAGGAGCGATGGCTGAGCTGGCGTTCAAGCGGACCGAGCGGAAGTACCTCGTCAGCACGGAGGCCGTACCTGCAGTAGTCGCCGCCATCGAACAGAACCTCCCGCTGCAGGAGTTCGTGCCCGGAGAGCCGCTCACGACCGTCTGCAGCCTGTACCTGGACACGCCCGATCACCGGCTCCTCGCCGAGGCGCGCCGGAGCCGGGAGGACCACCTGAAGGTGCGGCTGCGCGAGTACTCGTACCAGAACGGCTCCCTGCACGGCTCCCGGTACTGCTTCGTCGAGCTGAAGGCCCGCCGGGGGATGACCCGGGACAAGATCCGCTTCGGGCTCCCCAAGCGGGATGTGGCGGCGTTCCTGGCGGGCGAGGAGCTGTCCGCCGCGGTGGCGGCCGCCGACCCCCAGGGCGCCGAGGAGTCGCTCCGGCACTACGAGCGGATCCGGCAGCTCGTCATCGACCTCGGCCTGCGTGCCTCGCTGCTGGTCGCCTACCGGCGTGTCGCCTACGAGAGCCCGGAGGCGGGCCTCCGGCTGTCGCTCGACCGGGAGGTGAGCTACCACCTGGTGACTCCGCGGCTTGAGGCGCACCTGGCCGACCTCTGGGTCGAGGGGTTGGACCGCCCGGTGGGGAAGACGCCGGCAGCGATCCTCGAGGTCAAGCACCGGGGCCCCCTGCCGGTCTGGTTCGAGCGCCTGACTCAGAAGCAGCCCGGCGTGGAGGGGGGCGAGTTCTCCAAGTACGAGAGCGGGATGAGCCACCTCCTCGGGCAGCTCTCGCTGGCGGCGGTCTGAGCCGCTCCAGGGTGCTGCGAGTGCGAGCCCGCTGGCGCTGCGGGGCGCCGAGCCACTGATGTCGAACGACCCTCAGATGCCCGCTTCCGAGCAGGGGCATAGCCGGGTCATCACCACGGTGGCCCTGGGGTTCTGGAGCGTGGCGATCACGCTCGGGGCCCTGCGGGTCATCCTGCCCGTGTACTTCGCCTCCCTGGGCGTCTCCGTGACGAAGATCGCCCTCTTTTTTGTCGCCTACAAGGCCTCCGAGGTCATCGCCAACGGGGTCACCGGCCTGGCCGTCAACCGCCTGGGCTACCGGCGGAGCTACGTGGGCGGTCTGCTCGCGCACACGATCCTGTCGCTCTCCTACATCCTGACCCCGCCGCTCTGGGCCATCTACTTCATCCGGCTCGGGCGGGGGATGATCGGGATGAACCTGCTCACCTCCGTCTACGTCCGCCACTTCTCCCCCAGGGAGTCCCGGCGCTTCCACATCAACCTGATCCTGGGGGTCAAGGAGGCCGGCAAGGGGGTGGGGATGGCCATCGGGGGCGTGCTCCTCGCGTTGCTCTCCTTCAAGCTCTCCCTGGTGGCCCTGGGGCTGTTCACCGCGGTGGAGACCCTGCTGGCGTTCCGCTACCTGCCCGAGGTGCGGGAGCGGGAGCGGGTCGCGGTGCGGCGCCTGTGGCAGACGGTCCCATGGGAGGTGAAGGTGCTCGCCACGGCCCGCGGGTTCGTCTACTCGGCCCGGGACTGCTGGGCCGCGGCCATCGCGCCGGTGGTCCTCGTCCGGGTCTTCGACCTGAGCGCGTCGGCGGTCGGGTTCTTCATGATGGTGGGCCTGCTCGCTCTGGGGGGATCCCAGACGCTCTTCGCGCGGTACCTGGGGCGTGGCTGGAGCTCCCGGACCAGCCTGGTCGTCTGCGGCCTGGCCATCGCGCCGGTCCCCCTGCTGATGGGGCACGCCCCGGCCCTCGGGGTCTTCGCCGTTGGGTACCTGCTCTACTATGTCATGGACGGGCTGTGGACCTCGTACCACAACCACTTCATGATCGAGCAGGCGAGCCTGGAGAAGACCTCCATCGACCTGGGGGCCTACAAGGTCATCGCCAACGTGGTTCCACCGTTCGCGGTCATGGTCTCGGGGATGGCCGCGGACGCCTACGGGCTGGCCGCCGCGTTCTACGTCGCGGCCGGCTTCGCGCTGCTCGGGGCCGTGACGCCGCTCGCCCTGGGCTGGCGGCAATCGGAGGGCGCCGCCACACAGGGGATCCGGGCGGAGCCGGCCGTGGAGCCGGCACACGTGGGGACGCCCCGCCCGTGAGGCGGAGCCCCCTGACGCCGCGGCGGACCCGCCCCGAACCGGAATAGCTCTCGCGCAGCGAAGAACCGCCGAGCGGGCGCTCGCTCCTCCGAGCGGCGGCCGGCGCCTCCCCCCGGGCGACGGCCGCGCCTGCCCCGGACCACCCGGGGGAAAATGCGAGGAGGAGGGGAGATGCATATCCTGCAGAATGCCCGGGTCGGGCGAGGCCGTCCGGGGCTGCGGAGCTTTGTGTCGGTTCTTGCCTTCGGCGTGGCGCTCGGCTTCATGCCTGATGCGAGCGCGTCCACCATCGAGTTCACGACCCCCGTGAACCTTTCCAACAACCTGGGGAAGGCCCGGGAATCCCGCGACGACCAGGAGTCCGGGAGGCGGCTCGGTCGAAAGGCGCGGCGGGTCGGCAACCACGTGTACGTGGCCTGGCAGGACCGGGCCGGGGTGCCGGATCTCACCGGCAAAGCGACGGAGGACATCTTCTTCCGCTTTTCGGTCAATGGCGGGGTCGGGGCCACCTGGATCCCGCAGGTCAACATCGCCGACCCTACGCTGAGCGAGCCGGCGCTAAACCTGTCCAACGATGCCAACGTCTCCACCGAGCCCCGGCTGGACGCTGATGATAGGGGGAACGTTTACCTCGTCTGGCAGGACGAGTCGGTCGGCCGCGTCAAGTTCCGGCGGCTCCTGGTCACGGGCAAGACGGCGATCACGGTGGTCGTGAACGACCAGGTGAACCCGACCCCCGCTCCGGGCAACAAGAGGACTTTCCCCGACATCGCTCTGGATGCCCAGGGCACCGTCCACGTGGCCTGGGTGCAGGGAGGCCGTGTCTTCTACAGGCGCTCGACGGACCAGGGGGTCAACTTCGGGACCACGCAGACGATCACCGGGAGCTCGGGGCCCTGCGCGGCCGTCGGCAGCGGGCT
>JACPFL010000057.1 GCA_016183025.1 Deltaproteobacteria bacterium | reverse complement strand
GACGCGGCCCCGTCCCTGCAGGACGTAGTAGACCTCCTCGCAGCGGTGCTGGTGCAGCGGGGTGTGCTGCCCGGGCGGCACCTCGACCAGCCCCATGATCAGGGTCTTCGTCTCCGGAACCCGGTCCGGGTAGATCAGCTTCCAGTCCCGCACGCCCGGGCGTCCCTCCATGGGCGCTCCGCCCGTGAACTCCGAGGCCCGCACGACGACCGTCCGCTCAGCCATCACGTCTCCTCCCCCCGCAGCGTCCCCGCCCGGCGCATGTCCTCCGCGAGATGCCGCCCGATGAACAGGCAGACCAGCGCCCCCACGGCCACGGCCGCCGGCGTCAGCCAGAGGGCCGCGCGCAGCCCGAACCCATCGGAGAGGTGCCCGATGATCGACGGAGAGATGGCGTCACCCAGGGCATGGATGAAGAAGATGTTCAGGGCGAAGGCCGTGGAGCGGATCCGGGCCGGCGTCACGTTGGCGATCACGGCGTTCAGAGGGCCCGAATTCAGGAAGATCAGGAACTCGGCCACGAGGAGGGTCCCGAGGGCGGGGCGCGGGTCCTCGATCACGAACAGCCCGAGCACCCCGAAAGGCAGGCTCGCGAGCAGGGACACACCGGAAAGCAGTGAATAGGCCCGCCGCGTGTAGCGGAGGAGCCAATCCCCCAGCCACCCCCCCGAGAGCGTCCCCGTCACCCCGGCCACAACGGTCACGATGCCGAAGGCGGCGTTGGCCTCGGCCACCCCCATGTCCCACTCCCGCACGAAGTAGGTCGGCAGCCAGGCCGCCAGCCCTCCGAGGGCGAAGGTCACGGCTGTCATCGAGAGCACGCCGAGCCGGTATGAGGGGGTCCCCAGGAGTGTGCGCACCACGCCCTGCCCCAGCCCACGCGGGGGCACGCCCTCCTCGGTGCCCCCGCGTGGCGGATCACGCAGGCGCCAGACCAGGAGCGCCAGCAGCACGCCGGGCCCACCGACGACATAGAAGGCCTCCCGCCACCCCAGCCACTCGCCGATGAGCCCGCCGAGCAGGTACCCCAGGGCGCTTCCCACCGGGATGGCCATGTAGAAGATCGCGAGCATCCGGGCCCGCCGGGCCGGTGGGAAGTAGTCGGCGATGATGGCCGGGGCAACGGTCCCGTAGGAGACCTCCCCGATGCCGACCAGGCCCCGCACCACCAGCAGCTCGTCGTAGCCGCGGACCAAGCCGGAGAGCGCCGTGCACACGCTCCAGAGGAAGACCCCCCCGGCGATCAGCCGGCTCCGGACCCACCGGTCCCCCAGCACGCCCATCACCGGCGCTGCGAGCAGGTAGGTGACCATGAAGGCCGAGGCCAGGGTGCCGAGCGCCAGGTCCGAGAGGTCCAGCTCCTCCTTGATCAGGGGGAACAGGGCGTAGAGGACCTGCCGGTCGATGTAGTTCAGCAGGTTGATCCCGGCCAGGACCCCCAGCACGTAGTACGCGTAGCGCGTCCCGGATGGCGGGGGGATGGGCGTGGGGCGCATTCCTTGTATTTTAGCCTGGAGCCGGCTAGAAATATCTACCGAGATGCTCCGGCTGCCGGCTCGTCCAGCCCACTCCCTGCCGGTCGCCCTGCTGGTGAGCCTCGCCATCGGGTGCGCCGCGCCGCGCCTCGGTCCGCTCGAGCCCGGCTGGGTGGCGCAGATCCGCGTGGGGGAGACCACGGAGGAGGACGTGGTGGCCCGCCTGGGTCTCCCCCAGGATGAGGGCGTGGCCGGCGCGTACGTCGTGTGGACCTACGAGGCCTACGCGCCGCGCCTGCAGATGCGCGGGCTGGGCGACGTCCGCGTGAGCTATCTGGAGGACCACGGCTACCTCCTCCGCCTGTACTTCGACGATGAAGGGACCGTGGCCCGCTATGCCTACCAGGGGCTCGGGGCGTACCGGATCGCCCCTGCCCCCCGTTGAAGAGACGCCCCGGGGGCCCCTCCGCCTCCGGGCGACGGAGCACGAACGAAGATGGCGATGAAGCTCAAGGACCGGGTGGCGGTCCTCACGGGGGCCGGTCGCGGCATCGGCCGGGCCGTGGCTCTGGCTTACGCGCAGGAAGACGCCAGCCTGGTGCTCGCGGCCCGGACCACCTCCGAACTGGAGGCGACGGCGGCCGACGTCCGGGGGCTCGGCCGGCCCTGCCTGGCCGTGCCCTGCGACGTGGCCCAGGAGGACCAGGTGCAGGCCCTGGTGGACCGCGCGCTCAAGGAGTTCGGGCGGATCGACGTGCTGGTGAGCAATGCGGGAGTCATGACCAGCCCGGCCCCCCTGGCAGAGCTTGAGATCCGCAAGTGGGACTACACCCTCAACGTGAACCTGCGGGGGACGTTCCTGTGCGCCCGGGCCGTGCTTCCCTCCATGCTCCGGCAGCGCGGCGGGAGCATCATCACGGTCTCCTCCATGATGGGCCACGGGATCTACCCGCGCCACGGTGCCTATGTCGTCTCCAAGTGGGGGGTCGAGACACTGACCCGGGTGCTGGCCGAGGAGGTGCGGGGCTCGGGGGTCCGGGTGAACGCCGTGGACCCGGGGGTGGTCGCGACGAGGATGACGCACTTCTCGGGGAGCAAGCCCGAGTCGGTGACCGGAGTCTTCCTCTACCTGGCGTCAGAGGATTCGAAGAAAGTCACGGGCCAGGTCCTGAGCGCCCAGGAATGGCGCCGCCGGGGATAGTCTCCACCCCTAGCCTGCCGTCCCCGACCCTTCATCCAGCCACCGCGACAGCGGCGACAGCAGGACCGTGACGCCTCCCGCCATGATGATCCCCGCCTCAAAGCTCAGGCGGTCCGCCACCACGCCGAGCAGGGGCGGCATCAGGCTGAACCCGAGCAGGATCCCGGTGGCCCCGACATAGCCGGTCGTGGCGGCCTGCTCCCGCGGGCCTACCAGCCGGGCGATGTAGGCCAGTCCCGCGGCGAAGAACCCGTTGGCCGCCACGGCGTTCACCACCATGGCCGCAACCAGCAGCGGGAAGCTCCGGAACAGCGCGATGGCGCAGGAGGCCCCGCCCGCCACCGCCGTGCCCCCCCCGAGCACCACCCGCCCGCCGAAACGGTCCAGCAGCCACCCGGTCAGGATCGGGGCGAGCACCGAGGGCAGTCGCGTCAGCCCCACAATCGAGTTCGCCAAGGCGATCTCCATCCCCCGGGCCTTCACCAGGTAGAGCGGCATGATGGAGTAGAGCGCCATGGAGTTCGCCGTACAGAGCACCCAGAGCAGGATCAGGATGAGGAGGCTCCGGCTGCCGAAGGTCCGCCGGAGCGAGCCCCGGGGGAGGGCTGGGCGGCCCTGGACCGGCGGGGCGGTGAGCAGGAAGGGGCCGAGCCCGACCACGAGGGCCCCGGTCATGATCCGGAAGAGCCACCGCCAGGTGGTCACCGGCAGGAGCACGGACGCCAGCATCGGGATGGCGACGACGCTGAGGCTCGCCGCCGTGTCGAACAGGCCGATCGCGGTCCCCCACCGGTGGGGCGGCACCCCTGCGGTGAGGATGGAGAGCATGGAGGGGAGGAAGGCTCCGGCGCTGGCCCCGACCAGGAAGAGCGCCCCAGCCATGGCCCAGAAGCTGGGGGCCAGGCTCACCAGCGTCAAGAAGCCCGCTGCCAACGTGACGCTCAGGACCAGCACCCGCCGGTAGCCCAGCAGGGACGCCACCAGTCCCGCCGCCAGAAACATCCCGACGTTGCCGATCCCCATGACCATGACCAGGCTGCCGGCCGCGCCGTGGCTCAGGTGAAACTCATCCTCGACCGCCGGCAGGACCGGGGACACGCTCGCTCGGGTCCCGAAGACCAGAAACCAGAGGTACCAGGCGGCGAGGAGGAAACGGTAGTTCATCGGGCCCGGCCCGGGGCCATCAGGCCGGGGCGAGGCCGTGATCCCGGTACCACCCGGCGATCTCCCCGCCGGTGGTCACCCACACGTCGGGGTGGCCGAGAATGTAGGTCAGGGCCTGGTCCAGGTACTTGATCCGGGATGGCACCCCGATGATGAACGGGTGCAGGGCGATGGCCATGACCCGGCCGCTCCGGGCGCCTTCAGCATAGAGCACGTCGAACTGGTCGCGGATCATCTGCCCGAACTCGGCCGCCGTGTACGCCTTGGTCAGGATAGACGAGATGTCGTTGATCTCGATGGAGTAGGGGACGGAGATGAGGCGGCCGCGCTTCGTGCGCATGGGGTAGGGCTGGTCGTCGTTGCACCAATCGCACAGGTAGGTGAAGCCGGCCTCTGCGAGGAGGTCGGGGGTGTGCACGGTCTCCGAGAGCCCGGGGCCCAGCCAGCCCTCGGGCGCCCGACCCGTGGCCTGCTTGATGGTGGTGTAGACGGTCTGGATGACCTCGCGCTCCTCGTCCTCGGAGCCGAGGGTCGGGATGGGGGTCGAGTTGGTGATCCCGTGGCCCATCCACTCCCAGTTCCGCTTCACCCCCTCCTCGATGATCGCGGGATTGTACTGGCAGACCGCCGAGTTGAGGGCCACGGTGGCGCGGATGCCGTGGCGGTCGAGCAGCTCCATCAGCCGCCAGATCCCCACCCGCGGCGCGTAGTCCCGCCAGGCGTAGTTCAGGACGTCGGGGGTGAAGCCGACGGAGCGCGGTGAGATGGGGGTGCCGTGCCCCTCGAAGAGGAAGTGCTCGATGTTGGGGATGACCCAGAGGGCGACCCTGGCGTTGTTGGGCCATCGCAGCGGGGGGCGCCGGATGATCGGAGAGTAGTCGAAGCGTCCGTGGTCCAGCATGCTCCACCTCCTCGCGTGATCGGGAATTCCCGGGCGCCGCATTATACGCTTCGCTCCCGCGCCCCCGCCACTTCAAATCCCCCTTCTCCGCCAACGCCGGCCAGCGGCGTGAGGAGTGCGCGTCCTTGCTCCGGGGAGCGGCCGCGCCTAGAATACGCTCGGTCGGGGGAGAGCCACACTCAGCAGCAGGAGGCACGGGTTGCGGATCGAGCCATCCGTTCGCCGGGAGTGGGTGTTCAACGTCGCCTGTCTGCTCCAGGCCGCTGCCGTGGACGGGGCGGATGCCCTGCTGCCCTTCTACATGAGCGGCTTTGGCGTCCCCGTGGCCCTGATCGCGCTCCCATTCGCCCTGAATGGCGTGGCCCGGGTCATCTCAGACCTCGGCTCGGGCGTCCTGTCCGATTACCTGCGCACGCGGGTCCTGCTGCTCGCCGCCACAGGGGGCGGGGCCGCGCTGGCCCTGCTGGCCGGCGCGGCGGGCCACGTCGGGCTCTTCGTGATCCTGTGGGCCTCCTTGGGGCTGGCCGATGCGATGTTCGGGATCGGCATCCGGAAGGCGACCTTCGAGGCCGCCCCACCCGGGCGTCAGGGGCGCGCCGTGGCCGCCATTGCGACGGCGTTCGGCGCAGGCTACGCCCTGGGGCCATTTGTGGGCGGCTACATCGGGCAGCACTTCGGGCCGCGGATGCTCTTCCTCGTCTACGCCGGGCCGGTGGGGTTGTCGTGTCTGCTGATGGCGCTCTTCGCGCCGGTGGACAGCCCAATCCCCGCCGGGCCACGCCGTGACAGACCGTGGCGGGTGGGGCGCCGGCTGTTCGCCTCCCCCGGATTCGGGAGCGCCTGCCTCTCCATCGGGTACGCCTTCTTCACCAAGGGAGGGATCAGCAAGCTCGCCTTCCCCCTGTTCGCGGTCAGGGCCCAAGGGCTGGCCCTCGGGACGATGGGCGTGATCCTGGGCATCTCCCAGGGGTTCAACATCCTGGGCCGGGTCGTGGGCGGGCCATTGTGTGACCGTTGGGGGTCGCGTCCGGCGCTCGTGGCGTCGTTCGCCCTCTCTGTACCGGCGTTGGTCGTGCTGGTCTGGGGCCAGGGGTTCCTGCTCCTGCTCCTGCCACTGGCGCTGCTGGGCTTCGGCCGAGGGTTGATCAACGTCGCGGCCACGCTGCAGGCCCTGCAGGCGGTCCCTGCCGAGAGCCGCGGCCTGGCCCTCGGGATCTTCCGCGTCTTCTCCTCGTTCGGGCTGCTCGCGGGGCCGCTCCTGACCGGCGCCCTGCTGGGGCTCGGCAGCTTCACGGTGACGTTTCTCGTCCTGGCAGGGCTGTCGGCCCTCTGCCTCCCCTACGTCACCCTCAGCGGTCCCCCCGTAGCCGCCCCGGCTCAGCGTATCGGGCAGGAGGCCTGAGCCGGCCGGGACCTTTCTCTTCCGGGCGCGACCGGCCGCCCGCGGCAGGAGTAGGGCGGCGAACCGACTGCGGCGCCCCCGCCTGACCTCGGCGCCGATCATGGGGAAATCATGGGGAAGCTCCGCTTGCCGCCACCGTACTCCGCGCTTAGAATACCCGTAGTCAGTACTTATCCAGGACATTTGATGAGGAGGGAACGCCCATGACAAACCGGAGGGGTCATCTTCGGGCAATCGCCGGGATCGCGCTGGTGCTCATGGTCAGCCTGGGGGCCGGTGGGCCGGCCCTGGCGGCCCTGGTCAAGACCAGGATCGGGGCGGGCGTCAGCCCGCCGTCCATGGACACGATCGTCATCTACGTGGCGAACGAGCAGGGGTATTTCCGGGCCGCTGGCCTGGACGCCGAGATCCTGGCGTTCCGGGGCGGGACAACCAACGCCAAGGCGCTGCTGGCCGGGGAGATCGACGTCTCGGCGGAGATGGGCGCCTCGACCGCGATCGTCAGCGCGGCCAAGGGCGCTGACATGCGCGCCTACTACGTGCTGAGCGGCGTGCCCCCCTACTACCTGGTCGCCCGGGCCCCCATCTCCAGGGTCACCGAGCTGGCTGGCCGTTCGATCGCGGTCTCCGGGATCGGCGCCATCTCGTACCATATCCCGCGGGCGGTGCTGGAGCGCGCGGGGGTGGACCCGGAGAAGGCGAAGTACGTCGCCATCGGCTCGCCGGCAGACCGCTTCCGGGCCGTGGTCGCCGGGAAGGTGGACGCGACGCTGGCCGCGCCCGTGGAAGCGGTCCAGCTCGAGCGCTATCCCCAGGTCAGGGTGCTCGTCAAGATCCCCGAGGTCCTGCCCGAATTCATCTACGAGTTGACGGTGGCGAAGAAGACGACCGCCCAGCAGAAGCCCGAGGTGGTCGGGGGCGTCGTCAAGGGGCTGATCCAGGGGGCGCGCTTCGCGGCCCGGAACAAGGAGGCCGTGGTGCGGATCGCCCACAAGATCACCAATGTGGACGAGGAGACCCTGGCCAGGTCCTACGATATCTTCCCCAAGGAGCACTGGAGCGTGAACGGGGAGCTGAGCCGGAGCCAGTACGAGTTCAGCGCGAACCTGCTGACGCGCGTGGGCTACATGAAGGAGCCCCTCCCCTACGCGGAGTTCTTCGACCCCCGCTTCGTGGAGAGCGCCTTGAAGGAGCTGGGACGCTGGTAGCCCCAGGGACCGTCGGGACGCACCGGGCTCAGGGCCCCGAGCTATGGGCATTGACGAACTGCTGCAGGCGAAGTGGGAGGAGATCCTGCGTCTCGCCGGCCCCCGGCATCAGCCCACCCGCAGGGCCTCCTCCTTGAGCGCGGCCCTGAACACCTGAATGAAGGCATCCACCTCCGCCTCGCTCATGGGGGTCGAGAGGCAGCCCAGGCCCGTGCTGGTGATGAAGATCCCGTGGACGAGGAGGTAACGGTAGAGCCTGGTGTAGGCCTCCCGCTCGGGAACGGTCGCGACGGCGCTCCGGTAGTCGCTCAACGGCCGGGAGGTCATGTGGACGCGGAAGAGCGATCCGGCGCCGGTTACCTGGCCGGGCACCCCGATCTCCGCCAGCGCGGCGTTGGCCTCCCGCCGGAGCCGCTCCCCCATGGCGTTCAGGCGGTCAAGGGCCGCCGGGGTGAGCAGCTCCATTGCAGCCTGGCCGGCGGCCATGGTCGCCGTGTTGGCGTTGAAGGTGCCGCCATGAGGGACGGCCGGGCCGTTGCCCCGCGGGTCGAAGACGGCCATCACCTCGCTTGACCCGGCCACCGCGCCCACCGGCAGTCCCCCGCCGATGATCTTCCCCAGGCAGAGCAGGTCGGGCTGGACCCCCATGGCGGCGAGGGCGCCGTGGTAGCTCAGGCGGAAGGACATGACCTCGTCGGAGATGAGGAGGATCCCGTGGGCCCGCGTGACCTCGCGTAGGGAGCCCAGAAAAGCCAGGGTCGCCGGGACCAGCGCGATCTGGCTGGGGAGCGGATCCACGACGACCGCGGCCAGCTCGCCGGCATGGCGTTCGATGAGCCGCTGGGAGGCCCCCGCATCGTTGAAGGGGAGCACCACCACGTCCTCGCGCACCTTCTCCGGCGTGCCCCGCGCCGTCGGCACACCCCGGGGGGCGTCGCCCGGGCCCCAGTCCGACGGGCCGGGGCGGAGGCTGATCTCCACATAGTCGTAGGTGCCGTGGTAGGCCCCCTCGAACTTCGCGATCCTGGGACGGCCCGTGTGGGCGCGGGCGGCCTTGACCGCCATCATCCTGGCCTCGGTGCCGGAGTTGGTGAAGCGGATCTGGGCCAGCGGGCGCACCCGTGCGAGGATGACCTCGGCCAGTTCGATCTCGGCCTCGGTCGGCATCGAGAAGGCGGTGCCCCGGCCCAGCTGGGCCGTCACCGCCGCCACAATCGCGGGGTGGGCGTGACCGTGGATCAATGACGTGTGGTTGTTGACGAAATCCAGCCGCGCCTGGCCCTCCACGTCTACGATGATGCAGCCCGATCCGTGGGAGGCGTACACCGGGTGCGGCGGCGTGACGACCGTTGTGCGCGTATTGCCTCCCGGCATCAGCCGGATGGCTCGCTCGAAGAGCGCCCGAGAGCGAGGCATGTCAGACACTGGCCGCCCTCCTCCTTTGCAGATCACCCCGAACGACGAGCGGACCCCGTGGCCCCTCCCGCTACGGCGCGAAGACCTCCAGGACTTCGTCGTAATCGGATTTGGGGCCGAGGATGAGGTTGTTGACGCCAGCATCCGTCCAGGCCACGACCTTGCGGCGGCATTCCTCAGGGGTGCCCGCCACACACAGCATCTCCACGATCTCATCCGGCACCAGTTCCATCGCCGCCTCGATGCCGCCGGGGCGGGGAGGCCAACCTCCCATTGTCCGGTTCACCTGATCGAGGAAGGTCTGGGCCAGGCCGGCGGCCTTGCCGACGTGGGGCTGCTGTCCCAGGTACATGGTGATGTGGCGGCGCTGCGTCTCCCTCGCGGTGACCCCGTCCTTGGACATCGCGAGGCCGACGATGACCCACGTGTCCACGTCGGCCAGGCGGCGGCCCGCCCGCCGCGCGCCGATCTCAATGTGGGCCAGGCACTCCTTCACGTACGCGGGCGAGAGACTCGCATTGAGGATGACGCCGTCGGCAATCTCGCCCCCCAGCTCCGCCATCTTGAGGCCCGTCGCCCCGATGTAGATGGGCACGCGCGGGGGGACGCGGGGGTCCCCGTAGCCGAGGTCGAGGCGGAGGTCCCGCACCTTCACCAACTCCCCCTCGAACGTCACGCTCTCCTCGAGGGCCAGGAGCCGGCGGACCACGCCAATGTACTCCCGCATCTGGCTGAGCGGCTTCCGCCGCTCGATCCCCTGCTTCCAGGCCAGGGGATCCCAGTAGGCCCCCAACCCCATGATCATGCGGCCGGGAGCGAGGTGATCCAGGGTCGCGAACGTCATGGCCATGAGGGCCGGGCCTCGGGTCCAGGCGTTGACAATGGACGACCCCAGGGTGATCCGCTCGGTGACCGCGGCGAAGGCGCCCAGGAGCGAGATCGCGTCACGGGCCAGGCGGGTCTCGGCCACCCACACGGCATCGTACCCGAGCTTCTCGGCCTTCCGCGTCAGCCGTAGCTGCTCCTTGACCGAAGGACGGTCCAGAAAGGAGAACCCGATCTTCGGCTTTGGCATCTACTCCCTCCTCGTGGTCCCGCAATGGTCCCGCGGCCTGTCCGTCGCGCCGCCGAGCGCGCCCGGGGGCTGGCTCAGCCCCGCGCGAGCAGGACCCGGCCTGGAGGCCCCTCTCCCACGATCTCGCCCTTCTCGTAGACCACCCGCCCACGGGAGATGGTGATCTCCACCCATCCTCTGGCCCTGTACCCTGCATACGGCGTGAAATCGGCTGCCGAGTGTAGCGTTTCCACCCCCACCTCGACCTCACGGTCGAGGTCGAGGATGGCCAGGTCCGCGTCGGATCCGACCTCCAGGGCTCCCTTGCGGGGGTAGAGCCCGAACAGGCGAGCGGCCCGGTAAGAAGTGAGCTCGACCACCTTCTGGAGCGGGAGCCCCCGGCGGTGGACGCCCTCACTGAGCAGCACCGGCAGGATCATCGCGCTCCCCCCCGGGATCCCGGCCCGCGCCGACCAGAGCTCCGCGCCCTTGGAGTCGCGCGTGAACGGACAGTGATCGGAGCCGACCACGTCGATCGTGCCATCCACCAGCCGCTGCCACAGCCCCTCGATCTGCTGGCGGTCCCGCAGCGGAGGGTTGACCTTCCCGGCCACACCCCGGTCCTCGCCCTTGTCGAACAGCAGGTAGTGCGGGCAGGTCTCCGCGCTGACCCTCGCCCGGCCCCATGCCTTCTGGCGCAGGAACTCCGATCCCAGGCCGATGCCCATGTGCGGGACCAGGAGGTGGATCCCGGCGGCCTCGGCCAGGGCGATCATCCGGCGGATCGCCTCCAGCTCTCCGAACACGGGGCGGGAGTCGGACCACGCCGCCGTGTCCTGGCGATTGGCCTGGATGAATGGCTTCTGGTGGAACTCGATGATTTCCATGTTCTCGCAGTGCACGATCCCGATGCCCCCCGGCACCCAGGCGACCTGCTGGAAGGTGGCAAAGATCTCCCCGTCGCCCATCCCCTGGATGCCGCTCGGCGAGGCCTCCCGCCCCTTGTACGCCATGAAGGCCTTGAAGGAGCGAACCCCGAACTCTTCCGCCAGGCGCGGGATCTCCGCAATCTGGTCTTCCCGGGTGATGATGACATGGAAGACCATGTCCACGAGGCCTTGAGCGCAAGCCGCCCGCCGCATGTCCGGCAAGACGTCCGCGTACGCCCCTCTCGTCAGGGCGTACACGAAGAGAGTGGTCACCCCGCCGACCACGGCGTGGCGGCTCTCGGTGAGGCACTGGGAGGCGAACGACTGGGTGCCCACGCCCAGATGGACGTGGGTGTCTAGCAGGCCCGGCAGGACGTAGCGCCCCTCCGCATCGATACGGCGGTGGGCCGCCATGTCCTCATCGGGGTCCACCACCGCGACGACGACGCTGTCCCGGATGGCGAGGGTGCAGCGGACGACGCCATCGGGCTTCACGACCCGACAGTCCCTGACCAGCAGATCGACCTTCATTCCGCCCGAACTTCATGGTCGGGCGCCTGTCCCTCCACCAGCGCGCCGTATGCGTCGGGGCGGCGGAACTCGAAGAAGCGCCAGACTCCCCGGACGTCCTCGGAGACCTTGGGATCGATGTCGGCGTAGACGATCTCGTCCTCCTGGTCCCCCGCCCTGACAATCACCTCTCCCTTCGGGTCGATGAATACGGAGCTCCCGAAGTAGTGCCTGATGTCCAGCCCCCCCACGTCCTTCCCCACCTTGTTCACGCCGCCCACGTAGTAGTTGTTGGCGACGGCGTGGCCCCGCAGCTCCAGCTCCCACACCTCACGGATCCACTTCCAGTGGGTCGCCGTGGGGACCAGGAGGAGGTGCGCGCCACCCAGCCCGATGGCCCGGGCGGCCTCCGGGAAATGCCGGTCGTAGCAGATCAGGATCCCGACCTTGAGCCCGAACGGGGTGTCGAAGACCGGGAACCCCAGATCTCCCGGCGTGAAGTAGAACCGCTCGTCGCCCGGGGGCGGGTCGGTGGGGCTCATCGTGCGTCGGAACTGCGGGATGCTGCTCTTCCGGTACTTGCCGATGATCTCACCGTCCGGCCCGATGAGGACGGCGGTGTTGTAGAGTGTCCCGTTGTCGTTCTCGTAGAGCGGGTACACGAGCACGGCCCCGGTCTCCTTGGCGACCTGGCGCATCCGGGTGACCGCGGGGCCGAACACGGGTTCCGCCAGCCGGCGGTTTTCAGGCGTGACTTCGTAGCAGAAGTAGATCGTCGTGGACAGCTCCGGAAAACAGACGATCTTCGCCCCATTGGCGGTCGCTTCCCGGGCCATCCGCTCCGCCTTCTCGAGGTTGATCTCCTTCGACCTGTGTCCGCTGAACTGTGCCAAGGCCACCTTGACCATTCTCGTCCCCCCTGTCACTCGAACCGTTTCGCGACATGCCTCGACACGAGGCTATCCCGATTCTCCCCCCGCTTCAACCTGGGCTGCCCCCACGAACGGCCTGATGCCCCGGCTGCAACCCCGGACCAGGTCCTTGGTGGCCACCAGCCCGCTCTCACCGCGCGCGGCTCATCTGGTAGTACGGATAGCCTATGCGGTCCTGTTTGTAGTAGTACCCCTTGATCTCCTTCCGCATCGCGATGATGTCCACCATCCTATCGAGATGGATGATCGGCGCGTCCTGCAGGAGCATCTCATTCGCCTGGATCCAGAGCTGCTGCTCCTTCTTGGGGTCGGTCGCGGCCAGGGCCTCCTCCATCAGGCTGTCCAGGCGTGGATTCGAGTAGAAGCCGGCGTTTCGGCCCCCCTTGTCCTGCGTGGCATCCGTGTGAAACCGCAGATGGAGCCACTCCCATGGATGGAAGATGTTGGCCGGGACCCACACCGCGATGAAGTGGACGGCCGTGGCCGGGTCACGCGTCCGCGCCCAGTCGGCCAGGCGCTTGTTCATCGCCGGCCAGGTCTCCTCGATCAGCTCCATCCGGATGTTCAGCTTGCGCAGCTCGCTCTGCAGGACCTCGAACTGCACCCGCTTCTGCTCGTCCCCCTTCTGCGTGAGGAAGCGCAGCGTGAACCCGCCGTTCGGGTGGCCGGCCTGCGCCAGCAGTGCCCGGGCCTTCCCGAGGTCGTAGGGATAGAGCTCGTCGAGGTTGTAGGCCTTCCCCAGGACGACCTCCGGCGTCGGACCGTTTGTCCGTGGCGCGAGTCCTCGCCGGATGGCCTCGTACGCCTTGTGGTTCCAGGCGTGCGAGAGGGCCCGCCTGATCAGGGGGTCCTTCGTCGGCCCCGCGGCGGCGTTCATGTAGAGGAAGAAGCCCCCGGCGCCGATATTCTCGTACACCGTCACCTGCGGGGTGCGCTTCAGGGCGGGGACGTCGTCCATGGTGACGTTCTGGGCGAGATCGAGGTCGCCCTTCTCGAGCATGAGGCGCTGGGCCGAGGGGTCGTAGATCATCCGGAGGTGGATCGTGGTGAAGTGGGGCCCGGTCCAGCCCCCCCAGTAATGCTCGTTCTTCACCCACGTCATCGTGATCCCGCGCTTCCACTCCAGGACCTTGTAGGGGCCTGTTCCCGCCGAATGCTCGTTCAGCCATCCCTGGGCCCAATCCCCCCGCACCTCGCGCTCCTTCACCGCCTTCGGGCTCACGGCCGACACAAGGCGGAGGCCGCGCAGGAAGGCGGAGTAGGGCTTGTCGAGGTGGAAGACGATGGTGTGGGAGTCCGGCGTCTCCACCCGCCGGACCATCCTCACGTAGATGTGGGGGCCTTTTTTCATCGCCAGACTTCGGTCCACGGAGAACTTCATGGCCTGGGAATCGAACGGCGTCCCGTCGCTGAACCGGACTCCCCGGCGGAGGGTGAACGTGTACGTCCGGCCGTCTGGCGAGATGCGCCAGGCAGTGGCCAGGACCGGCTTGAGCTGCATCCGCTCGTCGAGATCCACCAGTGGCTCGTAGAGATTGCCTCTCGTCATCGACCAGTCCGAAATGATTCCGGCGTGAGGGTCCAAGGAAACAAAGTCTGTATATTGCCCGACCGTCAGGGTCTCCTCCCGGGAGGCCGCAGCGGCCGGGACGGGCCCCGGGATCAAGCCCGCCATAAGCAGAACTGCCAACGCTATCGTGGTGATCCGCGCGCGCTCGTTCCGCATGATGCCCTCCATCCTTCAGAGCCCCATCTCCCCGGGGCTCCTCGGTCCAGTTCGCCTGGCTCTGCCCCGCCAAAGTCAAGGCAGGAAGCTAGTTCCCCGTCCAGGTAGCCCTCTTTCTCTCGCAAAGCCCTCCTGTTGTCAAGAGCCGGGCCAGAGGCCTGTCCAGAGGCCTGGTCCAGCCCCATATGGGTCACACACCGGCCCGATCTCCCCTGAGGCGACGCGGTTCACGCCGATTGGCCTTGACACCCCTCCGGGGCGGAGTTAGCATCCAAGTGGGTATTTTGACTACATTTTCAGGCGATCGGGGATCGGGTCATGGCGGGGATCAGCGCGCTGGGGGTGTACATCCCTTGTGGCCGGCTCGACGCGTCTGAGCTGGCAGCCGTCTGGGGGCGGCCCATCGGCCGCGGCAAGCGGGCAGTCGCCCACTACGACGAGGACACGTTCACCCTGGCGGTGGAGGCGGCCTCTCGGGCCTTACGGGCCTGCGACCCCTCGCTGGTTCGGGCGGCCTTCTTC
>JACPFL010000300.1 GCA_016183025.1 Deltaproteobacteria bacterium | reverse complement strand
CGGGCAGGCCAATTACGCGGCCTCCAAGGCGGGGATCGTCGGCTTCACGAAGGCGATCGCCCGGGAGCTGGGCTCCCGGGGGATCACCGTGAACGCCGTGGCCCCCGGGTACATCCAGACCGCCATGACCGAGGCCATCGGGGAGAAGGCCCGGGCCGAGTTGCTCGCGCAGGTCCCACTCGGGCGGCTGGGGACGCCAGCGGACGTGGCGGGGGTCGTGGCCTTCCTGGCCTCTGACGCCGCCGGCTACATCACCGGGCACGTGCTGGATGTGAATGGCGGGCTCTACATGTGACGGGGGGATCATGTGGCCTGCTGACACAGGGGGACCGGAGGGGAGGTGACCGAAGATGTCCGAGGCCATCGAGAAGCAGGTCCGCGAGATCATCGTTGAGCAACTGGGGGTCAAGCCGGAGGACGTGACGCCGGAGGCCTCCTTCATCGACGATCTGGGCGCCGATTCGCTGGACACGGTGGAGCTGGTGATGGCGCTGGAGGAGAAGTTTGACGTCGAGATCCCCGATGAGGAGGCGGAGAAGATCCGCACCGTCCAGGACGCCATCAACTACATTGCCGCCAATACCTAGGGCGGCGGTTTGGGGAGGAGGGCGGTGAAGCCAAAGGTCGTCGTGACGGGCCTGGGCATCGTCAGCCCGCTGGGCACGGGCCTGACAAAGAGCTGGGAGGCCATCTGCGCGGGGCGCTCGGGGGTCGGGCCCATCACGCGGTTCGACGCCTCGGCGTTTGACACCAGGATCGCGGCGGAAGTGCGGGACTTCAACGGCGAGGACTGGATCGAGAAGAAAGAGCTGAGGAAGATGGACCTCTTCATCCAGTACGCCCTGGCCGCGGCGACGATGGCCCTGGAGGACGCCGGGCTGAAGATCACCCCCGAGATCGCCGAGCGGGTCGGCGTGCTCGTGGGGGCAGGGCTCGGCGGGCTGCCGATCATCGAGCGGTATGCGAAGGTGCTGGAGGAGAAAGGCCCCGGGCGGATCACCCCCTTCTTCATCCCCATGGTGATCGTCAATCTGGCTCCGGGGCAGATCTCCATCCGCTTCGGGGCCAAGGGGCCCAACCTGAGCCCGGTCTCGGCCTGCGCGACCGGCAACCACGCCCTCGGTGACGCCTTCAAGCTGATCCAGCGGGGCGATGCGGACGTCATGATCGCGGGGGGGACCGAGTCGGTCATCTCGCCGCTGGCGGTGGGCGGGTTCAACGCCATGAAGGCCCTCTCCACCAGGAACGACGCGCCCGAGCGGGCCAGCCGCCCCTTCGACAAGGACCGCGATGGCTTCGTCATGGGCGAGGGGGCGGGCATCCTGATCCTGGAGAGCCTGGAATCGGCCCGGCGGCGCGACGCGCGCATCTACGGCGAGCTGGCGGGCTATGGCCTGACCTCCGACGCGTACCACGTGACCGCCCCGGACCCCCAGGGCGATGGGGCGGCCCGCTGCATCGCCATGTGCCTGCGTGACGGGGGGATTCGGCCCGAGGAGGTGGACTACATCAACGCTCACGGGACCTCGACCCCGTACAACGACTACTACGAGACCCTGGCCATCAAGCGCGTCTTCGGCGCGCACGCGGCCCGGCTGGCGGTCAGCTCCACCAAGTCCATGACCGGGCACCTGCTGGGCGCGGCCGGGGGGGTCGAGGCCGTGTACACGGTGCTGGCGCTCCATCACGGGCTCCTCCCCCCCACGACCAACTACGAGACGCCCGACCCCCAGTGCGACCTGGACTACGTCCCCAACGTCGCGCGCCGGGCCGAGGCGCGCGTGGCCCTCTCGAACTCCTTCGGGTTCGGAGGGACCAACGCCACCCTGGCCTTCCGGCGCCTCGAGGCTTGAGCAGACGAGGTGCCCCCCGTGGAGAAGATCGGCATCGCCTGTGACCATGCGGGGTTCGAGCTGAAGGAGCAGCTGGTGGCGCTGCTCCGGGAGGCCGGCCACGAGCCGCGGGACCTGGGCACCGCCGTGGACTATCCCGATGTCGCGGCCGCGCTGGCCCGCATGATCTCCACCGGGCAGGTCGGCCGTGGGATCCTCATCTGCGGCACGGGGATTGGCATGTCCATCCTCGCGAACAAGTTCCCGGGGGTCCGGGCGGCGCTGGCCAACGACCTCTTCTCGGCCCGCAACGCCAAGGAGCACAACGATGCCAACGTCCTGGTCCTGGGCGGCCGCCTGATCGGCAAGGCCGTGGCCCAGGAGATCGTCCGGACCTGGCTGGAGGGGGAGTTCGCCGGGGGGCGGCACCAGCGCCGCCTCGACAAGATCCACCAGATCGAGGAGACCCTGGCCGGTCCGGGGCGCGGGTTCTACACGGACCTGGACGCGGTGGACCCCCCGGTCGCGGCCGCCCTGCGGTCAGAGGTCGCCCGAGAGGAGCGGACGATCATCCTCATCGCCTCGGAGAACTACGCCAGCGAGGCGGTCCTGGCGGCCCAGGGGAGCGTGCTCACCAACAAGTACGCCGAGGGCTACCCGGGACGCCGCTACTACGGCGGCTGCGACTTCGTGGACGAGGTGGAGCGGCTGGCCATCGCGCGGGCGAAGGCGATCTTCAAGGCCGAGCACGCGAACGTCCAGCCCGTGACCGGGTCCGCGGCGAACATGGGGGTCTACCTGGCGGTGCTCCAGCCGGGAGACACCATTCTGGGGATGAGCCTGGCGCATGGCGGGCACCTGACCCACGGCGCCCCGGTGAGCTTCTCGGGCCGCCTCTTCCACGTGGCGGCGTATGGGGTCTCCCGGGAGACGGAGCAGGTGGACTACGACGAGGTGCGCCGCCTGGCCCTGGAGCACCGGCCGAAGATGATCATCGCCGGGTACAGCGCGTATTCCCGGACGCTGGACTTCGCCCGGTTCCGCGCCATCGCCGACGAGGTGGGCGCCTACCTCACCGTGGACATGGCCCACTTCGCCGGGCTGGTGGCCGCCGGAGTCTACCCCGACCCGGTGCCCCACGCGGACTTCGTCACCACCACCACGCACAAGACCCTGCGCGGCCCCCGTGGCGGGATGATCCTGTGCCGGGAGGCCTACGCCAAGGCCGTGGACAAGACGGTCTTCCCCGGGATCCAGGGCGGTCCTCTGATGCACGTCATCGCGGCCAAGGCCGTCTGCTTCCAGGAGGTGTTGCAGCCCGAGTTCAGGGACTACGCGGGGCAGGTGGTGCGAAACGCGCGGGTCCTCGCCAAGGCGCTGAGCACGGAGGGGCTCCGGATCGTCTCGGGGGGGACGGACAACCACCTCATGCTGGTGGACCTGACCCCTCGGGGGATCACGGGGCGTGAGGCCGAGGAGGCCCTGGACCGCGCCGGGATCACCGTGAACAAGAACGCCATCCCCTTTGACCAGCGTCCGCCGGCCGTCGCCAGCGGGGTCCGGCTGGGCACCCCGACGGTGACAACCCGGGGCATGCGGGAGGGGGAGATGGAGCAGATCGCCGAGATGATTGGCGCCGTGCTGCGGGATCCGCGGAGCGAGGCCCTGTCCGCGGAGGTGAGGGGGCGCGTTGAGGCCCTGTGTGCCAAGTTTCCCTTCTACGGCCACCGGCTCGCCTAGGCGGGCTGCGGCCGCCAGCCCCCCCACCTGTCCCGGCCAGTCCCGCCCCCGCGTCCCTGCGAGGCCAGAGCGCTATGCGGTGCCCGTTCTGCGCCAGCGCTGACCTCAAGGTCATCGACTCGCGCGCGAGCCGGGACGGCAAGGCCATCCGCCGACGGCGCGAGTGCCTCGGGTGCCACAAGCGCTTCACGACCTATGAGCGGGTCGAGGAGACGCTCCTCCCCCTCATCGTCAAGCGGGACGGGCGCCGGGAGCCGTACGATCGGGGGAAGGTCATCGGCGGGCTTCAGAAGGCCTGCGAGAAGCGGCCGGTCTCCATCACCGTGATCGAGAAGATCGCGGACCGGATCGAGCAGGCGCTCCAGGAGACCGGGGAGCGGGAGGTGCCGAGCACGGAGATCGGCGAGCGGATCATGCAGGAGCTGCACGCCCTGGACGAGGTGGCCTACGTGCGCTTCGCCTCCGTGTACCGGCAGTTCAAGGACATCAACGAGTTCCTGGACGAGGCCCGCCGGCTGATGCAGGAGAGGCAGAAGGGTGAGTGAGCGGGACGATCGCGCCTACATGCGCCAGGCCCTGCGCCTGGCGCGCCGGGCGCGGGGGGACACCAGCCCCAACCCGATGGTCGGGGCCGTGCTGGTGCGCGAGGGGGCCGTCGTGGGGGCCGCCTACCACCGCCGCGCGGGCGAGCCGCATGCGGAGGTCCACGCCCTGGCCGAGGCGGGCGCGCGGGCGCGCGGGGCCACCCTCTACGTGACCCTGGAGCCCTGTGCCCATCACGGCCGCACGCCGCCCTGCGCGGAGGCGATCTTGCGGGCGGGGGTGGACCGGGTCGTGGTCGGGATGGTGGATCCCAACCCGCTGGTCGCGGGCCGGGGGCTCGCCCAGCTCCGGGCAGCCGGCGCGGCGGTGACCACCGGGGTGCTCGAGGACGCGTGCCAGGCCCTGAACGAGGCCTTCTGCAAGTTCATCACGACCGGGCGCCCGTTCGTCATCCTGAAGGGCGCGGCCAGCCTGGACGGGAAGATCGCGACCCGGACGCGGGACTCGAAGTGGATCACGGGGGAGGCGGCGCGCCGCTACGTGCACATGCTGCGCCGCGAGGTGGACGCGATCCTGGTCGGGATCGGGACCATCGAGGCGGATGATCCGCTGCTCACGCCGCGTGGCGTCGGACGGCGGAGCCGGACCCTGTACCGCGTGGTGGCGGACAGCCGGCTGCGCATTGCCCCCGGGGCCCGCGTGCTGGCCCCGGCCCCGGCCTGCGTGACGATTGTGGCGACCACGGTCGCGGCCCCGCCGGAGAAGGTGGCGTTGCTCGAGGCGCGCGGGGTCCGGGTCCTGCGCGTGCCGGGGGACGGGGGGCGGGTGGACCTGCCGGCGCTCGTGGCGGAGCTGGGGAAGCTCCCCGTCGTGAGCTTGCTCATCGAGGGCGGCGGCGAGATCAACGCCGAGGCCCTGCGTGCCGGCCTCGTGGACAAGCTGCTCCTCTTCCTGGCGCCGAAGCTCATCGGCGGCCGCCAGGCCGTGGGGCTGCTCGGCGGGGAGGGGCCGGCCCGAGTGGAGGAGGCGCTGGGCGTGCAGCGCCTGCGGGTGCGCCGGTTCGGCGACGACATCCTGCTCGAGGGCTATCTGGGGCAGCAGGGCAGGTGATGTTCTCCGGGATCATCGAGGACGTCGGACGGGTGCGTCGGATGGAGCGGCGAGGGGAGTCGGCCCGCCTGGACGTGGAGACGAAGCTCCCCGTAACGGAGCTCAGGCTGGGGGACTCCGTCGCGGTGAGCGGGGCCTGCCTCACGGTGGTGGCGCTGGGGGAGCGGAGCTTCACCGTGGACGTCTCCCCCGAAACCCTGCGGCGGACCACGCTCGGCGAGCTTCGCCCGCAGGATCCGGTCAACCTGGAGCGGGCCCTCCGGCTGAGCGACCGCCTGGGCGGGCATCTCGTCAACGGCCACGTGGAGGGGACCGCCGAGGTCACAGCGATCCGGCGGGAGGCCAACGCGATCCTCCTCACCTTCCGGGTGTCGCCGGCCCTGGCCCGCTACGTCGTGGAGAAGGGGTGCATCGCCGTGGACGGCGTCAGCCTCACGGTGAATGCCGTGCGCGGGCCGGAGTTCAGCGTGGCCGTCATCCCCTTCACCGCCGCGGAGACCACCCTCGGCGGGCGGCGGGTGGGAGATCGGGTGAACGTCGAGACGGACATCATCGGCAAGTACGTGGAGCGGTTCCTCCGGGGCGCGCCCGGGGTGCCGGAGGTCGACGAGGCGCTCCTGGCCGAGCGCGGCTTCGCCTAGGCGCGAGGGCTCAGGGGCCTGCGAGCGAGCACGCCATGCCCATCAGCACCATCGAGGAGGCGATCGAGGAGATCCGGCAGGGGCGGATGGTCATCCTGGTGGATGACCCGGACCGGGAGAACGAAGGCGACCTGACCATGGCCGCCGAGAAGGTCACCCCCGAGGCCATCAACTTCATGGCCCGGTACGGGCGCGGGCTGATCTGCCTCTCCCTGTCTGAGGAGAAGGCGGCGGCACTCGAACTCCCCCTGATGGCCCGGTCCAACACCTCCCCGTACGGCACCGCCTTCACCGTCTCCATCGACGCGCGCCAGGGGATCGCGAGCGGGATCTCGCCGGCGGACCGGGCCCGGACGATCCTGACGGCGGTGACCGACCACGCCGCTCCCCAGGACCTCGTCCGCCCCGGCCACATCTTCCCGCTGATCGCCCGAAGGGGTGGGGTGCTGGTGCGGACGGGCCAGACCGAGGGCTCGGTGGACCTGGCGCGGCTGGCGGATCTCTCCCCGGCCGGGGTCATCTGCGAGATCATGAACGAAGATGGCACGATGGCCCGCATGCCGGAGCTGGAGGTCTTCGCCGGGGAGCATGGGCTGAAGCTCGTCACCATCGCCGACCTGATCCGGTACCGGATGCGGACCGAGCGCCTCGTGCGGCGGATCGCCGAGACGACCATCCCCACGAAATGGGGAGGGGAGTTCCAGACCATCGTCTACGAGAACGACGTGGACGCCAACCACCACCTCGCCATGGTCAAGGGCGTGATCCCGCCGGGCGGCGAGGTCCTGGTGCGGGTGCACTCCCAGTGCCTGACCGGCGACGTGTTCGGCTCGCTGCGGTGCGACTGCGGCGACCAGCTCCACCGGGCCATGCAGATCGTGAACCGGGAGGGGCGCGGGGTGATCCTCTACCTGCACCAGGAGGGTCGCGGGATCGGGCTCCTGCACAAGATCCGGGCCTACGCCCTGCAGGATGAGGGGCTCGATACCGTCGAGGCCAATGAGGAGCTGGGGTTCAAGCCGGACCTGCGGGACTACGGGATCGGGGCGCAGATCCTGGTGGACCTGGGGGTCCGGCGGATGCGGCTGCTGACCAACAACCCCACCAAGATCGTGGGGCTCGAGGGGTACGGGCTGCAGGTGAGCGAGCGCGTGCCGCTCCAGATCACGCCCCACGAGGGGAACATCCGCTATCTCCGCACCAAGCAGCAGAAGCTGGGGCACCTGCTCAACCTGGAGTGAGGGGCCGAGGAGGGGGGATGCCGAAGGTCACCGAGGCGAACCTGGAAGCGCAGGGGCTCAAGTTCGGGCTCGTGGTGAGCCGTTTCAACCACTTCATCAATGAGCGGCTCCTCGACGGCGCCCTGGACTGCCTGCTGCGGCACGGGGCCCGGGAGCAGGACATCGAGGTGGTCCGGGTCCCCGGCTCCTTCGAGATCCCCCTGGCCGCGAAGAAGCTGGCCAAGAGCCGCCGCTACGACGCCGTCATCTGCCTGGGGGCTGTGATCCGCGGGGGGACGCCGCACTTCGAGTACATCGCCTCCGAGGTGGCCAAGGGCGTGGCGGCGACCGCCCTGGAGCAGGAGGTCCCGGTCGCCTTCGGCGTCCTGACCACCGACACCATCGAGCAGGCCATCGAGCGCGCAGGGACCAAGATGGGGAACAAGGGCTGGGAGGCGGCCCTGAGCGCGATCGAGATGGCCAACCTCCTGAAGCAGCTCGGGAGCTAGCGAGGGCGCGGGGATGGGGAAGCGACACCGGGCTCGGGAGTTCGCGCTGCAGCTCCTGTACGGCCTCGACGTGGGGGGCGGGGAGCCCGGCAGCGCGATCGACACCTTCTGGGCCCACTTCCGCCCGCCGCAGGAGCTCCGGGCCTTCACCCGGCACCTGGTCGAGGGGGTCTGCGCCCATCGGGAGGCCCTGGACCGGGCCATCGCGGAGTGCTCCGAGCACTGGAGCGTTCACCGGATGGCCGCGGTGGATCGGAATATCCTCCGGATGGCGGCCTTCGAGCTGCTCTTCTGCGAGGACATCCCGCCCAACGTCACCCTGAACGAGGCCATCGAGCTGGGGAAGCGGTACGGCTCCGAGGACTCCGGCCCCTTCATCAACGGGATCCTGGACCACCTGAAGCAGTGGGCGCTGGCCGGGGGCCGCTCCGGCCGCACGGCGTCTTCCTCGGCCTGAGCTCGGGCAGGTCTTCTGTCCACGCGAGGGCAGCCGATGGCCGAACGATACGAGCCCCGGGAGATCGAAGCGAAGTGGCAGGGCCGCTGGGCCGAGCAGCGCGCCTTCACGGTGGGCGAGGACCCGGGGCGCGAGAAGTTCTACCTCCTCGAGATGTTCCCCTACCCCTCGGGCCGGATCCACATGGGGCACGTGCGCAACTACTCCATCGGCGATGTGCTGGCCCGCTACAAGGGCATGAAGGGGTGGAACGTCGTGCACCCGATGGGGTGGGACGCCTTCGGCCTGCCCGCGGAGAACGCCGCGATCGAGCACGGGGCGCACCCGGCCCGCTGGACCGAGGAGAACATCAGGTACATGCGCGCGCAGCTCCGGAAGCTCGGGCTCTCCTACGATTGGGACCGGGAGCTGGCCACCTGCGACCCCGCCTACTACCGCTGGGAGCAGTGGCTCTTCATCAAGATGTACGAGCGGGGACTGGCCTATCGGCGTCGCTCCCTGGTCAACTGGTGCCCGCGGTGCCAGACGGTCCTGGCCAACGAACAGGTGGAGGCGGGGCTCTGCTGGCGCTGCGAGTCGCCCGTGGCCCAACAGGAGCTGGAGCAGTGGTTCTTCCGGATCACGGAGTACGCGGAGGAGCTCCTCGATTACTGCGACAAGCTGCCGGGCTGGCCCGAGCGCGTCATCGTCATGCAGGAGAACTGGATCGGCAAGAGCGTGGGCGCCGAGATCCGGTTCCCGCTGGAGGGGGGCGGGGAGCCGATCACCGTCTTCACCACACGCCAGGACACCGTGTGCGGGGCCACCTTCATGACCCTGGCGCCGGAGCACCCGCTCGCCCTGGAGCTCTCCCGCGGCACGCCCCAGGAAGAGGCGGTGGCGGCGTTTGTGGACCGCATCCGCCGGCAGGACCGGCTCGCCCGGGCTGGCGCCGCTGAGAAGGAGGGGGTCTTCGTCGGGC
This sequence comes from Deltaproteobacteria bacterium, assembly GCA_016183025.1. Lineage (GTDB taxonomy): Bacteria > Desulfobacterota > JACPFL01 > JACPFL01 > JACPFL01 > JACPFL01. The sequence goes on along the minus strand of JACPFL010000300.1, from coordinate 494 downwards.
GCTCCTGCGTGAACCCGATCACGGGCGCCCCGATGCCCATGTACGTCGCGAGCTACGTCCTCATGGAGTACGGGACCGGCGCGGTCATGGGCGTACCCGCCCACGACCAGCGGGACTTCGAGTTCGCCAAGCGGTTCGGCCTCCCGATCATCGTCGTGATCCAGCCGGAGGGGGACCCCCTGGACGGGGCGACCATGCCAGAGGCCTACCTCGGGCCCGGGACGCTGGCGCGCTCGGGGCCGTTCACGGGGCTCTCGAACACGGACGCGCTCGGGGAGATCGTCCGCCACCTGGAGGCCCGTGGGCTGGGCCGCGCCACGGTGAACTACCGGCTGCGCGACTGGGGGATCTCCCGGCAGCGGTACTGGGGCACCCCCATCCCCATGCTCTACTGCGCGGCCTACGGCGTCACACTGGAGCGGGTGGCCTACCGTCCGCTGCGCCGCGCGCCGCGCCTCTCTCCCCTCATCAGCGCCCTGGGCATGTCCATCTTT
>JACPFL010000292.1 GCA_016183025.1 Deltaproteobacteria bacterium | reverse complement strand
GGGATCGACCTCACCGTCGAGCCGGGCGAGGTCGTGGTCCTGATCGGGGCCAGCGGCTCCGGGAAGACGACCCTGCTCCGGTGCATCCACTGGCTGGAGGAGATCGACGCCGGCGCGATCGACGTGGACGGGACGCGGATGGGCTATCACCAGGAGGACGGCCGCTGGGTGCACGACCCCGAGCCGGTCCTGAACGAGAAGCGCTCCCAGATCGGGATGGTCTTCCAACGCTTCAACCTGTTCTCGAACATGACCGTGCGCAAGAACGTGCTGCTCCCGCTCATGGTCGTCCGGAGACTGGAGCGCGCGGAGGCCGAGTCGCGCGCGGTCAAGGCCCTGGAGCGCGTGGGCCTCCTGGACAAGCTCGACAGCTACCCGTCCCGGCTCTCGGGCGGGCAGCTGCAGCGGGTCGCGATCGCCCGGGCCCTGGCCATGGAGCCCAAGCTCTTCCTGTTCGACGAGCCCACCTCGGCCCTGGACCCGGAGCTGGTCAAGGAGGTCCTGCTCGCCATGAAGGCCCTGGCGGTCGAAGGGCGGACCATGATCATCGTGACCCACGAGCTCGGGTTCGCCCGGGAGGTCGCCGACCGCATCGTGTTCCTGCACGACGGGCGGATCCTGGAGCAGGGCACGCCGGAGCAGATCCTTCAAAGCCCGCGCGAAGAGCGCACGAAGGCCTTTCTCAGCCAGGTACTGTGAGGACTATCGGATGGACCGGCTGAAGGGGAAGGTGGCCCTGGTCACGGGGGCGAGCCGGGGGCTGGGGCGCGGCATCGCCCTGTGCTTCGCGGAGGAGGGGGCGAAGGTCGGGGTCAACTACCGGAACTCCGAGCGGGAGGCTGGGGAGGTCGTCGCCGCCATCGAGGCGCGCGGGAGCGAGGCGATCGCCCTGCGCGCCGACGTGAAGGATGAGCCGCAGGTGCGGGAGATGGTCGAGCGGGTGGTCCAGCGCTTCGGCCGACTGGACATCCTCGTGAGCAATGCGGGGGAGGCCAAGGGGTATCCCCTGGTGGAGATGCCCGTGGAGGTCTGGGACGAGCTGCTGGCTGTCCACCTGCGGGGCTGCTTCCTCTGCGCGAAGTATGCGGTCCCCCACATGCTGCGCCAGGGGTCGGGCAAGATCATCAACATGGCGGGGACCTTCGGGATCTCAGGCGGGGCGAACTTCACCCACCTCTCCGCGGCCAAGGCCGGGATGATCGGGTTCACTCGCGCCCTGGCCCTGGAGCTGGGGCCGAAGAACATCCACGTGAACGCCATCGCCCCGGCCATGATCAAGACCGAGCTGCTGAAGAACTTCGACCCCCAGTTCCTGGAGTCCCTCGCACAGAAGTACCCGCTGCGCCGCCTGGGGGAGATCCGGGAGGTGACCGCCACCGCGCTCTTCCTGGCCAGTGAGGACTCGGACTTCTTCACCGGCCAGACCCTCTGTCCGGCCGGCGGGGAGGTCATGGTATGATCGGCCGACAGGGGTTCGGGGCGGGCTGGAAGCTGAGGGGCTCATGAGCTGGACGGTGGACCTGCTGATCCGGGGCGGGACAGTCGTCACGCCCGAGGCGACCTTCGCGGCGGACCTGGCCGTACGGGATGGGAAGATCGTGGCGGTCGGGACCCTGCCGGAGCCGCCGCAGGCCCGTCAGGTCGTGGACGCCTCGGGCCTACAGGTGCTGCCGGGGATGGTGGACCCGCACGTGCACATCCACTGGCCCTTCCTCGCCGCCACGAGCCGGGACAATTTTTACACCGGCACCCGGGCGGCAGCCCTCGGGGGGACCACCACCATCATCGACTACGCGATCCAGCGGGAGTGCCACCCCCAGGAGGCCTTCGAGCAGCGGCGCAAGGAGGTCGAGGGCCAGGCCGCGGTGGACTACGCGCTGACGCAGGTCCTCGCGGAGCACTCGGATCGCACCCTGGACGCGATCCCGCAGCTCATGGCCCAGGGGGTGACGGCGTTCAAGTGCTACCTCATCTACCGGAAGCGGGGGATCATGGTGGACGACGCCATGCTCCTGGAGGTGCTCAGGCGCCTGCGGGAGCACGGCGGCCTGCTGACCGTCCATGCCGAGAACGCCGCGATCGCCGAGTACTGGGAGGCCCGGTATGTCCGGGAGGGGAAGAAGGACGCGCGCTACTTCGTCCAGGCCAAGGGGAACGTGGTCGAGGCGGAGTGCATCAACCGGGCGGTCTACCTGGCCTGTTTCGTGGGGGCGAACCTCTACATCCGCCACATCTCGACCCGGGAGGGGACCGAGGTCGTGGGGCGCGCGCGCCAGGCCGGACACCGGATCTACGGCGAGACCTGCTCGCACTACCTGGCGCTCACGGACGAGGTCTACGGGCGGACGGACGGCTTCAAGTTCATTTGCAGCCCGCCGATCAAGAGCGCGGCGGACCGCGAGGCGCTGTGGGCGGGGCTGCGCAGCGGGGAGCTCTCGGCCATCGGGGCGGACCACGTCGCCTTCGACCTGGCGCAGAAGCTGGAGGGGAAGGAGGCCTTCGACCAGGTGCCGAATGGCCTGCCGGGGATCGAGACCCGCTTCCCCGTCGCCTACACGGAGGGGGTGGCGCGGGGGCGCCTGAGCCTGAACCGGCTGGTCGAGGTGATGAGCACGAACCCCGCGAAGCTCTTTGGCCTGTACCCGCGGAAGGGGGCGCTGCTGCCGGGGAGCGATGCGGACGTGGTCCTGGTGGACCCGAGCGCGGAGCGGGTGCTGACCGCCACGGACCTCCACATGGACGTGGACTGGACCCCCTACGAGGGGATGCGCCTGCGGGGGTTCCCGAAGGTCGTCGTCGCCCGGGGGGAGGTCCTCGTGCAGGACGGGATCTTCCTCGGCCGGCCGGGGCGCGGGGAGTTCCTGAAGGCCGGCCTCCCCGTGCACTGCTGATCCTGAATTCGTCCCATCCGCTGCCCGGCCGTCCCCCGGCTATTGTCGAAGTGGACCATCCCCCCTCTCTTCTAAGCGCCGAGGTAGGCCTCCCGGACGCGGGGGTTGGCGCGCAGGCCCTGGGCGTCCCCCTCCAGGACGATCCGTCCGTGCTCCAGCACGTAGCCCCGGTGGGCGATCCCCAGGGCCATGGCGCCGTTCTGCTCCACCAGGAGCACGGTGGGCCCCCGCCCGTTGGTCTCGCGGATGGCCTGGAACATGCTCCGGACCACGAGGGGCCCCAGCCCCAGCGACGGCTCGTCGAGGAGCAGGAGCCTCGGGCGCGCCATGAGGGCCCGTCCGATGGCGAGCATCTGCTGCTCCCCACACGAGAGCGACCAACCGCGCTGCCCCAGCCGCGGGCGGAGGTGAGGGAAAAGGGCGAGCACCTGCTCGAGCTCGCCGCTGATATCTCCGCCCAGCCCCGACCACGGCGTGGCCCCCATCTCCAGGTTGCCGAACACGGTGAGGCCGGGGAAGATGCGCCGCCCCTCGGGGACAAGGGAGACGCCGAGCCGGACGATAGCCTCGGTGGGGTGCCCTGTGATGGGCCGGCCGAAGAGGAGGACTTCACCCCGCGTGGGGCGCACGAGGCCGACCAAGGCCCGGAGGATGGTAGTTTTGCCAGCGCCGTTGGCCCCTAGCAGGGCCACGATCTCCCCCGCCTCCACCCTGAAGGAGGCGCCGTGGACGGCGGGGACCCCCTCGTAGCTCACCTCCAGGTCCCGCACCTCAAGCAGGGCCGTCTCCCCGGCCCAGGTAGGCCTCCAGGACTGCCGGGTCCCGCTGGACCTCCTCGGGGCTCCCCTCGGCGATCTTCCGGCCGAAGTCCAGGACAGTCACGCGATCCGCCACCGACATCACGAGCGGCATGTTATGCTCCACCAGGAGCACCGTGGCCCCCTGGCTGCGGATCTTCTGGATGAGCCGCATGAGGAGGAGCACCTCGCGCTCGATCATCCCCGCCGCGGGCTCGTCCAGGAGGACGAGGACGGGGGCCAGGGCCAGGGCCCGGCCCACCTCTAGCAGGCGCTTCAGGCCGTGGGGGAGGATCTCGCCGGGCTGATCCCGTGCGTCCCACAACCTCACGAGCTGGAGGATCTCCTCGGCCTCGGCACGCAGCCGCGCCTCCTCCTGCCGGGCCCCGCGGGTCCCGAGGAGGATGGGGACGAGGGAGAGCGGCTGGTAGGTGGCCCGCGCCACGAGGACGTGCTCCAGGACCGTGAGGCCGCGGAAGATGCGGGGTACCTGGTAGGTGCGGGCGATGCCCATCCGGGCGATGGCGTGGGGTGGCCGTCCCACCAGGCACTGGCCGCGGAAGACGACGCGCCCCGAGCTGGGCGGCAGAACCCCCGAGACCAAGTTGAGAAACGTCGTCTTCCCCGAGCCATTGGGCCCGATGAGCCCCCGGATTTCCCCTGCCTCCACCCGGAGGTCCAACCGGTCTACGGCGGCGAGGCCACCGAAGTGTTTGCTCAGGGCTGCGGCCTCCAGCAGGCTCACGGCACCGCCTCCCCGGCTCTGACCGCGCCGCGGGGCCGCCCCAGGCGCCGGGCGATCCCCACGAGCCCGTCGGGCATGAACACCATCACGAGGACAATGCCCGCCCCGTAAAGGATCAGGTAGAGCTCCTTGAGGAACCGAAGGGCCTCGGGGAGGAGCGTGAGGAGCCCCGCTCCTACCACCGCCCCCAGGTTCGAGCCCGCCCCCCCCAGGAGCACCATGAGGAGGGCGGCTACCGAGATGTCGATGGTGAACACCTCCGGGCTGATGAAGGTGTAGAAGTGCGCGTAGAGCGAGCCCGCGCTCCCGGCGATCCAGGCACTGAAGGTGAAGGCCAGAAGCTTGGCGAGGGCGGGGTCCACCCCGGAGGTGGCGGCGGCCATCTCACTCCCGCGGATGGCGATGAGGGCCCGGCCGAACTTGGAGCGGCGCAGGCGCTCCGTCAGGAGGATGGCCAGGACTGCCACCAGGAGGGTGAGGTAATAGAAGCCCATCTTGCTCGAGATGGTCAGCGGCCCGAAGGCGGGCGCCGGGACGCCCACCACCCCGTCAGTCCCCCTGGTCACGGACTTCCAGTTGAGGAGGATCAGGCGCACGATCTCCCCGAACCCCAGGGTGATCAGGACGAAGTAGTGACCTCTCACCCGCAGGGCCGGGATGGCGAGGGCCAGGCCCGACAGGGCAGCGGCCAACGCGGCGCCGAGGAGCGCGAGGGCGAAGGGAAGCCCTGCCCACATGGTGAGGGCGGCGGAGACATAGGCCCCGATCCCGTAGAACCCCGCGTGCCCCAGGGCGATGAGCCCGAGATAGCCGAAGACCACGTTGAGGCTCACCGCGAGGAGGGCGTGGTTGGCGCACATGACCAGGAGGAAGAGCACGTAGTCCGAGCGGGCGAAGGGCAGGGGCAGGAGGAGCGCCAGGGCCGCGGTGACGCTCCAGACCAGGCGGGGGCTCCTCATGGTCCCCCCTCACGCTTTCTCGCCCACCTTCTCCCCGAAGAATCCCTCGGGGCGAAGGAGGAGGATGAGGATCAGGAGCAAGAAGGCGAAGACGTCCTTGTAGTGCGAGGAGATATAGAAGGCCGTCAGGACCTCCAGGACGCCAAGGAAGATGCCGCCCACGAGCGTCCCGGGGATCGAGCCGAACCCCCCGATCACCATGGCGATGAACGCCTTCAGGATCACGAAGAGCCCCATATCCGCCGAGACGAAGATCACCGGCACCACCAGGTAGCCTGCCAGGGCCGCGATGGCCGCGCTCATGACGAAGGTGAGGGCGATCATCCGGCTGACCTGGATCCCCATGAGCCGGGCCGCTTCCTGATCCTGGGCCGTGGCCTCCATCTGCCGGCCGAGCCGGGTGCGGGCAAAGAAGAGGTGCTGGAGCCCGAAGGTGGCCAGGGTCGCCCCGATGATGAGGAGGTGGTTTGCGGAGATGCTGCTCGCCCCCAGGCGCACCATGGTCCGGCCCATGAACCCCGGGAGTGAGAGGGGATCGGGCCCCCAGAGGACCAGGGCCGAGTTGCGGAGGAGGATGCTCATCCCGATGGAGACGATGATGAAGGTGATGGCGGGCCGCGTGCGGACCGGGTAGTAGGCGGTCCGCTGGAAGAGCCAGCCGAGGGCGGCGGACCCGAGCACGGCGAGGAGGAGGGCGGCGGCGGGCGGGAGGCCCAGCGCGAGCGAGCCGCTGACCCCCAGGAACGCCCCCACCATCACCAGCTCGCCGTGGGCGAAGTTCACCGCCCCCACGGCGTTATAGACCCAGACGAACCCGCAGCTCACCAGGGCGTAGATGGCGCCGATGGCGAGCCCGTTCACCACCAGCTGGAGCACGGCCGGCTACCTGGGGCTGTAATCGTAGATCTTCACGATCTCCGGGGTCTTCCCCTTGAACCGGATGATCAGGGCCCGGTGGTTGAGGTTCCCCTCGGCATCGGCCTTGTAGGTCGTGGCCAATCCCTCGTAGCGGTTGGCAGCGAGCCAGGCCCGGATCTTCTCCCGGTCGGGCCCGGCCTCCCTGATGGCCTTGAAGAGCATCCGCGCCATGTCGTAATAGAGCAGCGCGAAGACGTCCGGGGCCACCTTGAACCGCTCCGTGTAGGACTTGACCCAGCGCTGGACCTGGGGCCGCGGGTCAAAATTCGGCACGGCGGCGGTCTCCACGTATATCCCGTCGAGGTCCTGCTCGGTGACCAGCTTCAGGAGAGAGGGGGTGGAGGCCGCGGAGGAGGCTACGTGGGGGGTGTCGATGCCGAGCGTGCGTTGCTGCTTGAGGATCAGAGCGGTGTCGGCGACGTGGGCCTGGGAGAGGATCACGTCGGCGCCAGCCGCCTTCACCTTCTGGAGCTGGGCCGACATGTCTTTATCGGTGGCGTTGTGGGATTCGATGGCCGCGGGGGTGAGCCCGTGCCGCTTCAGGGTCTCCACGATGATGTCGCGCCCGCTCATCCCGTACTCATTGGCAACGTGCAGGATCCCTACCTTCCGGCGCTTGAGCTCGTTGAGGGCGAACTCGGTGTAGGCCGTCTTGGTGATCCCGTCGTGGGGGAAGTAGCGGAAGAACCACCGGTTCCCCACCTGGGTCAGCCGGCGGGTGCCTGAGGTCGCCAGTGTGGGGATGCCCTCCTTCTGGATGGTCGGGAAGAGGGCGAAGAGCTGGGTGGCCCAGATGGGGCCCAGGAGGGCCACGGGCTTCTGGGCCAGGGTCTTGTTGAGGCCCGCCAGGGCCACCGTGTTGGAGTTGGCGGAGTCCTCGATGACCAGCTCGATCTTCCGGCCCCTTGCCCCGCCCTCGGCGTTGAAGTCCTCCGCGGCCATGACGCCGGCGTGCTTCTGGAGGATGCCGATCAGGGCGAAGTCCGTGGTGAGCGAGGCCAGGAGCCCGACTTTGATCGGCTCCTGGGCCCGGGCTGGCGCGGCGGGGAACAGGGCCACGGCCAGGGCGAGGATGAGAGAAAAGGCCGACAGGTACAGGGCTCGCTTCATCGTATGCCCTCCTTTGTGCCTGGGTTCACCGTGGTGTGGGCCCATCGCCCAGGCGATGAGCGCGACCTTTCCGAGTCGGTCGGTATCAGCGTTTCCCCGTGGATCGCCTCATCAGTACGTCCCTGCCTCCTTCCCAGGCGGCAGCCCGTGTCGTCCTCCGGGCCCGGGCGCGGCCGGGCCGCTGTTGAGACCGCGCTGCGGCCACTATGACCGCGGCCGCCACCCCGGTCAAGCCCAGGCAAGAGATCGCGACTGCATCCGGAGACGGCCCATGTTGACATGCTCGTGACTCTGTGCTACCCGGACGGTGAACCGAAAGGGTTGATCCCTTTCGTCGTCAGCAAGAAAGGATGGGTGGCCCCAATGCGTGGACGGATCAGGCGAGCCCTCGGCATTCTCCTGGTGCTGCCGGTCTTGGTCGCGACCGCCTATACCGCGCAGGCAGGCGAGAAGGTGAGCCTGCGGCTGAACTGGCTGGCCGACGCGGGTGTGGTGCCTCACTACCTGGCGGCGGCGAAGAAGGGCTTTTATGCGGAGGAGGGATTGGAGGTCGAGATCCTCCGGGGGACCGGTTCCGGCGACGCCGTGAAGCTGATCGGGGCGGGCCAGAACACCTTTGGGCAGGCGGACGCGGTCTCCATCATCCAGGCGCGGGTCCTCGACGTGCCTGTCAAGGCCGTCATGGCGGTCGACGCGCAGAACCCCTTCGTCATCCTGGCCACCAAGAAGAGCGGCATCAAGAAGCTGCAGGACCTGGCGGGGCACACGGCCGGCGTGGTCCCTGGGGGGTCGCCCTACTGGATCTACAAGGCCGTCTTGAAGATGAACAACATCGACGCCGGCAAAATCCGGGAGGCGACGGTGCCGCCACCGGGGTACGCGCAGCTCGTGCAGGGGCTGGTGGACTTCATCAACACCTTCGACAATGCCACGGCGATCGTGAGGAGCATGGCGCCCGAAGAGATCACCGTCCTGCGGGGCGTGGATCACGGACTCGACATCTATGGCGTCATGGTCATCGTCAACGAGCGGACCATCAGGGACAAGCCGGAGACCATCAGGCGCTTCCTGCGGGCGACGAAGAAGGGGATGGACTACACCCGCGAGCACCCCGAAGACCTGGCCGACATGCTAGTGGAGGCCTATCCGGCGCTCAAGCGGCCGGTCCAGCTTGGGATCCTCCGGCACTGGATCCCGTACTGGGTCAAAAGCGACAACACGATCAGCGCCGACCGGATGGCAAAGACCCAGGAGCTGCTGTTCACGCAGGGGGTCATCCCCCGGACGGTGGACGTGCGGGCGTTCTTCACGAACGACTTCGTGCCGAGGTAGGGGACGCGCGTCGCGCTGGAGACGGGCGAGCCCCGCGCCAGAGGGGAGGGCGTGCGGTGGACAAGGGGACGGCGCACCGATTCGATCGCCTGTTCGTCGCGGTGGTAACCCCGTTCGAGGAGAATAGCTTCGACGTGGACGAGGACCGGCTCCGCCGCCTGCTCCGGTACTACCTGCAGCCCCGGTACGCGGAGGCCGGGATCGCGATCGTCATCAACCCCGAGGCGGGCGAGGTCTTCTACCTGACCCGCGAGGAGAAGATCCGAAACGTCCGGATCGCCGTGGAGGAATGCCGCGGCAGGGTCCCGCTCTTCGCCGGCGCCATCGACCTGAGGACCGACGACACCGTGCGGGTGGCCGTGGACGCCAAGAAGGAGGGGGTAGACGGGATATTCGTGATCCCCCCGCTCGGCGCGATCGACATCACGACTTCCTGGAATGCGGAGAAGTATCCCGAGGTCTGGATCGACCAGGTGAAGGCGATCGATGCGGCAGTGGACCTCCCGCTCATCGCGCACCCCGTGGCGAGTCCGAGCATGGCCTTTGGAGTAGGCTTCCCCCGTGAGGCCACTCTCAGGATGTGCCGGGAAGTTCCGAACATGGTCGGATGGAAGATGACCTACAACTGGGACGGCTACCGGACGGTGGGCCGCGCGCTCAGAAACCTGGATCGCCATGTGGCCATCCTGGGCGCGCCGGCCGTGTACTTCCACGAGGCCCTCGCGAGCGACCTGTTCGATGGCACGGTGACCGGCTCCTTCAACTACGCGCTCGAATCTATGATCGACCATATCGTGGCATGGAGGGACGGAGACGTGAAGAAGGCCACGGCCATCTGGAGCGATGGCCTGGCCGAGTTACACGAGTACATCTACTCCGACTACTCACGGCTGCACGTCCGGTATAAGGTCGCGACGTGGCTGCGGGGCCTGATCGCCCACCCGCTCATGCGCCCCCCGATGCCGCGGCCGCTGCGCGCCGAGGTGCAGGCCATCCGGGACCTCCTCGTCAAGGCGGGACTCCCGGTCATCGAGCCGGAGGCCGTTCTCAGCTTCACGGCCACCCTGAAGGCCTGACCTTTGGCTTTCTCCCACGCCGGGAGAGGACAGCAGGATGCCGCGTGAGGGGGTCTTCCGAGCCCGTCCCCGGCCGGCGCTCTGGCGGTCCCTGCCGGGCCTCGTTCTGCTCGGGATCCTGGTCTCATGCGCCTCGGCCCCTCCCCGCGAAGCTCCCCGCCAGCCCGTCGCCAGCGGCCGAATCGAGTGGATCGACGTCCACGTGCATCTGGTGGGCGGCAGAGGGCCGTGGGCGGAGGACTCCAGCGGGGCCGCCCGAGCCGCGGTCGCGGCGATGGATGAGGCCGGGATCAGGCAGGCCGTCGTCATGCCGCCCCCGCAGGTCCGAGGGGGCCCGCCGCCGTATGATTACGAGAGCTTCATTGCGGCCCTGAAGCCGTATCCGGGCCGCTTCGCCTTCCTGGGCGGAGGTGGGACGCTGAGCCCGTTGCGCCAGGAGGCCGGCCAGCGCGGCGGTAGCGCCGAAGAGGACGTGCGGAGGTTCGGGGAGAAGGCTGGGGGTTTCCTCAGGGAGGGCGGGGCGGGGTTCGGCGAGATCAGCGCCCATCACCTCCCCTTGATGAGCGGGCATCCCTACGAATCGGTGCCTGCGGACCATCCCCTGTTGCTGCGGCTGGCGGACATCGCGGCACGTCACGACGTCGTGATCGACCTGCACTTCGATCCTGTGACCGAGGACATGGGCCTGCCCGGCCGGCTGGCATCCCCGTCCAACCCCCCGGTGCTCCGTGCCAACCTCGCGGCATTCGAGCGGCTCCTCGCCCATAACCGCAAAGCCCGGATCGTGTGGGCGCATGCGGGCTCCGATCCCCTCGGGCAGTGGACGGCCGCGCTCAGCCGTGAGCTGCTGCGGAGGCACCCCAACCTCCACATGAGCCTCAGGATGGGCGGCGGGGTGCCACAGAACCTGGTCCTGGATGCGGCCGGCGAGATCAAGCCGGAGTGGCTGAGCTTGTTCCGGGAGTTTCCGGACCGCTTCGTGATCGGCGGCGACCAGTTCTTCGTCACGCCGCAGCTCCGCGGTCCGGGCCTGATCTTCGCCGGACGGGCGCCTCTCATCCGGGAGCGGACGCGGCGCTTCCTCTCCAGGCTCCCCCCCGACCTCGCGGGGCAGATCGGGCGGGAGAACGCGATTCGGCTCTACAGGCTGACCCGGTAGCCCGGGGGCGATGGAGAGGGGCGCCTCCGGGAGTCGGCCTTGACAGGGGACGGGAGCGGGGTACAATCCGCCGCGGCGGTCATTTCTGGAAGGCCGTCAGGGGCGGCGGGGTGAGGGGACAGAGGGGATCGGGAGCAGCGACCATTCGAGGAGGGAAGCCCATGGGCATCACGAGGCGCGAGTTCATCAAGGGGACAGTGGCCGGGGCGGTCGCGGCGGGGTTCGGGCCCGCCATCCTGCCTCGCGTGGCGCAGGCGCAGGCCTCCGTGAAGATCGGTACGGCGGGCCTGGGTGACTACTCCCTGACCGCCCCCGCGCTGATCGGGCTGGAGAAGGGCTTCTTCAAGGAGAACGGCGTCAGCGCGGAGTTCGTCCCGTTCCGGGGCGGGCCGGACCTGCTGAAGGCCGTGCAGGCCGGGCAGATCCAGATCGGGATCACCGGGAGCACCGACGTCCCCATGTTCCGGGAGGCCGGGGTGCCGGTCCGTTTCGTCGCCACCACGGTGGACAGCAACCACTTCACCTTCAACGTCGCCCCCGGGATCACGCGGCTGGCCGACCTGAAGGGGAAGAGCATCGGGGTCACGCGGGTGGGCGCGACCACCTGGATCTTCGCGGTCATGCTCGCCCGGCAGCAGGGGTGGAACCCGGAGCGGGACGTGAAGATCGTCGGGCTCGGGGGGCTGGACGCCCAGCTCGCGGCCCTGGCCCGCGGCGAGATCCACGCCTACGTCTGGGGCGACGGCGGGGCGGTGACGGAGCTGCAGGGGAAGTCGAAGGTCCTGCTCCGCCTGGACACCGTGACCCCGAAGTGGATCAGCCAGTCCTGCTACTGCACCGACGAGTACATCCGGACGCACAAGGACGCCATCCGGCGCGCGCTGCGGGCCCTGTTCCAGGGGGTCAAGTTCATCCGCGAATCCCCACAGGAGGCGTTCCGGATCGCCTCGAAGACCCTGGGCTGGCCCGTGGACGCCGTGGCCCGGGCCCACCAGATCTCCGGCCCGCTCCTCTCGGCCGACGGCCGGATCAACGTCGAGGCGGTCCGGGTCATGCAGGACACCCTCCTGGAGTTCAAGATCATCAAGCGGCGCCTCCCCCTGGAGGACCACTACACCCACGAGTTCACGCCGGTCAGGATCTGAACGAGGCGAGGCCCGACGTCCCGGGGCCGCCGGACAGAGGACTGGTATCAGGAGGTTCGGGACCGGGCGCC
>JACPFL010000295.1 GCA_016183025.1 Deltaproteobacteria bacterium | reverse complement strand
CTGCTCGTAGCGAACGAACGCCGGGTCGGTTTTCACCTTCATCGTCCGCGGCCGGGGGAGGGCGATCTCGAAGACCTTCCGGATCCTCCCCGGCCTCGGCGTCATCACGATCACGCGGTCCGCGAGGAAGACCGCCTCAGAGATGCTGTGCGTCACGAGGACGACGGTCTTCCGCCGCTGCTGCCAGATCCGCAGAAGCTCCCCGTTCATCTCCTCCCGGGTCATGGCGTCCAGGGCCCCGAAGGGCTCGTCCATCAACAGGATGGGGGGGTCGTAGATGAGGGCCCGGCAGATGGAAACCCGTTGCTGCATTCCCCCCGACAGGGCCCGCGGCGGCCGCTCCTCGAAGCCCTGAAGGCCGGTCAGCTCGATCAGCTCCCGGGCCTTCCGTTCGTGCTCCGCCGTCCTGCGGCCCATGACCTCGATGGGGAGGAGGACGTTGTCGAGGACCGATCGCCAGGGGAGGAGGACCGGGGTCTGAAAGACCATCCCGATGTTCCCGACCGGCCCTCGGACCTCCTTTCCTCCGATGAGGACCCTTCCCCGGGAGAGAGGGGTCAGGCCAGCGAGGATCTTGAGGAGCGTCGTCTTCCCGCAGCCGCTCCGGCCCACCACCACGACGAACTCCGAGTCCCCGACGTCGAAGGAGACCCCGTCGAGAGCCCAGACCGGGGGGGCAGTGGCCCGGAAGACCTTCGTCACCCCCTGCGCCCCGATGGCCGCGTGACTCATCGAATGTCCAAGCCCCGGCTCCATCCCCACATCGCGACCTTTCTCTGGAGCGAGCGAACGCTACCAGGGGTGGGCCTCAGGTGTCAAGCCAGCGCATGCCCCACTCTCCGCTACTGTTTTCCTTTCGCCTCGGCCTCCCACAGGGGAAAGAGGGCCATGTACTTCTCCGGGAATTTGGCCTCGTATCGGAGGTAGGACGGGGTCGGGTAGCGATGACCCGCCTTGTGGGTTTCTCTGAGCCCTTCCAGGACTTCTTCAAGCCTGCCGTACGGGATGGAGAAGGCCATCTCGTGGTCCTGGACCTGGGCGAAGATCCGGTCTCCTGAGCAGGGGAGAATCACATTACACTCGTTTGCGCTAGCCGGAGTCACAATGATATCCGAGCAGTCGAGCCGTCCGCCGAACGAGGAGGTCAGCTTCCCTCCCCGGTGCCAGAGGGCGGCCTGGACCAGGCGCATGACCTGGGCTGAATTGCCGTAGATGCAGATGACGTCCGGGGTGAAATCGGCCTTGTGAAGGGGTGCCATGAGGATCGCCCGGTACCGGCCGGGCTCATGCCGATCCACCGCCGCCTCGGACCTGGCACCGGCCTCGGCTGTGGCCGTGTACATTCCCTCGCAGAGATTCCCCTCGGTGTAGAGGGGCAGAGGCTTGTCGAATCCCAGGACCACCACCCCGAGCGAGCACTGCATGTCCTCTTTCGTCATGGCGATGGTCCACCCATACCGCCGCACCATGTTGTACCCCTGACAGGTGGAGAAGCGCCGTCCGATGTCCCGAAAGGGACGCCGGGCCTCTTCTGGGATGGGATCCCCCTCCGCGAGCATCTTGATGGCAATGGGGAAGCTCTGGGGCATGAGGTACTCCCTGAAGACCTCGTAGGCGCGCTTGAGCTCTTCCATGGTCTTCGCCTCCTCGCGTCCCTTTGACTGGTTGGACCCTCTCCTCTGCCTACCGCCATTATTGCGTGTCTCTCTTGAGCCTTGACACCGTTTTTCCTTTGGTGCTAAGGCTGCATTCGGTCAGCCTGTGGCAAGCTACACGAAGGCGGGATCAACGTCACCCAGCGCTGAGATCGCCCAAGGGCGACGCAGAGCATTCAGCGGCGAAACGCAGTCGCGTTAGAGGAGGGGAGCGCCATGGCCATCTACCCCGTCGTGGATGCCGATTCCCACGTCGAGGAACCGGAGGAGGCGTGGGAGTACCTGGACAAGGAGTACGAGGCCCGCAAGCCCTTCGCCCTGGTGACCGAGGATAGGCCCATCCTCGGCCACATGAACGCCTTCTGGTACATCGACGGGCAGGTCGTCCCCAAGCCGTACGGGCACGGGGCGACCGTCTACGGGACCCCCCTGGCCCAGAACCTGGCCAAGGGGAAGACCTTCTCCATCGGGAGCCAGGCGCTGACCGATGCGGACGCCCGCCTGCGCGATATGGACAGCCTCGGCGTGGACATCTCCGTGATCTTCCCGACCGTCTTCCTCGAGCCCCTGACCGACGACATCCACTTCGAGGCCGCGCTCATGCGCAGCTACAACACCTGGATGGCGAAGGCCTGCGCCAAGCGCCCCGACCGCCTGAAATGGGCGGCCGTGATGCCGATGCGCGACCTGCCGGCGGCCATCGAGGAGCTCCGGCGGGGCCGAGACCTGGGCGCGGTGACAGCAGGGATCTACGGGACCGTGGACCACCGCATGCTCCACCACCCGGACTTCGAGCCCTTCTTCGCGGAGGCCGAGCGGCTCGCCATGCCCGTCTGCGTCCACGTCGGCTGGAGCCACCCGGGGCTGAAGTGGAGCATGGACACGACCTTCGGGGCACACGCGGTGAGCTTCGCCCTGCCCGTCATGATGGGGTTCTACAGCTTCGTGGGCGGGAACATCCTGAACAAATTTCCCCGGCTCAAGGTGGCGTTCCTCGAGGCCGGGGCTGGGTGGCTCCCCTACCTGGTGGACCGCCTGGACCACTACTTCCACGCGGACACGGCCCTGGACTGGTGGGTCCCCGAGCGCCTGCCGAGCGACTGCGTGCGGGACTCCCAGATCTATGTCACCTGCGAGGCCGAGGAGCGGCTGCTCCCGCAGGTCATCGAGACCCTCGGGGAGGACCGGGTCCTCATGGAGGCGGACCTCCCCCACTCCGAGGCCCGCCACAGCGCCGTCCGGGAGATCCAGGAGCGCAAGGACATCAGCGACGCCGTCAAGGAGAAGATCCTCAGCAAGAACGCCCTCCGCTTCTTCAACCTCTGACCCTGCGGCGGCCACGTGCCTCTGGCGCGCGCCGCCGGCGCGCTGCGGGGTACGGCGGGAGCTCAGGCGGAAGCGAGCAGGAGGAGGCACGGCCATGGGAGATCCCAAGTTCGTCCGGTACGGCGAGCAGATCAGGCCGCCGGTTCGGGACCTCGAGCCGCTCATCTGGAAGGGCCGGGACATCGCCCGGGAGCTGGACAAGTTCGACGAGGTCCCCGAGTACTACAATGGGCGGCGCAACCTCGTGCTTCAGCACCCCGCCCTCGGCGATATCCCCGGCACCTCCCAGACGATGCACGTCGCCTTCCTCCACCTGAAGGCGGGCGAGCATGTCCCGCCCCACCGGCACAGCTACACGACGATCATCTACGTGATCAGGGGCCGGGGCCATACCATCATCGACGGCAAGCGTCTCGACTGGGAGCCCGGGGACGTCTACCTCATCCCGGCCTGGGCCGACCACGAATTCCATCCCGAGGAGGACCACCTCTTGGTGGCCGTGACCGATGGCCCGCTGTTCGTGTACCTGCGCTCGCTGGTGGTCCAGGAGCCGGGCGAGAACGCCATCCGGAGCGCCGCGGCCGAGGAGAAGCAGGCCGCCCTCCCGATCCCGCCGAGGGCCGGTTAAGGCGCCGGCGGCGCGCCCCGCGGACCGCCGGCCGCGCCTGAGCTCACGGCGTGACTGTTGGGCGGGAGCCCCTCCCGCCCCACGAGCTGGTGGAACAGGCTCGACTCCCGCTTGTAGAACCCCTCCGTGTGGAAGGACTCCTCCAGCCCGAGGAGCTCGTAGTCCGCGTGGTGGCAGAGCTCGTGCAGGAGGGTCCGCAGGAACGTCCGGAAGCGCACGACCTGGCGACGCCGGGCGGTCCGCATCCAGACCGTCACCAGCGCCGGCTCCCCGCCCTCCGCCGGCGTGTAGAGCCCGTGCAGCTCCCCCCAGCTCCGCGAGGGGCGGACCGCCAGGACCTCGACCCCCAGGGGCTTCATGCCCAGGGCGCTACACAGCCCGGAGAGCAACGCATCCGCCGCCGCCCGGGTCCGCGCGCGATCCCCCGAGCCGAGCGCGTCGGCCAGCGCGCCGACCAGCGGCCGGAGCCTCCCCGGATCGGGCAGCACGAGCGCCGTGATCCCGTCGCCCCGACGATAGGTCCGCTGCTGCGCGGGGGTGAGGCGGTCGTAGTATGCGAACGGCACCGCGTGGGAGGGTCTCAGGCCGGGCGCTCGGCGGGACGCCACAGGCGGGGCAGGCGCTCGGCGACGCGCGCGATCGGCATGATGATCCCCTGGGGCATGTAGAGGATGGCGCCCACGAGGATGCCGCCGAAGATGATCATCCGGAAGTCCTTGGCCACCCGCAGGTACTCCGGGAGCATGGTGAAGATGATGGCGCCGAGCACCGGCCCCCAGGTCGTCCCCTTCCCGCCCATGATCAGCATGACGAGCATCTCGATCATCACCGAGAAGTGGAAGAGATCGGGGCTGATGAAGCCGATGAAGTGGGCGTACAGGCTCCCGGCCAGCCCGCCGAAGAACGCCCCCACCGTGAAGGCGATCATCGAGTAGCGAAACGGGCTGATCCCCACGGTCCCCGCCAGCGCCTCGCTCTCCCGGATCCCGATGAGGGCACGCCCGATGTGCGAGTCGGCAAGCTGCTGGCAGACGAACACGGTGAGCGCCGCCACGGCCAGGGCGAGATAGTAGAAGTGCCGCTTGGGGAAGAAATCGATGTCGAGCGGGCCCAGGAGCAGGCGCGGCGCGGCGATCCCTGCGATCCCCATGTAGCCGTTGGTGAGCTCCACCCAGTTGGAGTCCACCATGCGCACGATCTCCTGGAAGGCGATGCTGATGATGACGAACCGGTGCCCCCGGACCCGGAGGACGATGTACCCCAGGACCAGGGCGGCCAGGGCCGCCACCACTCCCGCGGCCGGAAAGCCGACCCAGAAGCTCAGCCCGAGCTTCTTGTAGAAGAGCCCCGACACGTAGGCGCCGATCCCGAAGAAGGCGGCGTGCCCGAGCGAGAGCAGGCCCATGTAGCCGACCAGCAGGTTGAGCCCCGCGACGAGGACGGTGAAGATCAGGGCCATGATGGCGAGGTGCAGGTGGTACCCGCCCGTGACCACCAGGGGGAAGCCGAGCGCCACGGCGCCGATCAGGACGGGTTGCAGAAGGCGGACGGCCACGGGGAAGGCCTCGCTACGCCTTGCTGCCGAACAGCCCCTGCGGCATGAGCATGAGCACGATGATGACGATGACGAACCCCACGGCGTCTTTATACGCCGTGGAGACGAAGCCGGCCCCGAGGCTCTCGGCCACGCCCAGCAGGAGCCCGCTCACGATGGCGCCGAGGAAGTTGCCCATCCCCCCGACGATGACGACGATGAAGGCCTTCAGCGTCGCCATCCCGCCCATGGTGGGGTAGACGAGGAAGATCGGCCCGAGCAGCACGCCGGCAGCGGCTGCCAGCCCAGACCCGAAGGTGAATGACAGGAGGTAGATCCGGTCGATGTCGATCCCCACGAGCGCGGCCGACTCCCGGTTCTGGAACACCGCCCGGGTGGCCTTGCCGACCCTGGTGTACTGGAGGACCCCGTGGGCCGCCAGGATGAGCAGGAGGGTCACCCCCGCGATGAACAGGCGGAAGGGGGTGATGAAGAGCGGGCCCAGGTGGATCGAGGCGGGCGGGAACGGGGTGGGGATCTCGTTGGGCTGCGGCCCCCAGACCAGGAGGGCCACGTGCTGGAAGAAGATCGAGAGCCCGATGGTGGCCAGGACCGAGCTCATGAGGGGGGTCCCCCGCAGCCGGCGGAAGACCCCCCGGTCGAGCAGCGCGCCCACGGCCATGGTCACGACGATCGCCAGGGGGATGGTGACGAAGAAGCTGAGGCCCAGGAAGGAGACGGCATAGTACGCGAAGAACCCCCCCAGCATGTAGAACTCCCCATGGGCGAAGTTGGCGATGTCCATCAGGCCGAAGATCATCGTCAGCCCGATGGCGATGAGCGCGTAGGCGCTCCCCACCACCAGCCCGTTCAGGATGTGCTGGAGGGTCAGTTCGAGCATGTCGTCCGGCCGACTCGAAGGGCCGTCAGGCTACGATGGCTTCCCGATCTTGGTCTTCCCCACGACCAGGGGCTTGCCATCCCGGATCTCGGCGATGAAGATATCGAAGTTGTACGCCTGATGCTTCGCGTCGAAGCGGAAGGTGCCGGTGAAGCCGCTGTAGTCGGTCTTCTCCAGGGCGTCCCGGAGCTTCCCGGCGTCGGTGCTCTTCGCCCGCCGGATGCCGTCGACGAGGATGTTCAGGATGGTGTGGCCGGCGGCCGAGTACTTCGTGGGGTTCTCCTTGTGCCGCTCCATGTACTTCGCCAGGAAGGCCTTGTTGGCCGGGTGCTCCACCAGGTGGATGTACTCGATGACGGCCATGAAGCCGTGGCTCGCGGCCCCGGCGATCCGGAGGTAGGCGTCCGTGGTCCAGGGCCCCTCGCCAAAGAGCTTGGCCCTGATGCCGACCTCCCGGATCTGCTTCATGATCCCGGCGCCGTGCTGCTCGTCAGCGGCCATGGCGATGGCATCGGGGTTCAGGGCCTTGATCTTGGTGAGGTAAGAGTAGAAATCGGTGTCCGGCTCGGCGTAGTACTCCTCGGCGAGCACCCGGCCGCCAAAGCCCCTGATGGCGTCGCCGTACTCCTTGACCACACCGCGCCCCCAGTCGTTGTTGGAGCACAGGAAGGCCAGCGTCTTGATCTTGTGCTGCTTCACCATATAGTCCATGACCGCCCGGGCCATGAGGCGGCTCGTGGCCTGGGCCCGGAAAAACCACTTGTTCCCCTGCTCGGTGAGGAGCGGGGAGGTCGAGACGCCGGTGATCAGCGGGATCTCGTAGCGGCGGGCGATCTCCATGACGGCCCCTGTCGCCGACGAGCAGAAGGCCCCGAGCAGGGCCACCACCTTGTCGCGGGTGATGAGCTTCTCGGCCGCGTTGACCGACTGGGCGGGGTTGCAGGCGCCGTCCTCCACGAGGAGCATGATCTTGCGGCCCAGCACCCCTCCCTTGGCGTTGATCTCCTCCTGGGCGATCTTCATCGCGTTCATCTGGCTCAGTCCGCTGTAGGCGAACCCGCCGGTCAGCGGCAGGATGGCGCCGATCTTGATGGGCTGCTGCGCGGTCGCGGCTCCTGGCAACCACAGCGCAGCGGCAAGCAGGATGCCCACAATAGCCCAGCTTCGCCTCCAGTCCATGGCTCCCTCCTTTCCCTACGCGTCAAGCAGATCCCCCCGGGGCTCGCCGCGGGGGCTTCCGGCCTTCGCGACAGGCCGGCTCAGCGCTTGTCCGAAGGGGTGTAGGTGAACCGGCCGTTCTGCAGGTACCCCCCCTTCTCGTACAGCTCGAGCTGGGGCGGGACGCCGGTCCCGACACAGATCATCGGCTCGCTGTTGGTCGCCGGATTCC
The DNA here is from genome assembly GCA_016183025.1 of Deltaproteobacteria bacterium. Taxonomy (GTDB): domain Bacteria; phylum Desulfobacterota; class JACPFL01; order JACPFL01; family JACPFL01; genus JACPFL01. The sequence goes on along the minus strand of JACPFL010000295.1, from coordinate 1,695 downwards.
GCGTGCCGTGCATGACCCCGGGCGGCGCGTACAGCAGGTCGCCCTCCTGGACGTCATACCAGCGGTCCCCCAGGAAGAACTGCCCCTGCCCGCGGAAGACCAGCACCACGTCGCAGGAGATGGCGTGGACGTGGGGGGCGAACGCCTCCCCCGGCTGCAGGATCACGCAGTGCGTCCCCACCTCGCGCGCGCCCAGGCCGGGCCAGCAGACGAATCGCATGTGCCCGCCGTAGGCCTTGAACTCGGCCCCCTGGAAGATGTTGAGGATGGCCCCCTCCCGGCTGACCTCCTCCGGCGCCTTGTCCGCCCGTGCGTCCTTCGCCATCGCCCCTCCTGGAAGCGCGTCAGCCAGCCCCCGTCGCGCCCGGGGCATGGCCGGCGCCCTCTGCCCTCAGCGCAGCCCGTCCTCGCCCTTAACCTCGTGCTTCTGGAGCCCCCCCACCCGCGGGTGCGGCCGGCCGCCGTTCGTCACGACCAGCGCCACCAGGATCTCGTGCGGCAGGGGGGCATCAGGCAGGCGGACCTCCATCGCGTCGTAGTGCGTCCGCACGAACGCGGCGTCCTTGTAGTGGAGCGGGACGTCGATGGCCGTCCCCGCCGGACCCATCTTCTTCGCCGAGGGGATGATGGCCTTTCCCCCGCCCACGGCCTCCCGGAAGGGAGCGCCCAGCTTCGGGTGCAGGATGGCCGCGGCGTGCTCCAGCTCCCCCGCCAGCCCGACCACCGCTGCCTTGCCGTAGCTCTCGACCTCCTTCGGGTCCCCGCCGAGCTCCTCCACAGCCTTCTTGCCGAGCATGGCCCCGAGCTGCTCGCCCACGGTGACCAGCTCCGAGAGGTCGTCAGCGAACTTCCCGGCGAAGGGGTTCTCGATCACCGCGACCGCGGCGACCCGGCGCAGCGGCCGGACCAGGTCCTTCAGCCCCTCGCGGTGGATCTCCTCGCAGACGGTCACGACCTTCCTGACCTTCATCGGTCATCCTCCACGAGCACGGGGGTGAGGCGCCGGGCATGCCTCATCCCCTGCCTCACCGCACGCCTTCCCTGGCCTTCTTCTCCTGGAGGGCCTTGAGGACTTTTTCAGGGGTGATCGGGAGGTCGTGGATCCGGACGCCGACCGCATCGTAGATGGCGTTGGCGATGGCAGGCGCCGTGGGCGCAAGCCCGGGCTCTCCCAGCCCTTTCGCCCCGAACGGCCCCTCCCGGTGGGGCGCCTCGATGATGATCGGGGTCACCTCGGGCATCTCCAGCACCGTGGGGATCAGGTAGTTCGTGAGCGTGGGGTTCACGACCGCCCCTTTCTCGTCCACCACCAGATTCTCCGTGAGGCCGTACCCCACCCCCATCGCGATGGCGCCCTCGATCTGCCCCTCGCAAGCGAGGGGGTTGATGGCCTTGCCCACATCGTGAGCGGCGGAGAGGTGCAGGACGCGCACGTAGCCGGTCTCCTCATCCACCTGCACCTCCGCGGCCTGGCTCGCGTACATCCAGAACGGCGTGGGCTTGGGGCCCTGGCCCGTCTCGGGGTCGATCCCCGTGGTGTCGGAGGTGAACTCCCCACGCCCCACGACCACGCGCCCCTTGCCCACGCCCTTGTGGTAGTCGAACCCCATCGGGACCTTCGCCAGGGGGACCTTCCTGTCCGGCGAGCCCTTCACCTGGATCCACCCGACGCGCGCGACCAGGTCCTCGGGGCTG
>JACPFL010000042.1 GCA_016183025.1 Deltaproteobacteria bacterium | reverse complement strand
CTCGAGCGGGTGCTCGAGGCCTACCAGGTTCGCTGCCTGGACCTGCGCAAGGACCCCCGGTTCCGCCAGATCGTCGTGCTGAAGAACCATGGCTACGGAGTCAGCGCCTTCCAGCACCCGCACTCGCATATCGTGGCCCTCCCGGTGGTGCCGAAAGGGATCGACGAAGAGCTCTGGGGGGCCTCGGCCCATTACAGCGTCAAAGAACGCTGTGTCTTCTGCGACATCATCCGCGATGAGATTCGCCTCGGCCGGCGCCTGGTACTGGAGACCCGGCTCTTCGTCTCCTACGCCCCCTTCGCCCCTCGGTTCCCCTTCGAGCTCTGGATCCTACCCAAGCGGCATGAGCCGGACTTCGGGGGGATAGGGATGGAGGAGCGGCAGGACCTCGCCCAGGTGCTCAAGACTGTCCTGAGCCGCCTCGGGGCCATCATCCCGAACCTGTCGAGCAGCCTCATCCTCCACACCAGCCCGTTGCACGAGTTTGGTCGGGATGAATACCACTGGCATATTGAGGTCCTCCCCAAGCTTGCCAGAGTGGCAGGGTTCGAGTGGGCGACCGGCTTCTTCATCAACCCGGTCCCTCCTGAGGAGGCCGCAGCCCGCCTGCGGGGTGATCCCGAATAGGGTGAGTCGGCTTCCCCCAGGCCGAACGCCTCGTCCGCACCAACCCGTTTCGCACGCTCCTCGCCCGGTAGCGGGCGTTCGAGCCCGGCGGCATCACCTTCACGACGGGGTCGGCTGCCAGCAGGCCGGGAGGCGCCTGCCCCCGAGACCAGGACGAGCTGGGTCGGACGTCCATCCTCCGGGAAGGGGATCAGGTGGCCTGACGGGGGCGAGGTCGGGAGAGGTAGAGGTAGAGGGTGCCGGCCACGATCACCACGGTCAGGATCCGGACGAGGACAAAGGGGACATCGGGGTAGATGATCGCGCCCAGGTAGTGGGTGATGAAGGAGCCGGAATAGCTGGACCGGCCGGCCCGGCGCAGGAACTCCTGCTCCAGGGTCGTGAGCGGGCACTCGATCCCCAGGGACTGCATGACGAGCGCCGCCCCGAGCGAGGTGCCGTGGAGGAGCCGGAGCCCGAGGTGCCGGCGACGCAGCCACAGGGCGCCCGTGATGTTGAAGAGGATCCAGCCGAGGTGGACCAGCATCACCAGGACGGCTGCCGCGTGGGAGAGCCCCTGGGGCATGCTGGCCTCCGGACCCCTCAGGCCTCCTCGCCGATCCAGCGCCGGGAGCGTTCCAGCCCCTCGATCCGCTCTCCACGCTCCCGGGCCTGCTGCATGGCGCGAAGCCGGGCGGCCTTGGCCTCGGTGGATTCGGGGATCTCCTCCTGGATCACCTTGAGGTGGCGCTCGTAGTCCTCCCCCACCGGGCAGACGTCCACGCAGCGCGTGCACCCGGAGTACACCCCCACCCCCCGGAGCAGGCTCTGCCAGGACATGAAGGACTCCTTCGTGCGGGTGAGCAGCCGCACCTGTTCCTGGCGGTCCTCGGTGCCGATGATCTGCTCCAGGTGCTTCATGAGGTACTCGTACCCGTACGGGGAAGCGTGCGGGGCGCACTTCCCCTTGTCGAGCCCCCAGTGCAGGATGGCATCGCCAGGGCAGGCCATCAGGCAGCGGCCGCACGACTCCCCCAGGCACAGGGGCGTGGTCATGCGGGGATCCGGCTCGAGCTCCGCCGAGGTCATCACCCCCGCCAGCAGCACCCGCGGGCCGTACTGGGGGGTGAGCAGCATGAGGTTCAGCCCGAGGGTGCCGAGCCCCGCCTCCACGGCCGCGTGGATGAGCGACAGCGGGCCTCGCGTGTCGCCGTTGGCCCGATACTCGGCCGGGTCCGCGTGCATCGGCGGGATGGTGAGGGCGGGGAACCCCCGGTCCTCGAGGAAGTAGACGAGCTTGAGCGAGATCTCCTCCAGCTCGCTCAGCACCAGCTCGGCGGAGTACTGCTTGTGCCGGTCGTCCCAGGCCTTGAGGCGCGAGGTGCCGGCCAGGTGGTGCTTGGCCAGGACGATGACGCTCTTGGAGTCCTCCTCCGAGATCGCGCGGGGCGCCTGCGGACGTGCGGGGTCGGGGGGGTGGGCATCGAGCACCGCGCCGGCCGCGATCCCCACCAGGTCCGCGCCCAGCTCGCGGGCCTTGGCCCTGACCTCGCCAGCGCTCAGGGACATGGCGCCTCAGGCCCCCTCGCCGGCGCGCCGAGGGGTCATGTCACCTTCCGGGCCTTGGGAGGCCTGTAGCCATCCTCACCGACCCACCGGATCCGGCCTTCGGTCAGGCCGGCGATCTCCGCGCCGGAGCGCCTGGCCTGCAGGAATGCTTTCCCCTGCGCCACCTTCTCGGGGGTCTTCTCGGGGATGACCTTCTGGGACCCGACGAGGTACCGGTAGTCGTCCCCCACCGGGCAGACGGCCAGACAGCGCGGGCAGTCGCCAAAGGCCCCCACCACGCGGAGCAGGCCCTGGTAGATCCCCCGCCACTTGCCCCCGCGCAGGAGCGCCAGCCGTTGCTCGGGGGCCGGGGCCTCGATGAAGCGGGTGAAGGTCTTCAGGATGGTGGCGTAGCCGTACTCCTGGGCCTCGGTGGCGCACGCCCGCTTGTCGAGCCCCCAGTGGCGCACGGCATCCGCCGGGCACGAGTGCAGGCAGCGGCTGCAGGGCTCGCCGATGCAGAGCTGCTCGGCGATCCGCTGGTCGGGTTCCAGCTCGGCGCTGGTCAAGATGGCCGTGGTGTAGCAGCGGGGGCCGAACTCCCGGGTGAGCAGGTTCACCTCGAGCCCAAGGGTCCCCAGCCCGGCCTCGATGGCCACATGCCGGGTCGAGAGGTACCCGTAGCTGGCGTTCTTCATCTCCCAGATCGTCTCCTGGGCCGCCAGGGGGAAGGCGTAGAAGCCCTCCTCTTCGAGGAAGCGGGCGATCCGGTAGGCCACCTTGTCCATCTCCCGCAGCACGAGCTGGTCCACGTGATGGACGCACGCCAGGCTCTTCGCGCGGAACGCCGCCACGGGGATCCGCTTCACGATGGCCACGCAGCTCCGGATCTCCGGGGAGAGGCGCGCGGGGGTCTGGGGGTAGCGAGGATCTGGCGGGTGCGCGTTCAGGACGGCCGCACTGGCGATCCCGACGAGATCAGCTCCGAGCTCACGGGCCCGTGCCTTGAGCTGGAGAGCGGTGAGCGCCACAGGCGGACCTCCGGCCGGACGAGTATTTTCATGCTAGCCCTGCGCCCCGTCGCCGTCAAATGACCGCGGGTGGGCGGTGGCCGATCTCAGGAGTGGGAGTCGGGTGGAGGCGGGGTGGCTCCTTTGGCCAGAAGGCGCTTGGTCTCGGCCACCACGGCCCGGAAGGCAGACTCGGGCCAGTCGGGCTTCCCGGGCTCCTGCAGCCGATGGATGGGAAACTTCACTGAGCCCTGGGGCTCGATGAACCCGTCCAGGAGCACCTCGATCAGCCGGTCGGAGACCCAGTAGTTCCCCCCCTCGTCATCCTGGGAGAGCTCCTCGACCTTCAGCTCATCCCAGTAATGACTGATGAAGCTGTTGACCTCCCAGAAACGGAAAGCAAAGTCCCCCCATCGCTCCGGGCCATACTTCTCATGGAAGTACTCGAGCATCTGCGGGGCCGGGTTGGCGCTCTCGGAGAGCGGGTCCTCCTGCTCCCGCCCAACCCGTCGGCCGCGCTCCGCGCTCCCCAATGCCCGCACCGCCTCCAGGTCTTCCTTGAACCTCTCCAGCGTGTAGCTCACCATGGCCCCCATTATGGCCCCCATTATAGGGGGTCTCCCCTGCCTGTCAAACTTGCCGGCCTTTGGGTAGTGGGCAGTTTTCAGATTGACCCGCTACCGGCCATTGCCCGGCCGTGCGGGCCGGAGAAAGTGGCATGGAGCTTGCTCACCTCCCGTCCGGGGACGCCTGCAGCCGCCCCGGGGGGGCAAAGCCTGCAGGCGCGACGGAGCCAGCAGCGGACGGAGGGCATCGCATGATCCCCATCTGGACGTGCACAGCCTGCGGCAAGACCTCCTACGGATGGGCGGGCTACCCGGAAAAGTTTGCCCGGCCCCGGGGGAGCTGTACGGCATGCGGGGGACCGCTCACCCCGGGTTCCCCAGGGCAGGGCCTGCCGGTCCTGGCCCGACCTGCTGCCTGAACATCTCCGCCGATGCCAGGGAGGGCTCCTCTTGACGAGCGGCGGAAGTTCCCCCGCGCCACCGTGCACGTCCACGTCCAGTTCTACTCGCTGGACGGGAAGCACGGCGGCCCGCCGCTCCTGGGCATCACCAGGGACATCAGCGCCGGCGGGCTCGCCATCGAGATCCCGAGCTTCTTCGCGACCGAGAACCTCATGCCGCCCGAGGGGAGCCAGGTCCTCGTGCGCTTCACCCTCCCGGATGTCCCGAAGGCCTTCAAGATCCCCAGCCGCGTCGTGTGGACGTGGAACCCGCCGCCCACCGGCATGGGGGTGGAGTTCCTGAGCATCAGCGAGCAGGACCGGAAGCTGATCGCCGAGTTCGTCGAGCAGTACTACCAGCAGAGCCCCTGATCCCGGGCCTCCCGCCACCCCTCCGCCGGGTCCGGAGATCCCGGGGCGACCCCCGGCTCAGACCTCCAGGAACTTCGGGTAGGACGTGAGGTTCCGGCAGCCGTCCCCCTCGACCAGGACCATGTCCTCGATCCGGACGGCGCCCACATCCCAGTAGTAGAGCCCCGGCTCCACCGTGACGACGTTTCCGCGCTGCAGGGTCCAGGCGACCCGGCTGATCCGGGGCGGCTCGTGGATGTCCAGGCCCAGCCCGTGGCCGGTCCCGTGGAAGAAGCCCTGCATGCGCCCGCCCTGGAGCCCGGTCCGGTACCCCCGCTGCTCGAACAGGGCGTGGATGGCCTGGTGGATCTCCGGCCCACTACCCCCGGCCCGCAAGCCGCTTCAGGGGTTCGGGCGCCCTCCCCGTGACCACAGGGCGGGTCATGTCAGCGAAGTAGCGCGTGGCGGAGGACCGGGGGAAGATGTCGAAGATGATCGACTGGTGGGGGCGTAGGGGCCCCGCGCCCTCGTGGTGGGGGTCCACCCCATGGCTGCCGCAGGCGACGATCGTGTGCTGGGCCACGCACCCCTGCTCCATGAGCTTCAGGGTGATCAGCCGCTTCATCCCCTCCGAGGTCAGCACCTCGCCGTCCAGCACCAGCGTGTCCCCGCGGATCTCCGCCGCGCGGAGCGCCTGCACCGCGGCGTCGAAGGCGGCCTCGGTGTGCCGCTGGGTCTCCAGGATGTAGGCCACCTCTTCGTGGCTCTTCACCAGGCGCTCGGGAAAGAACGGGTCCTTCTTGCTACGCACGGTGTAGCCGCGCTCCCGCAGCCCGTCGGCCTGCTCCAGCGGGAACGCCGCCGGCACGAGCAGGCGCTTCACCCCCCGCTCCCGCAGCACCTCGTCGAGGACGTCCAGGAGGGTCGGCTCAGCCGCCCCCCGGCACCGGAGCTGCTCCTCGTAGTGCGACAGGGAGAGGACCTCGTCCACCCGGGCCTGCGCCCGGGCCCGGCCGTACTCCAGGTCGCTCATGATCACGAACGAGCCCTCGCGGCTCCGGACGTAGGCGAAGGGATCGGGGGCCAGGAACCGCGTGGCGTAGTACAGGTCGGAGTTGGCCTCGCTCGTGTCCAGCTCCCAGGCCCCGCCGCCAGGCAGGGATTCCTTACCGGCACCCATAGCCATGTCGAGTTTTAGTATACTTGACGGGCTGGCTCCGGAGAAAGTCGGCTGCGCCCGTGCTGGACCGTCACACCCACACCGGGAGCCGGGGAGGAGTGAGCCATGGCCCTGCAACTGAAGCACCGCAGCTCCGCCATCACCGATGGGCTCACCCGCGCGCCGTCGCGGGCGATGCTCAAGGCGATCGGCTTCAAGGATGAGGACCTCGCCCGTCCACTGGTCGGCGTCGCCAACACCTGGATCGAGGTGATGCCCTGCAACTACCACCTCCGGCGCCTGTCGGAGCGCATCAAGGACGGCATCCGGGCCGCGGGGGGGACCCCCATCGAGTTCAACACCATCGCCGTCTCTGACGGGATCGCGATGGGCACCGAGGGGATGAAGGCCTCGCTGATCAGCCGCGAGGTGGTCGCCGACTCCATCGAGCTCGTCGCGCGCGGCCACCTGTTCGACGCGGTCGTCGCCATCTCCGGCTGCGACAAGACCATCCCGGGCACGGTCATGGCCCTCGCCCGGCTCGATCTTCCTGGACTCATGCTCTACGGCGGCTCCATCATGCCCGGCGAGTTCCAGGGGCGCTCGGTGACCATCCAGGATGTCTTCGAGGCGGTGGGCGCCTGCGCGGCCGGCCGGATGACCGAGGCGGAGCTGCACGAGCTGGAGGGGAAGGCGTGCCCCGGGCCCGGCGCCTGCGGGGGCCAGTTCACGGCCAACACCATGGCGACCGCCTTCGAGCTGCTCGGCATCTCCCCGATGGGGAGCGCGAGCGTCCCGGCCATGGACCCCCGCAAGGACGAGGTCGCCTTCCAGACCGGCCTGCTGGTCATGGACCTGTTGCGCCGGGACCTGCGCCCGAGCCGGATCATCACGCGCGGCGCCCTCGAGAACGCCATCGCCGCGGTCGCCGCGACCGGGGGCTCCACGAACGCCGTCTTGCACCTGCTCGCCGTGGCCCGTGAGGCCGGGGTCCCCCTGGCCATCGACGACTTCGATCGAATCAGCGAACGCACCCCGCTGCTGGCGGACCTGAAGCCGGGGGGCCGCTTCGTGGCGACCGACCTCTACCGGGCCGGCGGCATCACCCTGGTCGCCAAACGGCTCCTGGACGCCGGGCTCCTGAACGCCGGCGAGCTGACCGTCACCGGCCGCACGATCGGGGAGGAGGCCGCCGGCGCCGTCGAGACCCCCGGCCAGGCGGTCCTGCGCCCCCTCGCCAACCCGATCAAAGCGACCGGCGGGCTCGTCATCCTGAAGGGGAACCTGGCCCCGGAGGGGTGTGTCGTGAAGATGGCCGGCCACGAACGGGTGACCCACCGCGGCCCCGCCCGCGTCTTTGACCGCGAGGAGGACGCCTTCGCCGCCGTGCAGCGCCGCGAGATCCGGCCAGGAGACGTGGTCGTGATCCGCTACGAGGGACCGAAGGGCGGGCCCGGGATGCGCGAGATGCTGGCGGTCACGGCCGCGCTTGTCGGGGCGGGGATGGGCGACAAGGTGGCGCTCCTGACCGACGGCCGCTTCTCGGGCGCCACCCACGGGCTGATGGCCGGCCACGTCGCGCCGGAGGCCGCCCGGGGCGGACCGATCGCCGTGGTGCGCGACGGCGACACGATCGTCGTCGACGTCCGGGCCAGGCGGCTCGACGTAGAGCTATCGGAAGCGGAGCTGCGTGCCCGGCTGAGCCGCTGGACGGAGCCGCCCCCGCGTTACAGGAGCGGGGTGATGGCGAAGTACGCCCGCCTGGTCTCCTCCGCCTCCGAGGGCGCGGTCACGGGGTAGACCCGCGCGGCGGTGGCCCCCGCTAGGGGATCGCGGCGATCGCCTGGATCTCGATGAGCATGCCCGGCGACGCGAGCTGG
>JACPFL010000291.1 GCA_016183025.1 Deltaproteobacteria bacterium | reverse complement strand
GCCCGCTGCCCCGCGTGCCCCGGCGCCGGGCGCCCCCCGGGCCGCGGCAGGGCCCAGGGGGCCGTTCGCCTGCTTACCAAGGGTGCTCCCCGAGCTGCGCGACCAGCTTCTTCTGGAAGTCCTGCACCACGATCTCGCTCATGGGCAGGCGCTTGTCCTGCCGGCCGATCTTGATGTTCACCTCCTGCATCCAGGCGATCCCGTCCAGCGGGAGGGTGCCGTTGGGGTTGATGAGCTTCCCCTTCACGAACCAGTCGTAGACCACATCCAGGTCCTTCGGGTCCCGCTTGGTGAGCTTGGCCATCAGGGCCACCGTCTCATCCTTGTGCTCGGCGGCGTACCGGATCCCCTTGGCGTGGGCGACCAGGGCCTTGAACAGCAGGTCCCCGCGCTCCCGCACGGTCTTCTCCGTGACGTTGGTGGTCATCCGGACCCACTGGGGCAGCTCCTTGTTGAAGCTGAACAGGACCTTCACGTCGGGGTTCTGGCGGAGCATCGGGATGAACTCGTTCGAGGACATGGTCGCGGCGACCTTGCCGGCAAAGATGGCCTTCATCCGGTCGGGGTCCCCGCCGGCCTGCACCCAGGTCACCCGGCTGGCCCCGATCCCGTACTTCTGCAGGACCGTGACGACCGCCAGGTGGGGCAGGGCGTTGAGGCCGGAGATGGCAATGGGCTTCCCCACCAGGTCCTTGATGGCGTTGAGCTCCTTCCGGACGTACAGGACGTGCGGCAGGCCGGGCATGAAGCTGGCGACCATCCGCAGGTTCGCCCCCTTCTCGGTGGCCACGATGACCCCGGCCGGGGTGGTCTCGATCTCGTCCACGTGGCCCGCGATCAGGGCCTTCTGGAGGTGGGCGTCCCCCGCCATCTCGAAGAACTCCACGTCCAGCCCCTGCTCCTTGTAAAACCCCTTCTCGGCCCCGATCTTCTCAAACGCCGTATCGGCCTTGATCTGGACGATCCCGAACTTCCACTTCGCCAGGGACTGCGCGGGGGCCTCGGGGAGCACGCCGAGCACGAGCGCCACCGCGAGCGCCAGGATGACGGGAATCCTTGTGTTCATCAGTCCTTACCTCCGTTCAGGGAATACCGTGGTTATAGCCAGGGGGCTCGGGCCTTGTCAAGGAAGGCTCTCTGCGGCCCCCCCTCCCGTTCGCGTCTCAAAGGGTACCGGGTGAGGTCTGCTCGCCTACTTCAGCCGGTCCGCGAGCCAGTCATGCATGTAGGGGAGGGCCTCGGAGCGGTTGTCCGCCATGCAGTGCGAGGATCCCCCCTCCTCGGCGGTCCAGACCTTGAGCTCCTTCGGACACCGGGCCTCCTCGTAGGTCTTGGCCGCCGCCTCCGGCCGGGTGATGAAGTCGTCGGCCCCGGTGCAGATGAGGAGCGGGCAGGTCATCTGGCTCACGACCCCCTTCAGGGTGAAGGCCCGGAGCTTCTGCCGGGCCTCGGCATCGTCGGCCGCCCCGATGACCCAGCGCAGGTGGGCCTGGATGGGGGGGTAATACGTGTAGAGGTCCTCCAGGAGGTCATAGGAGGCGCCCCAGGCCACGCAGGCCTTGACCCGGGGGTCCAGCGAGGCGGTCCGGGGGGCATAGTAGCCGCCCATGCTGATCCCGATGACCCCCAGGCGCTGCGCGTCCACCTCAGGACGCCCTTCTAGATAGCTCAGGGCGGCGCCGGCCGGCTTCTCGTAGTCCGGGCGGCTGGGGATCATCTGGAGGCGCAGGACATCCCCCTGCCCCGGTCCCGAGATGACCAGGCAGCCCATGCCCCGCTCCGCGATCCGCGTGGCGCCCATGAACAGGAGCTGCTCGGCGAAGGTGTCGGCGCCCCCGAGGAAGAGCACGCCCGGGGCCCGGCCGTTGGCCCCCTGGGGCGGCAGGAAGTAGCCGGGGAGCGTCGCGCCCTCGAAGGCGATCTCGACCTTCTCGAAGGGCGGAGTCCGGAGGCTGTTGCCGCGCCGGAAGCAGTCGGTGGCCTTCAGGTAGGTGGGGAGCTGACGGGGGTCCGGCCCGTGGAGGAAGAACTGGGCGGTCCGGTAGTAGCTGAAGGCGCGGAAGAACGCGTCGCGCGCCGTCACCCGGTGGCCGGCCTTCTCGGCGGCCTCGGCCAGCCCCTCGACGTGCTGGGCGGTGCGCACCCACTCCTGGTGCCAGTCCTCGAAGTTGCCGTCCCGGACCCGGCGCAGGGTGCGGTGCATCTCGTTGAAGTCCGCGCCGCCGTGCATCGCCTCGTCGATCAGGCGCTGCACGTAGAAGGACCACACGCGGTTCTCGGGAAAATAGTTGAACATGTCGTGGCTCCGTTCTTCTGGTGGCCGCGCCGGCGCCCGAAAGCCCGCGCCCCGGCGGCCCCTCCGCCCCTACCTCCGGTACTCGCCCAGCGTGGCGACGGCCTTCTTCTGGAACTCCCAGGTGGCGACCTGGTCCAGCGGGAGCACCCGGCTCTGGCGCTTGGTCTTCACGTTGAGCTGCTGCAGGAAGTTCACGGCCTCGGGCGAGACGTAGAGGTTCGGCTCCAGGAGCTGGTTCTCGACGAAGAAGTCGTAGAGCCAGTCCACCTCCTGGGCGTGCTGCCGCCGCGCGAGCTTCGCCATGAGCGCCACCGTCTCGTCCCGGTGGGCGAGGGCGTAGCGGATCCCTTTGGCGTGCGCCGTGAGGACCTTGGTCACCACCTCCGGCCGCTCCTGGATGTTCTTCTCCGAGGCGATCACGGTCATGCGCACCCAGTTGGGGAACTCCCGCGCGAAGCTCAGCAGGACCTTGACGTCCGGGTGCTGCGCGATCAGCGGCTTGAACTCGATGGAGCTGGCCGCGACATCCGCCCGACCGGCGATCACGGAGCGGACCCGGTCGGCCTCCTCGGCCCCCGCCAGGAAGCGCACCTTGTCCAGGCCGATCCCGTGCTTGTCCAGGAGCCCCGTGACCAGCTCATAGGGGAGCGCGCCGACGCTGGAGGTGATGACCACGCGCCCCACGAGGTCCCTGACGCTGTTGATCTCCTTGCGGACGTAGAGCACGTGGGGCATCCCGGTCAGCGCCGCCCCCACGACCTTGATCTTCGCGCCCTTCTCGATGGCGACCAGGCTCGGCCCGGGACCCATCTCGATGGCGTCCACGTGCCCGGCGAGCAAGGCCTTCACGATATTCACCCCGCCGCGGATGGGCACCAGCTCGGCGTCCACGCCGAGCTCGCGGTAGTAGCCCTTCTCCACGGCGATGTACTCGAAAGCGCTGTCGGCCTTCACCTCCACGATGCCGGTCTTCCACTTCGCCAGGCCCTGGGCGGACGCCGCGGGGGCCAGCCCGAGGGCGGCGAGCGCCAGGCCGAGGAAGACCAGACCGAACCACACAACGGGATGAGTCTTCATTTTCATCCTCCGCTCCATCTTGACCCG
>JACPFL010000062.1 GCA_016183025.1 Deltaproteobacteria bacterium | reverse complement strand
AAGGCCGAGATGATGTTGTAGTGCTCCTCCCCCGCCTTGTCGTAGGGGAGGCTCTTCTGCTGGAGCGCCTCCTCAGCCATGGCCAGGGTGATCAGGCGGCGCCCGGAGTCCTCGGGCGTGGCCAGGAGGGCGGCACGCTCCAAGACGTTCAGGGCGCGTCGGGCGTCCCCCTGAGCGGACTCCGCCATGAAGCGCAGGGCCGCGGGGTCGGCCTCGATCCCTTCGGCCCCCAGCCCCTGTTCGGAATCGGTCAGGGCCCGCTGCAGCACGACCAGCAGCTCCTCGTGGCCGAGCGGTTGCAGCACGACCACCTGGCAGCGGGAGAGCAGCGGGGAGTTCACCTCGAAGGAGGGGTTCTCGGTCGTGGCGCCGATGAGGATGATCGTGCCCCGTTCGACGTGGGGGAGGAAGGCGTCCTGCTGGCTGCGGTTGAACCGGTGGATCTCGTCGACGAAGAGAATGGTCCGGCGTCCCTCGTGGCGCAGGCGTTCCCTGGCTTCCCCGATGACCTCCCGGATCTCCTTGACCCCGGAGAGCACGGCGCTGAAGGCGACGAAGTGCGAGCGGGTGAGGGTCGCGACCAGGTAGGCGAGCGTGGTCTTGCCACTGCCGGGCGGACCCCAGAGGATGACCGACCCCAGCGTGTCGGTCTCGAGGGCACGCCGGAAGGCCTTGCCAGGGGCCAGCAGGTGGGCCTGCCCGGCGAACGCCTCCAGCGTCCGGGGCCGCATCCGGTCCGCCATCGGCGCGCTCCGGGGTGGCGGTTCCAGGGCGGGGGCAGTGGGGAAGAGCGAGTGCTGGACCCCGCGGCGTCCCTCCTTCATGGGCTCAGCCTAGCACGGCCTCCCCGGCCGGGCAACCGGGCTGCACGGTCCACGAGCCCCATGCTCTCCTCCGAATTGCTCGCCCGGCGCGAGGCCCCCCTGCATCCCCAGCCCCTGCGCCCTGAGAGGCCATTCGCGGTGAACAGTTTCTCCATTCTCGCCCGCGCCTTTCCGCGGCGCGCCGGGAGTCAACCCATGATAAAATGGCCTTACGGAGGTGAGAGAAATGACAGCGCGCGAGGCGACGGCCGAGGTGTTCTGGACTGCGTTCCGAACCTTACCGAGGGCGGACCGAGAGGCGGTGATCCAACGGCTTCTCCGCGATCGCCGAATGAGGGAGGATTTGATCGACATTGTCACCGCTCTCCAGCGCGAGCATGAAAAAGGCATCCCTTATGAGCGGGTGCGCGCCGATCTGAAGAAGACCGGCCGACTGTGAGTTATAGGGTCTTCATCAAGCCCTCTGCCCGAAAAGAACTTGAGGCCCTACCTGATCCTTTGCTCCAGCGGATTGACCGGGTGATTACAGCGCTTGGTGCAGAGCCTCGACCCCGTGGCTGTGTCAGGCTCCGGGGTATGAATCTGTACCGAATCCGCGTTGGCGATTACCGGGTTCTTTACTCTGTCGACGATCGATCTCGTCTCGTGGAAGTTACTGCTGTTGGCCATCGCCGTGATGTTTATCGTTAGCCCCTTGAAACCCCTCTTTGGCCGCTGAAGCTGTCGCGCGGTCTTTGCAAGGGGCGGAAAGCCCTAAGAAGACGTGACGGCCGGCATTCATTCCCGAAGCCGTTCGAGCTGATCCCGAGGAACCTGTTTGACCCATCTCGATGCCTCGGGCTATGATGGTTCCAGGTGGCCGATCATAGCTGCTTGGGCGGGCGCATCTGCGAGGTCTTTGGAGGTGCGACGATGAAGAAGCTTCGCGAGATCATGCGTCACGGCTTTCTCTTCTGGGTTCAGCGCAGCGCGATGGTCGCCGAGGCGGTGCACGCGATGGCCGCGAACAACATCGGGATTGTGTGCGTGCTCGACGGCGACAAGCTGGTGGGCGTGTTCTCGGAGCGCGACGTCGTGCGGCGGGTGGTTGACCGTGGGCTTGATCCCGCCCGCACGCCCGTCGCGGACGTCATGACCACCGAGCTTGTCGTTGGGGACGCCGAGGAGGACTACCAGTCCGCGATCCGCAAGATGGACCAGGCTAATATCCGGCACCTCCCCGTCGTGAGCGGGGGGGGCCTCCTGTCCATGCTCTCGATCCGCGACCTCCTGCGCGTGGACATGCAGGAGAAGCGCGAGGAGATCCAGTACCTCAAGGAGTACCTGTACCAGGTGCCGCCCGACATCGCCCGCCGGGGCTGAGCCATTACTGGCCGGCTTCTGGCGGCCCTCACACGGGCCAACCTCGAAGCCCCTGGCGATCAGGGAAGACAGCCCTTAACAGCTTCCCGTCGAGGCCCGGACCCGCCGCAGGAGATCTGACACTCCTCTCGCCGCTGCCTGTCTCTCCAGGTCAGGAAGGGGCCCGACGCGCTCAAGCAGATCGGCGACATCGGCAAGGTCACTCGGCCCCCCCGCCATCAGCTTGAGAACGATGAGATCCTCAACGGCGATGACCGAGGTCTCCGGACCCTCTGGGATACGGAGGCGGACCGAACGGTTGAGCATCTCCCGCTCCCACGCCCGGGTGGCGCAGACCACGTCGATCTCGGGACCTGACGCGCTGCGGAGGCGGAGGAGCAATGGAATGGGATCGTCAGGATCCCCCCGGCGCCACTCCGGTTCGAAGCCTGCGGCGCGCAGGGCGGAGTCAAGCTCAGAGGAAGGTCCCACATCGGCGAGGAGATCAATGTCCTCGGTGGCACGCGGCGCGCCCCAGGCGGCAACCGCGAGGCCACCGATCAGGGCGTAAGGGACATTTCGCTCCTGGAAGAGGGCGGCGAGGCGAGCCAAGGCGTCCTCAAACGGCCCTCCCGCAGTCATGAGCGACGGGAGCGCCGCGCCGACTCGCGGAGCCTCAGAGCAAAGGAAGAGAGCGCGAGGGCACGGGCCAGGCGTTCGCCGGGGTCCATGGCCTCATAGGCCTTGCGGCGCTCGGCCTCTACAGGGTCCGCGGTGGTGGAGGGGCGTCGGCGAAATCCGAGGACCCAGAGGGCCGGCGTTCGAGGACGAGGCTTCATGCCCCCACGCTCCCACACCGCGGGGAAACCCGTCAAGTCCTGGCGGCGATCGTTTGTGGCTGCAGGGGCCGGCTGCTATAATCGTGGACGATCTCCTGGTGATGAACGCGACCCGTCCCCGGTGCCGAATGAAAGTTGACCTGCACCTGCACAGCCGCTGCTCGCCTGATGCCGTCAGCTCTCTCGAGGAGCTGATCGAGGCCTGCCAGCGACGGGGGCTCGATGCCCTGGCCCTGACCGACCACAACACGATCCGCGGGGCCCTGGAGCTGCGCCGGATCGCGCCATTCCCGGTGATCGTGGGAGAGGAGATCCGCACGGCGCGAGGGGAACTGATCGGCTACTTCCTGCAGGAGGAGGTCCCGCCGCGCCTGAGCCCAGAGGAGACCATCCACCGGATCCGCGAGCAGGGGGGCCTCATCAGCGTCCCCCACCCGTTCTGCCGCTACCGCCGCTCCAGGCTCGACCACGACGTCCTGGCGGCGCTCGCGGACCAGGTGGACATGATCGAGGTCTTCAACTCCCGCAACGTCCACATGAAGGACAACCGCCTGGCGCTGAAGTTCGCACAGGAGCGGGGGAAGCTCTTCTCTGCGGGGAGCGACGCCCATACCCCGGGCGAGGTGGGGAACTCCTTCGTGGAGGTCGAGGACTGCTCGACTCCCGCGGCCTTCCTCGCCGGGCTCCAGACCCGCCGCTGGACCGGGCACCGGGCGCTGCCGACCGTGCACCTCGTCTCACGCCTGGCCAAATCCGCTGCCAACCTGGTCGGGTCGTTCCGCCGCTCGTAGCGTCAGCGGGCTCCCTGGCGACGGGGGCCGACCGATTTCCGGACGGTGATCCGATGGGGGGCCGCCTCTGGGCCTGCTGGCCCGATCCCGTTCGCCCCGGTCAGCAGGGCGACCTCGGTGGTGTGTCGCCGACGCGTCCGCGTCTCGTGCGGTTTCACAGGGTTGAGCGTGGACACCCTGCGCACGCTATGTTAGAGTAACCTGGATTTTGGCTTGCATCTCCTCGGAGGTATGGTGCTGGATCCTACCGCTGCCTTGGCTTCCGTGAAGGCCGTGGGCCTCGTGGCCAAGCGGAAGCACCGGCGAGCGCTTGATCTCCTCCCCGCCCTCGTGAAATGGCTGGCTGATCGCGGGCTTCGCGCCTTCGTCTCTCCCGAGATGGTCCAGTGGGTCCCGGCCGAGCAGTCCCTGGAGCACGGGGATATCGGGGAGGCCGACCTGCTGATCGTCCTCGGCGGCGACGGGACGCTGCTGCACGCGGCGCGACTCCTCGAGGGACGGCCGGTTCCGATCTTGGGTGTGAACCTGGGCGGGCTCGGATTCCTCACGGAGATCGCGGTGGAGGAGCTCTATCCCGTGCTCGAGATGCTCCTGGCCGGCGAGGCGCAGGTCGAGCGGCGGGACACCCTGCAGGCGAGCGTGCACGTCGGGGGGGTGGAGCGCTTCCGGCACGACGCCCTGAACGACGTGGTCTTCGCGAAGGGGGCGCTGGCGCGGCTCCTCGATCTCGAGGCGACGATCAACGGCAGCTACCGGGCCCTGTTCAAGGCTGATGGCCTGATCCTGTCCACGCCCACGGGATCCACCGCGTACTCGCTGGCCGCGGGCGGGCCGATCGTGCTCCCCACGGTCTCGTGCATCATCCTGGTCCCGATCTGCTCCCACGCGCTGACCAACCGGCCCATCGTCCTGCCGGACACGGTCACCATCCACGTCGAGCTGGTCTCCGCCAGCGAGGACGTCTACGTGACCGTGGATGGCCAGCAGGGCTATCCTCTGGAGCGCGGCAATACGGTGACCGTGCAGCGCAGCCCTCGCTCGGTCTACCTGGTCAAGTCCCCCTACCGCAACTACTTCGAGGTGCTCCGGACCAAGCTCAAGTGGGGCGAGCGGTAGCGCGCGGGCATGCTGGTCGAGCTGGCCATCCGGAACCTGGCGATCATCGAGCAGCTCAGGGTCCGCTTCGACCGCGGCTTCAACGTGCTCACGGGGGAGACCGGCGCCGGGAAGTCCATCATTGTTGACGCGGTGGGGCTCGTGCTGGGCGGACGGGCCTCGGCGGACCTGATCCGGGCCGGGGCCGAGGAGGCAGAGGTGGAGGCCCTGTTCGACCTGGAGGGCCTGGACGCGACCCGGTCGGAGGTCGCGGAGCGGGAGCTGGGCGACGGCGAGGAGCTGCTGGTGCGGCGGGTCGTCGCGCGGAGCGGCAAGAGCCGGGTCCTGGTCAACGGGCACGCGGCCACCGCCGCGATGCTGGGGGAGCTGACCGAGGGGCTCGTGGACATCTACGGGCAGCACGAGCACCACTCGTTGCTCCGGGTCGAGGCCCACCTCGAGATCCTCGACGCCTTCGGCGCCCTCCACCCCGTCGCTGCCCGGATGGCGGAGGCCCACCGCCGCCTGACCGCGCTCCTGCAGGAACTGAGGGCCTGCCAGACGGGGGAGGAGGCGAAGGCGCACCGGATGGAGCTCTTGACCTTCCAGCTCGAAGAGCTGCGCAGGGCCGCCCTGCAGCCAGGGGAGGATGCGGCCCTGCAGGAGGAGCGGACCCGGCTGGCCAATGCTGAGCGGCTACAGACCGGGGCCGCCCTGGCGCACGAGCTTCTGTATGCGGCCGAAGGGTCGGCTGTGGAACGGGCGGGGGTGGCGTTGGGGAAGATCCGGGAGCTGGCCCGGCTCGACCCCCAGGCGGAGGAGCTGGTCAAGGCGCTCGAGGCGGGCTTCTACGCGCTGGAGGAGGTCGCCCGGGCGGTCCGTGCCTACGGCGAGGGGATCGCAGGGGACCCCGCCCGGCTTGAGGTTGTGGAGGCCAGGCTCCACGATATCGGCCGCCTCAAGAGGAAATACGGGGAGACGATCGAGGAGGTCCTCGCCTACCAGGGGAAGGTCGAGTCGGAGCTGCAGGGACTGGCCACCCAGGAGGCGCGGATCGCCGAGCTGCAGGACGCGCTCGGGCGGGAGCGGGCCACGGCCGCCGCGCTCGCGGCTGAGCTGACAGCGCGCCGGCAGGAGGTCGCCGAGACGCTGAGCCGCCGCGTGGAGAAGGAGCTGGGCACCCTGGGGATGAAGCGGACGCGCTTCAGGGTCGCCCTGGAGCCGCAGGCCCCGGGCCCGGCCGATCCCGAAGAGCTGTGCGTGGACGGTCGGCGCCTGACCCCGCGCGGCGCGGACCGGGCGGAGTTCCTCATCGCCCCGAACGTCGGTGAGGAGCTGCGGCCCCTCACGCGCATCGCCTCGGGCGGGGAGCTCTCCCGGATCATGCTGGCGCTGAAGCGCATCCTGGCCCGGGAGCTGCCCCGCGCCACGCTCATTTTCGATGAGGTGGACGCCGGGATCGGGGGGGCCACGGCCGAGGTCGTGGGGCGGAAGCTGCGGGAGGTCTCGCGCCACCACCAGGTGCTCGGCATCACGCACCTGCCGCAGATCGCGGCCTTCGGCCATCATCACTTGCTGGTGGCCAAGGAGGTGGAGCGCGGCCGGACCGTCGTGGTGGCGCGCCAGCTCGGCGGGGAGGAGCGCGTGGAGGAGCTGGCCCGGATGCTGGGCGGGGTGAGCATCACGGCCAAGACCCGGGCCCATGCCCGGGAGATGCTCGAGCGGGCGACGGCGGAACACGGGGGCTGAGCCACAGTGGAGCGCGGAGAGCAGGAGCACATGCGGGAGGGAGGGAGCGTGCGGACCTTGATGCAGATCGGCGTGGTGCTGGCGGGGCTGGCGGTCCTCTGGGCGATGGAGGCGGGCGGGCTCCGGCTCCAGCCGCTGGGTCAGCCGCGGCCCGTGGGGACGATCTCCGAGGAGGGGATGGCCCTCAGCCGGGATGCCTGGGCCACGCCACTCGTCCCTGGCCGTCTGCTGCAGGGCGCGTGGCGGGCCTCACTGGGGGCGTCTCCCGAGCTCCTGGGAGGATCGACCCTGCTGTCGCCGTTGCGGCTGCTCACCACGGCGCGCGGGCCCGAGGAGGACGGCCCCCGGGGCCTGGGGCGCTGGCTCGGGGCCCAGCGCAGAGCGGGGAGTCGGGAGGAGGCGCCGCGGTTGCGCCTCAGCCCAGGAGCAGGTCCGGGCGGGGTCCAGCCGCTGCGCCTGCTGCTGCCGGCCGAGGGTCCCGTCACCTCGGCCGCCGGGGACGGCCTGGTGCTCTTCGCTGGCCGGGATGAGGGGTACGGGCAGCTCCTGGTGCTCTCCCACGGCGATGGGGTGACGACGCGCTACAGCCACCTGGGCGGGGGGATGGCCTCGGCCGGGCAGCGGGTGGAGGCGGGCGAGGTGATCGCCCACGTGGGGCGCAGCGGACGCACCACCGGGGCGCACCTGCACTACGAGCTGTGGGTGCAGGGGAAGCCCCTGAACCCGCGGCGATACCTGACCGAGGCGCGCTGAGGAAGAGCGTCAGAGAGCCATGCTAGGTTTCCTGCTGAAGAAGATCATCGGGACCAAGAACGAACGGGAGCTCCGCCGTATGGCGCCCGTCATCGAGCGGATCAACGCCCTGGAACCCCAGATGCAGCAGCTGACGGACGCCGAGCTGCGGGGGCGGACCGAGGTGCTCCGGCGACGCCTGGCGGACGGGGCCACCCTGGAGGAGCTGATCCCCGAGGCCTTCGCGGCCGTGCGGGAGGCCTCCCGGCGGACGATCGGCCTGCGGCACTTCGATGTGCAGCTCATCGGCGGGCTGGTCCTGCACGAGGGGACGATCGCGGAGATGAAGACCGGCGAGGGGAAGACGCTGGTCGCCACCCTCCCGATCTACCTCAACGCCCTGACGGGCCGCGGCGTGCACCTCGTCACCGTGAACGACTATCTGGCCAAGCGCGATGTGCAGTGGATGGGACCCATCTACCACGCCCTGGGGCTCACCGTGGCCACCATCGTGCACGAGGCGAGCTACGTCTTCGACCCGGCGTACCTGGTGGAGGACTACCGCTTCCTCCACCTCCGGCCCATCTCCCGCCGGGAGGCGTACCTGGCCGATGTCACCTATGGCACGAACAGCGAGTTCGGGTTCGACTACCTCCGGGACAACATGAAGTTCGCCCTGGACGAGATGGTACAGCGGGAGCTGCACTACGCCATCGTGGACGAGGTGGACAACATCCTGATCGACGAGGCCCGCACCCCGCTCATCATCTCGGGCCCGTCCGAGGAGTCCACGGACCGCTACACGCGGGTGAACGGCATCGTCCCCATCCTCCGGCGGGACGTGGATTACACGGTGGACGAGAAGGTCCGCACGGTGACCCTGACCGAGGAGGGCGTGGCCAAGGTGGAGCGCCGGCTCGGGGTGAGCAACCTGTACGACCCGAGCCAGATCGAGACCCTCCACCACGTCAACCAGGCCCTCCGGGCCCACGTCCTCTACAAGCGCGATGTGGATTACGTGGTGAAGGAGAACCAGGTCATCATCGTGGACGAGTTCACGGGCCGGCTGATGCCCGGCCGCCGCTGGTCCGACGGCCTCCACCAGGCGATCGAGGCCAAGGAGGGCGTGCGGATCCAGACCGAGAACCAGACGCTCGCCTCGGTCACCATCCAGAACTACTTCCGGATGTACGGGCAGCTGGCCGGGATGACCGGGACGGCCGATACCGAGGCCGCGGAGTTCCACAAGATCTACAAGCTCGAGGTGGTGGTCGTCCCGACCCACATGCGGATGATCCGGGAGGACTACCCCGACGTGATCTACAAGACGGAGCGGGAGAAGTTCAACGCCGTCATCCAGGAGATCCTGGACGGCCACCAGCGAGGGCAGCCGGTGCTGGTCGGGACCACCTCCGTGGAGAAGTCGGAGCGGCTGAGCCAGATGCTCCGCCGCCACGGCGTGAAGCACCAGGTCCTGAACGCGGTCAACCACGAGGCCGAGGCGGAGATCATCGCCCAGGCCGGGCGCTACGCCGGCGTGACCATCGCCACGAACATGGCCGGCCGGGGGACCGACATCCTGCTCGGGGGCAACCCGGAGCTGGTCGCCCGCGCCGAGAGCCAGCAGCAGGCGTTGAGGACGGCCACCCCCAAGGGGGACCGGGGCGATCAGGGGTACGCCCAGGCCCTCCGGGACCTCCGGGAGCGCCGCAACAAGAAGATCCAGCATATCGAGGAGCGGTATCAGCCCGAGCTGCGGACCTTGCGGGAGCGGCTGCACGAGCTTGACGAACGGCTCGTGCAGGCCGAGCGGCGCCTGTTCGACCTCTCCCCATTCCGGGCCGAGCGCACGGCCTACGACACGGCCACGGCGGACCTGGCCCAGACCATCGTGGTGGGGGCCGAGGTCCCGACGCGCTATCTCGAGGCGAAGCAGGCCCTGGAGCAGGCCCTCACGGGGGTCGTGGGGGAGGCCGCTCGGCAGGAGCGCGCGGCCTTCGACGAGGCGCGGCACCGGCTCGATCGCCTGCTGGATGCCTGGGTCTCCGGACAGCGGGACGAGGAGCTCCGCCCGGTCCTGAACGAGGTCCGGGACGCGTACGAGCAGGCCCGGAGGCGTCTGGAGCAGGCCATCCTGCTGAGCGGGCAGGGGCTGGGCGAGGTCGATCAGGAAACGGCAACGGCCCTGGCCGAGGTCTGCGAGACATGCCGGGGGGCCGAGGCCGAGAAGGAAGAGGCCGAGAAGGAGTACGCGAAGCTCCTCCGGACCTACGAGGGGAAGAAACGGGAGGTCGAGGACGAGTTCGAGCGACAGCGCGCCAAGTACGAGCGGGCGATGGCCGAGGTCCGGGAGGAGATGGAGAAGGCGCCGGACCGCTTCCGCCAGCTCTACGAGCCCATCCTGGCGAAGTACCGGGAGGAGTGCAACCGGGAGCGGGAGAAGGTCGTCGCGGCCGGGGGGCTGCACATCCTCGGCACCGAGCGGCATGAGAGCCGCCGGATCGACAACCAGCTCCGCGGCCGCTCGGGGCGCCAGGGCGACCCGGGCTCCTCGCGGTTCTACCTCTCGCTCGAGGACGACCTCCTCCGGATCTTCGGCTCGGACCGCATCGCCGGGATCATGGACAAGCTCGGGATGCAGGAGGACGAGCCCATCGAGCACCGGCTGGTGACGAGGGCCATCGAGAACGCCCAGAAGCGCGTCGAGGCGCACAACTTTGAGATCCGGAAGCACCTGCTCGAGTACGACGACGTCATGAACCAGCAGCGTCAGGTCATCTACCAGCAGCGCAAGGAGATCATGCGGGGGGAGACCCTCAGGGAGATGGTCTCCGACATGGTGGACGAGCTGCTGGAGGGTATCGTCGACATCTATGCCGACGAGAAGCTCCCGCCTGCCGAGTGGGACTGGAAGGGGCTGGAGGAGGCGCTCTTCCGGCAGTTCTGCCTGCGGGTCCCACTGGGGGACGAGGAGCGGGAGTCGCTGACAGCCGAAGGCCTGCAGGAACGGCTCCGCGAGCCGGTCTGGCGGGCGTACGAGGCGAAGGAGGTGCGCTTCGGCCCCGAGCGGCTCCGCCTGGTGGAGCGGTGGGTCATCCTGCGACACGTGGACAGCCTGTGGAAGGACCACCTCCTGAACATGGACCACCTCCGGGAGGGGATCGGCCTCCGGGGGTACGGCCAGCGTGACCCGCTCCAGGAGTACAAGCGCGAGGCCTTCGACATGTTCATGGAGATGGCCCACCAGATCAAGTCGGGCGCCGTGGGGGAGCTGTTCCGGGTGGAGCTGGCGCAGGAGGCCGAGGCCCCGGTCGAGGTCCAGCGGCGCCCGCAGCGGGTGTTCCTGGGCCGCGGGCAGACGCCCCAGGCGTCCGAGGGCCCGAAGACCGTCAGGCGCGACGGCAAGAAGGTGGGGCGGAACGACCCCTGCATCTGCGGGAGCGGGAAGAAGTACAAGAAGTGCTGTGGCGCCGCCGCGTGAGCACGCCGCGGGGGATCGTGTCCGTGAAGGCGAGACCGGCCAGGCGTTTCATCGTCGAGGGGTTCCACGCGGCAGGGATCGCGGCGGGGATCAAGAAGGGCGGGACCCCGGACATGGCGCTGATCGTGGCCGATGCGCCTGCGGTCGGCGCCGGGCTCCTCACGACGAACCAGGTGAAGGCGGCGCCGGTCCTCGTGGACCGCGAGCGCCTGCGGGGAGCGCGTTTCCGGGCGATCATCGCCAACAGCGGAAACGCGAATGCCTGCACGGGGGCGCTGGGGGTGGCCGACGCCCGCGAGATGGCCCGACTGACCGCCCGGGCCCTGGGCGTCCGGGAGGGCGAGGTGCTGGTGGCCTCTACGGGCGTCATCGGCCAGCGCCTCCCTATGGCGGCCGTCCGCCAGGGAGTTCCCCGCCTGGTCCGTCGGCTCTCGCCCCTCGGGCTCCCGGAAGCGGCGAGCGCCATCATGA
Source organism: Deltaproteobacteria bacterium (assembly GCA_016183025.1). Classification (GTDB taxonomy): domain Bacteria; phylum Desulfobacterota; class JACPFL01; order JACPFL01; family JACPFL01; genus JACPFL01. The sequence goes on along the minus strand of JACPFL010000062.1, from coordinate 4,168 downwards.
CCACCGACACCTTCCCCAAGCTGGCCCATGCCTCGGCTGTGGTCGGTGGCCGTCGAGTCATGGTGTGCGGGATCGCCAAAGGTGCCGGGATGATCCGGCCGTCCATGGCGACCATGCTCGCCTTTATCCTGACCGATGCTCAGATCCGCGCCCCGGCCCTCCGCGCCGCCCTCAAGCACGCGGTCGGGGCCTCGTTCAACCGGATCACGGTGGACGGGGACATGAGCACGAACGACACGGTGATCGCGCTGGCCAGTGGCCGGGCCGGCAACCCCACCGATCGCGGCAGCCTTCAGGCCGTGGCGCGTCTGCTGGCCCGCGTCTGCCGGGAGCTCGCCCTGATGATCGTCCGGGACGGCGAGGGGGCCACCAAGGTCATCACGGTCGAGGTCCGGGGGGCGCGCACCGAGGCCGAGGCCCGGCGGACGGCCTATGCGGTCGCCCACTCCCCCCTGGTGAAGACGGCCATCTTCGGTCAGGACGCCAACTGGGGGCGGATCCTGGCCGCGATTGGCGGCACGGGGGTGCCAGTGGACCCCAACCGCGTCGAGGTGGCGTTCGACCGGACTGTGCTCGTTCGTCAGGGGGTCCAGGCCGGGCGGGCCGCCGAGCAACGGGCCGCGGCCGCGCTGAAGCGGCCAGCGCTGACCATCACCGTGGACCTGCACCAGGGCCGCGCGGCGGCCGCGGTCTACACGAGCGACCTCACCTACGAGTACGTCCGCATCAACGCGGGCTACCGCACCTAGCCTGTGGCCTCTGGACTCCCTCGAGGCCAGCACCGACCCCATCCTGGTAGAAGCATGTTGAATTTGGATCCTTGCCAGCAGCACCGGGCCACCGGCTGCATCGGGAGGGGGAATCATGCGTAGCGTGAGAGATCTCCAACGACATGGCTTGGTCGCCTGCGCTGGCGTCCTTCTTCTCATCACCCTCGCAATCCCATCAGGTTCGCCGAGCGGAGCAGAGGAGCCGAGACCAAGGGGCTCCCTGAAGATCACGGAGCCGCCGGCTCCCCTGACGGCCGCTACCTATCGGGAAGGTCGCTTCAACATCCACATCTATGAGCGCCCTGGATCACGAGCCAACCCGAGCGAGCGGTCCGTGCTGCTGCTCGGGACCTTCTCCGATCCGAGCGCGGTCCTGCAAAGCCGCCGGCTGGTGAATCCCGAGACAGGACGTCCCTATGACGTTGTCATCGGCCTTGGTGCGGATACCCTGCCCGAGGAGTTCGGCCGTGTGGTCTTGAAGGACCATCTCTACGCCGGAGAGAACGCGCAGGCTCTCAAGCAGGCCTTCATGCAACATTTCCGCGGCCCTCTGACGGCCAGGTCTCTCGACACCCACAGCAACGGTACGACCGTCGGGATCGTCGGCCTCACCAACGGAGCGTTCAGGGGGGTCCGGGAGGTCCACGTCATGGGCCCGGACATCGGGTACGGCGGCGTGTACCTCAACAAGCAACAGCTCGCCAGGCTGAAAGGCCACGGCGTCGAAACGGTACACGTGTACCGGAACCGCGGCGACATCATCCCCGCGCTTGGGGAAATGAGCAAGGACCTCGTCAAAAGCATTCCCACGGCGAAGGTGGCAGAGCATGCCTATAAAGCCGTGGTGGCCATGCGGGGGCTCTCCACCGCAACCGGCGGCGGAACCCCCATGATCCGCTACCGGGAATTTGAACCGATCGGGGTCGGGTTCCAGAACCACTACGTCCAGAACTACGTCTCGCAGCGCGCGGGCTTCCTGAAAGGCGAGGTGAAACCGGCCGCCGAGCCTCAGGATGCCAAGGGGGTCAGGATCTACATCGACGACGAGATCCTGGAGAAAGTCCTGCTCTCCGGTACCACTCAGGACACGGCCCGCACGCTTCAGAGGCTGGGACAGCAGCTGGCCGGGGCCCGGGATGAGGCCTCCCGGGAGAAGGTCCTGACAGGCTACGCGGATGGTCTCAAGGCCCGGTTCAAGGCGGCCCGGGCCCTGCGCAAGCTCGATGGCCTCGTCGCCGTCTCCCTGAAAGCGGTCGTCATGCAGGCGGAGCGCTACGTGAGCCGGTGGGACTCCCTGCCGACGGATCTGCGGAGGCCCGGCCCCATCACCCGCATCCACGGCTACGCGATCCAGGAGACGACCGGCGATATCTTGATCCTCGGCAGCCGCGAGGGCGGGGCCCCGATCGAGATGGACGACCTCACCGTCGGCGTCTGCGCGGTCTGGAAGGAGGGGAAGATCCCTCTTGTGAGCCTCGATCCGGATCCGGCGAACCCCGCGGCCCCGCAGAAGGTGCGGGTGCAGGGCATCCCGCGCGACTCGGCCTTTGCCCTGACGATGCTCGAGGCCGACTACGTCCTGAAAAAGCTGCTCGCCGGCGTCGAGAAGGTCAGCGTCGCCGGGTACGAGTCCCTGAGGGATGTCCTCGTGAGAGACCCGGACACGCGCGACTTCTCCTCACGGTTCTGGCTCTACCCGATCCAGCCGGCGGCGGGCGACATCCAGATCTCCACCGACGGGAACCTGGCCGTGTTCGACGGCGGAGCCCAGGTCCTCTCCGAGGAGATGGTCCACACGCGAGAAGGTCTCGTCGGCACGGGCAAGACCTTCGGCCCGGCCGAGCGGGCCGCGGCCTCCGCCACGCGCTACTATCCGGCCCTCGCGAAGCAGAGACCGGTGTTCGTCAAGCTCCAGAGCCTCTTCGATATCGTGCTGCTCTCGAAGATCTGGCAGCAGATGAATTTCCGGTTCCCGCTCCTGGACCGGCTCTGCGAGCTGCCCTATGCGCCCGCCGCGGTCCCCGACACCTATCCGGCCATCCGGGTCGAATTCGCTCATGCGACAGGCCAACCGGTGGTGCTCACAGGCGGGGTCTTGGCCAGGCTGGGGGCCGGGCGGCGAGCGTCGCTCGCCTTCGATGACCCGGCGATTCGGGCCCTGGCGTCTCTCGCCAGGCAGGCCTCGAGGTCCGGCCGGGTCGCCGCCAGCCTCAGGAATGTCTCGGTCAACGTGCCCGTGGCTGATCCCGCGCAGCAGGGAAGGCGAGAGCTCGCGAGGATCGCCGCGGTCAAGCACCTCAGGGACGGCGACCTCGACAGGGCCCGGGAGCAGCTCTCGAAGCTGCTCGACGCGGATCCCTATGACACGGAGACCATGCTGCTCCGCGCGCTGACGCACTTCCGGCGCAATGACCTGGATGCCGCGCGCGCCGACGCGCAGCGGGCGCTGGAGCTGGAACCGGACCGTCCCGACATCGTGGTGCTGGCCTCGCTGATCACCTACGAGATTGACGCGCTCGAGGGACGAATGGAGACCGGCCTCAAGGCCCTTGATCGGGCCCTGGCCTCCGACCCCGGCTCCGTCCGGGCGCGCGTGCTCCGGGGCAGCGCGCTCGCGCGCTTCGGGCGGGCCGGCGAGGCGCGCGCGGAGCTGCGCAAGGCGATCGAGCTGGACCCGACCTCAGCCCTGGCCCACGCCCAGCTCGCGGTGGTCGAGCTGCAACAGGGCTGGGTGGCCCAGGGGAAGAAATGGGCCACCGTGGCCCACCAACTGGCCCCCCAGGCCCCGCAGGTCAAAGCCGTGCTCGCCCTGGCGGAGCTGTTCGGCGCGACGCGCGAGCGGGGCGAGCGGCTGGCCCGGGAGGTCCTCGCCCATCCGGCTTCGGATCCCCCCTCGAAGCTCGTCGCCCTCATCGTGCTGGGGGCCCTCGCCGCCGGCCGGGACGATTGGCCTGCGGTCGATGAGGTGATCGCCAGGGGCCGAGGGATCGCGCCCTTCAGTCCCGATATCGCCGTCGCCATGGCCCACACGGCACAGGAGCTGAAACAGCCGGCGATCGCGAGGCGCTACCTGCAGCAGGCGGAGCGCCTTGCGCCGAACCACCCCGCCGTCCGGGCGGCCCGCCAGGCCCTCGGACGCTGAGGAGCCCTCATGAAGCGCTCCCTCTGGCTGACGACCGCTGTTCTCCTCGCCCTCGGGAGCCCGCCTGTCCCCGCGAACGCGGGGGAGCCGCTCCCACGAGCACCGTCATTAGATTATCCCCGACCGGCAGGGCCGGTGATCGATTATCGCCGGCCGTTTCCCGTCCCCGCGAAGGCGGCGGAGCCCATCCTCCTCCGGGCCCGCTATACGAAGGGCGAACGGCTCACCGTGATCTACAAGGAGGTTTCCGAGGATG
>JACPFL010000061.1 GCA_016183025.1 Deltaproteobacteria bacterium | reverse complement strand
CGCCCGGAGCCGGTCAGGGACGGTCGTGCCCAGGGAGGCCGTGGCCGAAGAGGTCGCGCTCAAGGGGCGAGGATCATACCCGAGGAACCTGATGATCGCGGGGAGGAAGCGGACGGACGGGGTGGCCTGATTGGTCTCCCAAGAGGTGATGGTGGCCTCGGCCGCTCCGAGTCGGGGAGCCACCTGCCGCTGGAGGAGCCTGAGATCCAGCCGGCGCTTCCGCAAGTGGTCGCCCATGGTCCTGAGCAGTTCGGGATAGGCCGGATCCAAAGGTTTTCGCGCACTTAACCTGAGGTGGCAAAAAGGGAACGCAGGGATGAGGTTGCGTCGCTTTCATGCCAGCGACAGATGGAGGCCCGGACGGTTGTAGCCACTGCAGCCACCCCGAGCGTTGACCACGAACCTGGCGGGGGGGTAGCATGGGAACACGATGGACGAGCGGGCAGGCCTGACCGAGAAGATTCGGGCTCGGGCCCTGGAGCTGGGGTTCGACGAGGTCGGCGTGAGCCCGGCTGGCCCGCTCGGCCGCGACGACTACTACCTCGCCTGGCTGGGCCGGGGGTTCGCGGGAGAGATGGACTACCTCCAGCGAAACCTGGAGCCTCGCCTGGACCCTCGGGCCGCCCTGCCTGGCGCGCGCTCCATCGTCTCCGTCGCCCTGAACTACTACCCCGGCGACCACGAGTCTGCTGCGAGACCGGGCGCTGCCGCTGGCCTGGCACCGGGGGCGACCGGGAATGGCGTGGGTGGGCGAGGGCCAGGGAGAGCGAGTGCGAATAGGGCGAGGGTCGATGGGGTCGGAGCTGGGCCGGATGACATGAGTGGGGCCGTGGCCGGGGTTGGTGGGATCGGGGCGGGCAAGGCTGATGCGAACGGAGATGGACCGGGGGCGAGCGCCGCGGACCCCGGTGCCGGGGGATGGAGCTTGAGCGGGCGGGTGGCCCGGTATGCCTGGGGGTCGGACTACCACGCCGAGATCCGGGAGCGGCTGGAGGCGCTTGCCGCGTTCATGCGAGACCTCGGCGGCCCTGAGGCCCGCACCCGGCTGGCCGTGGACACCAGCGCCCTGCTGGAGCGCGAGCTGGCGAGCCGGACCGGGATCGGGTGGTTCGGCAAGAACACGAACCTGGTCTCAACACGCCTGGGCATGTGGTGCTTCCTGGGCGAGATCCTCACGACCCTGGAGCTGGCCTACGACCTCCCCCACCCCGACCGCTGCGGGAGCTGCACGCGGTGCGTCGAGGCCTGCCCCACGGAGGCCCTGACCCCGCACACCATGGACGCCACGCGGTGTATCAGCTACCTGACGATCGAGCACCGCGGGAGCATCCCCCGGGCGCTGCGCGAGGGGATCGGGGACTGGGTGTTCGGCTGTGACCTCTGTCTGGAGGTCTGCCCCTGGAACCGGTTCGCGCGGCCGAGCGAGGACCCGATGGTCCGGGGCCGCGTGCCCGGGGGGCGGCTCGACGCAGAGGGGTTACTGCGGATGAGCGAGGAGGAGTTTCGCCGGCAGTTCCGGGGCACGGCCCTGACGCGGGCAAAGCGCCGGGGGCTGCAGCGGAACGCGGCCGTGGTGCTGGGGAACCTCGGCGATCCGACCGCGGTCCCAGCGCTGGTGGAGGCCCTGGGCAGCCCGGACCCCCTGGTCCGGGGGCACGCGGCCTGGGCCCTGGGCCAGATCGGGGGCGCGACCGCCGAGCAGGCCCTGAGGCAGACCATGGAGCGGGAGGAAGACGCCGAGGTCCGTGAGGAGATCGGCCTGGCGCTCGAAGCGGCGGCCGCCCGGCAACGAGGAGGGGTGGGGCAAGCAGAACCAGGGGAGCGCGTGGAGCAAGCGGTCCCCGCCTGAGCGGGCGAGGGAGGAGCAGACGGCATGGACCTGGGGCTGACGGGGAAGGTGGCGATCGTCGCGGCCTCGAGCCGCGGGCTGGGCAAGGCCGCGGCCATGGGGCTGGCGGCCGAGGGGGCGCGGGTCGTCATGTGCTCGCGCAACGAGGTGGCGGTGACCAAGGCGGCAGACGAGGTCCGCGACACGACGAAGGCCGAGGTGCTGGCCCTGTCCGCGGACGTGACGAAGGTCGAGGACGTGAGGCGCCTGGTTCGGGCGGCCGCCGACCAGTTCGGGGCCCTCAACATCCTCCTGAACAACGCCGGCGGCCCGCCCGTGGGGCGCTTCGAGGAGATCACCGACGAGCAGTGGCAGGCCTCCTACGAGCTGAACCTGCTCTCCACCATCCGCCTCACCCGCGAGGTGATCCCCCACATGCGCAAGGCCGGAGGCGGGCGGATCATCAACGTCGTGTCCATCGCCGTCAAGGAGCCCATCGAGAACCTCATCCTGTCCAACGCGATCCGGGCCGGGGTGGTGGGCATGGCCAAGACCCTGGCCAGCGAGCTGGGCAAGGACCAGATCACCGTGAACAACATCTGCCCCGGACGGATCTTCACCGAGCGGATTCGCAACCTGATCGTGGAGCGGGCCCGGCGCCAGGGAATCCCCTACGAGGAGGCGAAGGCCGCCGGGCAGGCGGATATCCCCCTGGGCCGCTACGGCGATCCCCAGGACTTCGCCAACGTGGTGACCTTCCTGGCCTCAGACCGGGCGAGCTACATCACGGGGACCACGCTGCTCGTGGACGGCGGGCTCTACCGGGGGCTCATGTAGAGAACCCGGTGCTTGCCACGCGAGGCGGGACGTCCGTCAGATGATCTGCAAATACTACCGCCTGGTGGGGGAGGAGCGCCAGCCGTTCTGCCGGCTGCTCAACCGCCGCGTCGCCTGCCAGGGGACCATCTACCGGTGCGAGTCCCCGGAGGAGCTGCACCGGGCCTGCCGGGCAGAGGACTGCGAGGTCTGAATGGCCGAGGGGCCGGTGGTGGAGATCCCGATCTTTCCCCTGCCCAACGTGGTCTTCTTCCCGCACACGCACCTCCCCCTGCACATCTTTGAGTCCCGCTACCGGCAGATGATCGGCGACTGCCTGGCCGGCGACCGCCGGCTGGCGGTCGTGCTCCTCAAGCCCGGGTGGGACAAGGACTACTACGGGGCGCCCCCCGTGTACCAGGTCGCCGGGGCCGGGGAGATCGTCAACGACGAGCGCCTCCCCGATGGTCGCTACAACATCCTCCTGAGGGGGTTCGCCAGGGTCGCCATCGAGGAGGAGCTGCCGAGCGACAAGCTCTACCGGATCGTCAGGGCCCGGCAGCTCCCGGACCGCTTCCTGCGGCTGCTCACGGAGATTCAGCGCTCCGAGGATCAGTTGCTGAACATTGTCTCGGCCGCCGGCGATCCGGGGGCCATGCTGGACCGCATCGCCTCCATCGTGGTGCCGGAGGCCGAGAGTCGGCAGAAGATCCTCGAGGCGCTGGATGTCGAGGATCGGCTCCGCCTGGTGACCTCCAGCGTGCTGGAGACCTTGCTCCGGCTCTCAAGCCAGAAAGACGGGGGCGCCGAGCGCAGCCGGCTCAACTGACCGTGGGGGCCCCACCCGCCTGGCGCTACCGTATCAGCGACCTCACGCCCGCCGACGACCGGGGCCGCCGCGAGCATGGGGGTCTCAGCCCCACTCTCCTCGAGCTGATCTTGGGCGAGGATCTCTCGGGCAAGACCGTGCTGGACGTGGGGTGCGGGACGGGCCGGCTGGCCCTCGCCCTGGCGCCGCATGCCGGACGGGTCATGGGGATCGACTGGGCCCCCGACGCGATCGCCGCGGCAGAAGCCCGAGCGCAGGCCGCGGGGCTGACGCAGCTCCGGTTCGTGGTGGCCGATGCGGAGAAGACGGACTACGTCGCACTCCTCGGGGGCGCGCCAGACCTGGTGGTGGCGAACCTCTGCATGTCCGACGCCATCATCGCTCGGGCCGCCGAGGCCCTGCCCCCCGGCGGGGTCCTGGCCTTCTCGGCCTTCCACCGCGACCAGTGGATCGAGACGGGGGTGCCCTCACGGTTCGCCTACACCGAGGCCGGGATGGAGGCCGCGCTCAGCGCGGCAGGCTTCCTCCCGGAGTCGTTGGCGCTGGAGCGGGAGGTCGTGCGCTTCGCGGACCAGCCCGAGGCCGAGGCGTTCTGCCGGGGGATGGGGCGGCTCTGGGAGAAGTGGCAGCAGGACGGCCGCTGGCAGGGGTACACGCGCTACCTCGCCGGCGGGGGCCGTGCCCTCACCATGCGCAGCCACCTGATCGTGAAGGCCCGCCGCGCCTGAGAGAAAGGAGCCCACGCCATGGTCGTCGTCCGGTTCCTCTACCTGCTCGCTGTCGGCGTCTGGGTCGGGAGCATCTGCTTCTTCTCCTTTGTGGCTGCGCCCACAGCGTTCCGGGTGCTCCCCCGGGAAGAGGCGGGGAAGGCGGTGGGGGCGATGTTTCCCAAGTACTACGGCCTCGGGGTGATCTGCGGTGTGGTGGCCCTCGCGACCGGGGTGTTCGCGGTCGGCCTCGGTGAGTGGGTCGGTCGCGCAGCCCTGCTCCGCCTGATCCTGCTGGGGCTGATGCTGGCCGGGACCCTCTACGCCGGGTACGTTTTGCTGCCGAAGGCCGAGGGTGTCCAGCAGCAGATCGCGGCCCTCGGGTCACCGCCGCCCGAGGACCACCCCCTGCGGGTCCGGTTCGCGCAGCTCCATCGTCGCTCGGTCCAGCTCAATGCCGGGGTCCTCGTCCTGGGGCTGGCCGTGGTTCTGCTGACCGCCCGGACCGTGCCCTCCTGAGTCTCCCGCGTGCCGGGGATCATCGTCCACGGCGGGGCCGGCCGCCCCGACCCTGCCCAGCGTGAGCCTCGGCGCCAGGGGCTCGCCCTGGCGGCGGAGTGCGGGCTGCAGTGCCTCCGAGCCGGCGGGTCCGCGCTCGACGCGGTGGTGGAGGCCGTGGAGCTGCTCGAGGACCTCCCTTCGTTCAATGCGGGGACCGGATCGGTCCTGACCTGGGAGGGGACGGTGGAGATGGACGCCTCCGTGATGGAGGGGGAGCAAGGCGGGGCCGGGGTCGGCGTGGTCTCGGAGGTGCGCCATCCGGTTAGGCTGGCGCGGCTGGTGCTCGAGCAGACCGACCACGCCCTGCTCTGCGGCCCGAGTGCCGTCCGGCTGGCCCGACGATGGGGGCTCCCGCCATATGACCCCGTGACCCCGGAGCGCCGGGCACGATGGGCTGAGCTGCGGTGTCAGATCCGGGAGGCCGGAGGGGGTGAGGTCCCGGAGATCCGCTACCTGCCGCGGCTGCGGGCGCTCCAGGCCGTCCTGGAAGAGGGTGCAGGGACCGTCGGGGCTGTGGCGATCGACCGGGCCGGCCACCTCGCTGTGGCCACCTCCACGGGAGGGCTCTGGCTGAAGCTGGCAGGACGCGTCGGGGACAGCGCGATCATCGGCGCGGGCAGCTACGCGGCCCGTTGGGGGGCGGCCTCGGCCACCGGACATGGCGAGGGGATCATCCGCCTCGGGCTGGCCCGTCTCGCCGTGGACTGGATGGAACGGCTGAGCGCGCAGGAGGCCGCCGAGAAGGCTGTGGACCTCGCGGGGGAGTACGGGGTCCGCTGCGGGCTCATCGGCGTGGACCGGCACGGCCGCCCGGGGGCCGCGTTTAACACCGAGGAGATGGCCACCGCCTCTGCCACCCTCTG
>JACPFL010000060.1 GCA_016183025.1 Deltaproteobacteria bacterium | reverse complement strand
ACATGACGCCGGAGATGATCGAACGCGCCCGCCAGAACACGCGGGAGGCCGGGGCCGCCAACGTCGAGTTCCGGCTCGGGGAAGCCGAGCGGATGCCGGTGGAGGACGGCTCGGTGGACTGGGTGATCTCGAACTGTGTGATCAACCTCAGCCCCGACAAGCCGGCGGTGTTCCGCGAGATTGCCCGAGTCCTGAGGCCGGGGGGGCGGATCTCCATCGCTGACATCGTGGCCGAGGAGCTTCCGGCCCCGATCCGGGAGAGCCGTGATGCCTGGACCCGGTGCCTGGCGGGCGCGATCAGCGAGGCCGCGTACGTGCAGGGGCTGGAAGCCGCAGGGCTCCGCGGGGTGCGGGTGACGTCCCGGGTCGTCTACGACGTCGGCCAGCTCCAGGGGCTGCTCGGGGAGTCCGCCTGCGGGGTGACCGAGGGGGGCAGGGAGGTCGCGGCGCTCGCGCGGGCGGTGAGGGGGAAGATCTGGAGCGCCAGGTTCGAAGGGATCAAGCCGGATCTTGAAGGGCCGGAGCCTCAGATCCGGTAGAAGCGGCTCGCGTTCTCCCCGAGGATCAACGCCTTCTGGCGCTCGCTGAGGTCGGTGCGCTCCTGAATTTCCCCCACGGCCCCCCCGCGCGCCTCGGCGTGGGGCATGTCGGCCGAGATCATGACCCGCCCCTCCCCCACGAAGGCCAGGACCTGGGGGAGGTGGCGCTCCTCCGCCTCGCAGGTGAAGTAGATCTCGCACTCCCGGAGATACTCGCTGGCCGTCCGGCGGGGGATCGGGCGGCCGTTGGCCCGCTCGGAGTGGAAGTAGTGGTCCATGCGCTGGACGACGTAGGGGACCCACTCGACGCCGGCCTCCAGGAAGGCGAGCCTGAGCCGGGGAAAGCGGTCGAGGACCCCACCCCCGAGCAGGGCGAAGAACCCCATGAGCACGGGGAGCGTGAACCCGGCCACCAGGGAGCCATACAGGCTCGTGAAACTGCGCGTGATGCCCGGGTGGCTCCAGCCGGTGTGCACGCAGAGGGGCAGGCCGAGCTGCTCGGCCTCGGCGTAGAACGGGTCCAGGTCGGGAAGATCGAGGAGCGCCTCCCCCACCGTCCCGTACAGCGCCGCGGCCACCGCCCCGAGCTCCCGGGCCCGACGCAGCTCTTCGATCGCCCGGGGCATCGTGCGGAGCGGCATCACGGCGGCCCATTTGAGGCGGTCCGGGCGCTGCTTGCAGACTTCGGCCATCCACGTGTTGTAGCTGGCCATGAGCGCCGCCTCGAAGGCGGCATCCTCGGTCAGGGGCTCGAGGAACACGGTGGGGAAGATGACCTGGACGTCCTCCCCGGCCTTGTCCATGTCCGCCAGCCGGGCCTGCACGTCCGTCAGCCCTTGGCTCCCCAGGGAGAAGGCCTTCCGGGCCGCCCGCGCCTGCGTGAGCGGGGTGCCGTACACGGTGGCCCCTTGGCCCACCGGCTTGGGGTAGACGCGGCCGTCGATGTACCAGAAGGCGTTGAGGTTGCAGAGGAAGGGGCGGTTCTCCGCCGTGAGCGGGAACGGCTTGCGGGCCTCGTACCGGGGATCCAGGTGTTCCCAGGCCTCCAGCGGCTCCTCGACATGCGAGTCGGCATCGACCACACGGACGCGACCCATGCTCTCTCCTCCCGCCCAGGCGCCCCGTGATCCCCCGCGGGCGCCGTGCACCCTCATCGTTCGGCGAACGACCGTCGCAAACGGAGGAGAGAATCGCCGAGATTGTCGCGGGTGTCAAGCGCCGCGAGGGGCCGCGGCCTTGACAACCCCGGAGCCGTGGCATATGTAGGGCGTACCTGGGCGCGGCGACGGCGCAGGGCTTCGAGGGGGACCCAGAGGCGTTCCGCGGGGAACGCCGGAGAGGCGAGCGATGGTGATCGATGCCGATGCGCACGTGAGTGAATCCGAGAAAGTCTTCGCCAGCCTCGAGCCGCGCTGGCGGCCACGGATCGTGACCCACGAGACGGGCTACCGGTTCTGGCTGATCGAGGGCAAGCTCGTTCCCCGGCCGGAAGGACGCGGGCCGGGCGCCCCAAACGGCTTCATGCCTTACGCGGGACGCCGGGGCGGGAACGACTTCGACCTGAGCGACGTGGAGGCCCGGATCCGGGACATGGACGCGGAGGGGATCGACGTCCAGGTCATCTACCCGACCACGCTCTTCCTTGCGCCCTTCCTCGAGGACGCCGGGCTGGCCGCGACCCTGTGCCGGGCCTACAACGACTACGTCGCGGAGCGCTGCGCGCGCTACCCTGACCGGCTGAAAGCTGTGGCGGCCGTGCCGCTCCAGGACCCGGCGGAGGCCGCCCGGGAGCTCCGGCGGGCCGTCACGGAGCTCGGGATGCTGGGGGCGGTGATCCCCGGAACCGTGGGAGAGCGAAATCTGGACGACCCGGCCTTCTACCCGTTCTTTGAGGAGGCTGACCGGCTCGGCACGGCCCTGGGGATCCATGCGGTCACGGGGGTGTACGACACGCCGGCCCAGGAGCGGTTCACCCACTGGTTCTACAGCCATGTCGTGGCCATGCCGTTCAACCTGATGGTCGGGATGCTCACCTTGATCGGCGGGGGGATCCTGGAGCGCCTGCCCCGCGTCCGGTTCGCCTTCCTGGAGACCGGCGCCGGGTGGGTGCCCTACTGGAGCTGGTGGATGGACGAGCACTACGAGAAGGGCCACTACCGGGAGCGCCCGGCGAAGATCTACGGCCGGGAGGAGCTGCCCCACCTGAAACGGGCCCCCGGGGAGTACCTGCGCAGCGGACGCTGCTTCTTCTCCTGTGAGCTGGACGAGCCCTGGCTCACGCACATCGCGGAGGCCGTGGGCGAGGATACCCTGATCTTCGGCTCCGACTATCCCCACGGCGATCGCAACATGGACGTCGTGCACGAGTTCCGGGCGCGGGCCGACCTGCCGGAAGGCCTGAGACAGAAGATCCTGAGCGACAACGCGGCCCGGCTGTACGGCCTGCGGTAACCCTCCCGACCCCGTCCCCCAGCCCCGGCCAGGCCCCTGCGGCGCGGCCGCGCCGCAGGGGGGGCGGAGGGACGGGGGGCGGTGGGAGCACCATGGACATCCTCGCGACGGTCGTCGCCCCCTGGCAGGCCTTCCTGACGAAGCTCGCCAACTTCCTCCCCAACATCTTTGCCGCCGGCGTCATCGTGATCGCGGGCTACTTTTTCGCCAAGCTCGTCCAGCTCGCCACGGTGAAGCTGCTGGCCTGGATCCACTTCGAGCAGGCCGCGGAGAAGTCCGGGATCAAGGAGGTCCTGGAGAAGGGCGCCATCCGGCAGTCGCCCTCGGAGCTGATAGGGCTGCTGATCTATTGGCTCCTGGTCCTGCTCGTGATGGTCACGGCCCTGAACGCCCTCGGCCTGCCGGTTGCGGCGGTCGTCGTGCTCATCCTCGGCCTGCTCTTCGCCAACTTCTTCGCGACGGCGGTCCAGACGGCCTGCTCCAACGCCAAGATCGTCCAGGCCGAGAACTTCGGCAAGGTCGCCAAGTACGCCATCGTCGTCTTCGCCGTCGGCATGGCGATGGAGCAGCTGGGGATCGCCACCGAGATGGTCCTGGCCGCGTTCGTCCTCCTGTTCGGCGCCGTCTGCCTGGCGGCGGCCCTCGCCTTCGGCATCGGGGGCCGCGAGATCGCCGCCGAGTTCCTGCGGAAGTGGTTCGAGGAGCACAAGAGGGGCCGCTAGCCCCCCTCGGCCTGTCGCCCCCTGTGTTATAATTCGAGCTGGACGCCGCGGCGCAGGAGCCTTCCCGTCCCGGGGCTGCCGGGCCCGCGGCGGGGAGGTTCGTTCGATGAAGCTGCCGCCCCTCCACCTCACCCTCCGGAACCGCCTGCTCCTCATGATGCTCGCCCTGCTGCTCCTGTCGCTGGCCTCGCTGGCCTACCTGGGCACCCGCAGCGAGAAGCAGGTCCTGTCCCAGATCGAGCGCCGCACTCAGGCCCTGTCCACCGCCATCCAGATCAGCGTCGAGCAGCTCGCGGGCCTCTCCGACGAGGACCGGCTCCGGGATTACGTGGCGAACCTGAAGAAGCGGGGGATCAAGGAGCTCTCCATCGTCAGCAACGAGGAGGAGGTCATCGCCAGCTCGAACCCCACGCGGGTGGGCGCCAAGGCCCCGGGCCTGGACCGCGGTCGGGAGCGCAACCTCATGATCACGGCGAAGTTCGGCCAGGAGGCCTCCGACGGGGTTCAGCGGACCCACAACCTGATCGTCCCGATCGTCATGGGGGACGAGCCCCTGGGGTACGCCCACATCATCATGCTCGTTGACGACTTCGACCAGCTCTTCGCCAGGAGCCGGGTCCGCCGGCTCCTGGTCACGCTGGGGGTCTTCGGGATCGGGATGATGGCCTCGGTCTTCCTCTCCCGCCGTTACACCCGTCCCATCGACGATGTGGTGCTGGCGGCCAGGAAGGTGGCCGCGGGGGATCTCAGCCAGACGCTGCCGGAGGACCGCCAGGACGAGATCGGGGAGCTAACCCGGAGCTTCAACGAGATGGTGCGCAACCTCCAGGCCAAGCAGGAGCTCGAGGAGCGCCTGCGCAAGGCCGAGCACTTCTCGGCGCTGGGCCAGCTCGCCAGCGGCATCGCGCACGAGATCCGCAACCCCCTGAACTTCATCAACCTGTCCATCGACCACCTGCGGGCACGCTTCGGCCCGGCGGCCCCCGAGGACCGGGAGACCTACGTGGCGCTCATCACCAACATCAAGGGCGAGATCCACCGGCTGAACGGGATGGTGGAGAACTTCCTGAGCTACGGCAAGCCCCGCCGGCTCGCCCTTCGGCCCTGCGCCGTGGGCGATCTCCTCAAGGAGGTCGTGGCGCTGGCCGAACAGAAGGCGGAGGGGCAGGGGATCGTGGTGACCCTGGATGTCGCCCCGGAGCTGCCGCCGGCCAGGGTGGACGGCCAGCAGCTCAAGGCGTGTTTCATGAACGTGGTGGCCAACGCCATCCAGGCCATGCCGGGCGGAGGGGAGCTCCGCATCGGCCTCCGGGCGGGGCCCGGCTGGCTCCACATCGCCTTCCGGGACACCGGCTGCGGGATCGCGCAGGAGCACCTCCCCCTGATCTTCGAGCCCTACTTCAGCACGAAGGAGGCGGGGATCGGCCTGGGCCTGGCCCTGACCCGACGGGTCGTCGAGGAGCACGGGGGGCAGGTGGAGGTGGAGAGCGTCCTGGGGCAGGGGACGCAGATCACCCTGACCCTTCGGGTCCCGGCGGAGGCCGCATGAGGGGGAGCGTCCTCGTCGTCGACGACGAGAAGTCGCAGCGCGACATCCTGAAGGTCATCCTCGAGGCTGAGGGGTACGACGTGGAGTGCGCCGCGTCGGGGCGGGAGGTCCTGCAGCTCTGCCGCAAGTCCCCCTTCGACCTGGTCCTGACCGACCTCCGGATGCCCGACGTCGACGGCATGGCCCTGCTGCGGGAGCTCGTGCAGGAGAACCCCTACAACTGCGTCATCATCATGACGGCCCACGGGACGATCGACTCCGCCGTGGAGGCGATGCGCCAGGGGGCCTTCGACTACCTGACCAAGCCCCTGGAGACGGACGAGCTCCTGATCACCGTCGGACGGGCGTTCGAACGGATCGCCCTGGTGCGGGAGAACCGGCACCTCCACCAGCAGCTCAAAGAGCGCTTCAGCTTCGAGAACCTGCTCGGCCAGCACGGCAAGATGCAGGAGGTGTTCCGGATCATCGCGAAGGTGGCCCGGACGGACTCCACGGTCCTGATCTGCGGGGAGTCGGGCACGGGCAAGGAGCTGGTGGCCCGGGCCATCCACTTCAACGGCCGCCGGCGGGACAAGCCGTTCTCGGCCATCAGCTGCGCCGCCATCCCGGAGCCGCTGCTGGAGTCGGAGCTCTTCGGGTACGAGAAGGGGGCCTTCACCGGCGCCTATACGCGGCGGATCGGGCTGATCGAGTCCACGGCTGGCGGGACGCTCTTCCTGGATGAGATCGTCGAGATGAGCGTCGGGATGCAGGCCAAGATCCTCCGGGTGCTCCAGGAGCGCGAGCTGCGACGGGTGGGCGGGCGCGAGGACGTCAAGGTGGATGTCCGGATCATCGCCGCCACGAACCGGGACCTCCATCACGAGATGCAGCAGGGGCGGTTCCGGGAGGATCTCTACTACCGCCTGAACGTCGTGGCCATCGTCCTCCCCCCGCTCCGGGAGCGGTTGACCGATATCCCGCTGCTGGCCACTCACTTCATCGAGAAGTACCGGCGGGAGACCGGCAAGCCCATCGAGGGGATCGCCCCTGAGGCGCTGCAGCTCCTGATGCGGTACGCCTGGCCGGGCAACGTGCGCCAGCTCGAGGCGAGCATCGAGAGCGCCATCGCGCTCTGCGACGAGAAGGTGATCACCCCCGAGCACCTCCCCCAGGAGGTTCGCCAGGCCCTCGTGCCGGCCCAGGGGCTTCCCCTCTTCGCGCTGCCTCCGGAGGGGCTCTCCCTGCGCGATCTGGAGCGCGATCTCGTGCGCCAGGCCCTGGCCCGCGGCGGCGGCAACATCAGCCAGGGGGCCCGGCTGTTGGGGATGCCCCGGAAGACGTTCGAAGACCGGGTTCGGGCCTACCATCTGCGCTGACCGCTGAGCCGGGCCCGGCAGACGGTCACCCGGAGCTGAGCCCCCTCTCTTTCAGGCCTCGTCCCTGGGTATGGATCGGATTTCGGTCAGTTTTGGCGTGTTCCGCCATCGGCTGGCGGATCTCGCCACTTCGACTCGGCGTATGGACGAGTCAGCGCAGCGGAGTGGTGAGGTAACTCCCTTCCACGACGCGAGAATTCTGAGCGACCCCCCGTGGTTCTCCTGGG
>JACPFL010000287.1 GCA_016183025.1 Deltaproteobacteria bacterium | reverse complement strand
GTAGGCCTCCGTGGACTTGGGCTCCTCCACTCCGTTGGAGGGGATGTGGGAGGTGTAGTTGAGGCGGGACAGGAGATTGCCGTTGGCCGAGGCGAAGACCTCGGCCTCCTTCACGTCCGGCAGGGTCCGGAGGTAGCTCAGCGCCTCTTCGACGGCCTTCTTGAGCTGTGCCGTGGTCATCATGGTCTCTGTGCTCCTCGGATCGTCGCCGTCTGACGGCGGGCGTCAGCCGCCAGGGCCTACGCCCCGGTCAGCCGGGCCCGGCTACGCATGGTGGGGCCGCCGTTGCCCAGCCGCTTTGTCTGCATCGGCTGCCCCTTGCCGCAGTTCGGGATCGGGTAGAGGCGGAAGTCGTTGCCCACCGCGTCCACCTTCATCAGGTAGTCGCGGCTGTCGGCCATGATCCCGCCGTCCCGGAAGAGCTGCCCGAGCTTCCCATTGCGGACCTCGTAGACCTTGCGCGCCGAGATGCGGAAGTTCTCGCGCGATTCCGCGATCGAGGGGATGCGGTGGCCGCAGACGTAATAGCCGTGCTCGACCTCCCCGATGATCTGCCCCGGAGGGGTCCCGCCGGGCCCGAAGACCGTGTTGGACATCCGGATGAGCGGGACATAGGAGGCATCGATCGACTTGAAGGAGCCGTTGGGCTCCTCGCCCAGGATCGCCGCGGTCTGCCGGCTGTTCATGAACCCCTTGAAGACGCCCCGGTCGATGTGGACCACGCGCCGCGCCCGGACCCCCTCGTCGTCATACGTGTAGTGCCCGTACCCCGGCAGCGCGGGATCGGAGAAGGCCGAGACCAGCGGGGAGGCCACCTGCTTGCCGATCTGGTGCTCCTCCAGGTCCCGGAGGAGCCAGGTCCGGCCCGCGTAGGCCGCCTCCATCTTCAGGGCCCGGTCGAGCTCCACCGGATGCCCCACGATCTCGTGCACCTTCAGGGTGTTGAAGTGGGGGTCGGTGACGACCACCACCTCCTCCTCCGTCGCCTTCAGCGGCTTGGCGCGGGCGATCTCCACCGCCTCGCGGGCCAGATCCAGGGCGAAGGCGCGGAAGTCGGGGTGCCGGATGAACTCCTCGTCGCTCCCCCGGGTGATGACCTCCCACCCCCGCTGGTGCCCGACGTAGTCGTAGATCTCCTCTGTGGCCTCGTCGCTCTGGGCCACGACGTAGAGGAGCCCCTGGGTGAGGGCGAAGCTCTGGTCGATGCTGGCCCCCTCGGAGCTGCAGAACAGGATGCGGGTCAGGGTGGTGAAGGCGTTGGTGTAGTTGTAGCGGACCTGCCCGTCCACCGCCGCCACGGCCTTTGAGACGTCGGCCGTGTAGCGCACGATCTCGTCCAGGGGCACGCTGCGCGGATCGATCTGGTATTCGGCGGGGACGACGTCCTGGCAGACCTGCACCGGGGCCAGGTGGCTGCTGTAGATGGATTCCCCGAGCGGGCCGAACTGCTCGCGCGTCTTGAGCTTCCGCTCGGCATTGGCCAGGGCCCGTTTGTGGGCGTGGCGCAGCCCCTCGCGGAGGAGCTTGGGCAGGGCCGGCAGGTCCGCCAGCCCCAGAGACTGGCCGAAGTACCCGGGGGCCGCGACCTGCTTGCCGGCCAGGATCCGGATCCCGAACGAGAAACCGTAGTCGCTGGAGCTCGCCTTGCTGTGGCCGTTCTCGGCGGACGCCCCCTGCCCCTCGCCCACCTCGACCCGGATGTCGGCGTACCGGCACTCCCGGAGCCGCCGGGCATAGCCGGTCGCCAGCTCAAAGACCGCAGGCTTGATCTGGTCGATAAGCTCCACCGTGATCCGTTCTGCCGTCATCAGGAGACCTCCTGTGGAGAGCGCGCTCGCGGGGCCTGCCCGGGCAGGCCTTACCAGTGTAACGGCCAGCCTGGGACCAAATCAAGCCTTGTGGCGCGACTAGAAGGGCACGAAGGGCTCGACCCAGACCTCTTCCCCGGCCTTCACCGGCGGCTGGCCCTCCTCGAGGATGATCAGGCAGTTGCCGAGGACCATGGAGCGGAGGATCCCCGAGCCCTGTGGGCCGGTGGTCTCCACCTCCCAGGCCCCGCGCTCGAAGCGCAGGATCCCGCGCTTGAACTCCCGCCGCCCGGCCTTCTTCCCGATGTCGCACTTCGCGGTGGCCCGGAACCGGGGGACCTCCAGCTCCTTGCGCCCCATGAGCTTCCACAGGGCCGGGCGGACGAACAGCAGAAACGTGACCATCGAAGCCACCGGATTGCCAGGGAGCCCGTAGAAGTACGCCTTGCCGATCTTGCCCGGCGCCAGCGGCCGGCCGGGCGTCATGTTCACCTGCCAGAAGTCGATGCCGCCGATCTCGGTCAGGACCTCCTTGACCAGGTCGTACACGCCCACGGAAACGCCGCCCGAGGTCAGCACCACGTCCCCCACCTCACTCGCCTGGAGGAGCCGGGCGCGCAGCTCCTCCTTCACGTCGCGGGCAATCCCCAGGTCGATCACCTCGCACCCGAGCTGCCCGCACAGGCCGGTCAGGGAGATCCGGTTGCTGTCGTAGATCTGGCCCGGCCGACGCTCCCCGCCCGGCTCGGCCACCTCGTCCCCCGTAGAGAGGAGCGCCACCCGCGGCCGTCGCGTCACAGGGATCCGGGCAAGGCCCTGTGAGGAGAGGAGCCCCATCTCCTGGGGCCGGAGCAGGGTGCCAGCCTCGACCAGGAGCATCCCCTTCGTGATGTCCTCCCCCTGGCTCCGCACGTTGATGCCCCGCGGGATCCTCGCGGGGATGACGACGAACTCGCCATCCCGGGAGACCAGCTCCTGCGGGATCACCGTATCGGCCCCCTGCGGCATCGGGGCGCCGGTCATGATCCGGATCGCCTCGCCCCGGCGGAGCACGCCTTCGAAGACCGAGCCGGCCGGCAGGTCGGCAATGACCCGGAGCCGGGCCGGGGCGGTCGGTGACAGGTCATCACCGTTCAGGGCATAGCCATCAACCGCGGAGTTGTCATTGGGCGGCACATCGAACGGGGCCAGGACATCCGTGGCGAGCACCCGCCCGAGGGCGACGGCGACGGGGGTCTCCTCCACCTCTCGGAGGGGCACGACCTGCGCCAGGATCCGCTCGCGCGCCTCCGCTACGGGGATCATCCCCGCCTCGACCCCACCGTGCCGGGCCCTCCCGCTGCTCATCGCCGTCTGCTCGTCATTGTAGCTGGCTGTCTGTTCCTGCGCCTTCACCTGCCAGCTAGCACGCACCCCCCAGCATGTCAAGGCGCGCAGCATGTCAAGGCGCCGCGGGCGCGGCGCAGTCCTTCAGATCGCTTCAGGCATTGCAAAATCCGGAACCC
>JACPFL010000013.1 GCA_016183025.1 Deltaproteobacteria bacterium | reverse complement strand
GCGACCCTCCGCACGCGCGAGCGCAACGTGGGTGACCTCATCGCCGACATCATGCGTGAGGCGGTGGGCGCCGAGGTCGCGATCATGAACGGCGGGGGGATCCGGACGGACCGCGTGCTGCCCCCTGGACCGGTGACCCGGCGCGACGTCCTGGACCTCCTCCCCTTCCTGAACCTCGTCGTCAAGGCGGAGATGGATGGCGCAACCCTGCTCCGGGCCCTGGAGCACGGGGTGGCGGAGGTCGAGCACGCGGCCGGCCGCTTCCCCCAGGTCTCCGGACTCCGTTTCAGTGTCGATCCGCGCCGCCCGCCGGGGCGGCGTATCCTGCGGGTGGAAGTCGGGGGACACCTGCTGGACCCCCAGCGGCGATACACGGTGGCGCTGAACGACTTCATGTACCGGGGCGGGGACAAGTATGCGATGTTCGCCGGCGCGCGCCTGCTGCTGCGGCCCGAAAGCGCGCCCTCGCTCACGGACGCCATCATCGCCGTGCTGCAGTCCCGGAAGACGATCGGGCCGGCCGTCGAAGGACGGATCAGCCGGATCGAGTAGCGGAGGAGGCCGGAGCATGGTGCAGCCCCTGGCAGGGATCAGGGTCCTGGATGTCTCGCGGGTGCTGGCCGGCCCATACTGCTCCATGCTCCTGGGGGACCTGGGCGCCGAGGTCCTGAAGATCGAGCAGCCGGGCATCGGCGACGACACCCGAGCCTGGGGCCCCCCCTTCGCTGACGGGGAGAGCGCCTACTACCTCGCCATCAACCGCAACAAGCGCAGCGTGGCCCTGGACCTCAAGGCCGCCGAGGGGCGAGACCTCTTCCGGCGGCTGGCGGCCTGCTGTGATGTGGTGCTCGAGAACTTCCGCCCGGGCACCATGGAGCGGCTCGGCCTGGGCTATGAGGTCCTCCAGCAGGTGAACCCCCGTCTGGTCTACGCAGCCATCTCCGGGTTCGGCCCCGACGGCCCGATGCGGGACCGCCCGGGGTACGACCTGATCATCCAGGGCTACGGCGGGATCATGAGCATCACCGGGCAGCCTGACGGCGAGCCCACCAAGGTGGGTGTGGCCATCGTGGACATCACGGCGGGGCTGTTCCTGGCCAGCGGGATCCTGGCCGCGCTGCTGCTCCGCGAGCGGACCGGGCGGGGGCAGCGGGTGGACACCTCGCTGCTGGAGGCCCAGGTGGGCTGGCTCATCAACTGGGGGATGCACTACCTGGTGTCGGGCGAGGTGCCCGGGCGCTGGGGGAACGCCCACCCCAACATCGCCCCCTACCAGACCGTGCGCACGAAGGACGGACACATCATCCTCGGCGTGGGGAACGACAGCCTCTGGCGCGACTTCTGCCAGGTCACGGGGCTTGAGGCGCTCACCGAGGACCCGCGCTTCCTGACCAACGCCCGCCGGGTCGAGCACCGCGAACCCCTCATGGCCGTGATCCAGGAGCGCTTCGCCCAGGAGACGAGCGCCCACTGGCTGGCAGCGCTGACCACGGCCGGTGTCCCCTGCGGCCCTGTGCACACCATCGACCAGGTCTTCGCCGACGCCCAGGTCCGGCACCGGCAGATGCTCGTGGAGATCCCCCACCCCTCCATCGGCCGCCTGCGCATGGCCGGCATCCCTCTCAAGTTCTCCGAGACCCCCGCCTCCATCCGCCGCCACCCCCCCCTGCTCGGCGAGCACACGGACGAGGTGCTCCGCGAGCTGCTCGGGGCGACCCCAGCGGAGCTGGCGCGGCTCCGCGCGCAGGGCGTCACCGGCGGCCCGCCGTCGGAGGAGAGCCATGGCCATGGTCTATAGGCTGCAGAAAGGCTTCGCTGTCTGCGAGGAGGGGGCCGCCCAGTCGGTCTACCTCATCGTCCGGGGCACGGTCGATGGCAAACCCTTCGACCTGCAGAAGCGGAAGCCCGCGATCCTGCACAAGGGGCCTCGGGGGGAGCCGCCGTCCGACCCGAAGTTCGTCGTCAACATCCTCTACAGCCGGGAGCTACCCCCCGACGTGCTGGGCGAGCCGCAGCGCCGTCCCGGGGACGCCTACACGGTCCTGCTCGCCCTCCGGCGCGAGCGCAAGATCTGAGGGGAGGAGGTCATCCATGCTGATCCTCACCAACGAGGAGATCGAGCAGCTCCTGACCGCAGAGGCCTGCCTGGAGGCCCTCGAGGTCGCCTACCGGGAGATGGGCGAGGGGCGCGCGATCAACCGGCCGCGCTCCGACATGTACATGCCGACCCCGGACCCCGAGACGTACTACGTCTTCAAGACCATGGCCGGGGCGGTGCCCGGTCTCCAGGTGGCGGCGCTCCGGCTCTGCTCGGACCACATCCGCTGGAAGAAGGTCGCCGGGTTCATCCGGAAGGACAAGATGCCCGTGCTGCCGGGGAACCGGTGGCTCGGGCTGATCCTCCTCTTCAGCGCGAGGAACGCCGAGCTCCTGGGGATCATCCCCGACGGCTACATCCAGAAGATGCGCGTGGGCGCGAGCTGCGCCATCGCCGCCCGGCACCTGTCCCGCCAGGACGCCCGCGTCCTGGGGCTCCTCGGCTCGGGCTGGCAGGCGGGGGCCCACCTGGACGCCATCTGCGCGGTCCGCCCCGTACAGTTGGTCAAGGTGTACAGCCCCAATGCCGACCGTCGCCGGGCCTTCGCCGAGGAGTGGGCGCGGAGGCGGGGGATCGAGGTGCGGGCCCTGGACCAGGCGGAGGAGGTGGTGCGCGGCGCCGACATCGTCGTCGCGGCCACGGACGCCATCGAGCCGGTGCTCAAGGCCGAGTGGGTGGAGGACGGGGCCTTCGTCGGCTGCGTGAAGCACTACGAGCTGGGACCCGAGTTGGGCGACCGCCGGATCGAGGTCCACGACCCCGTGCCCATCCTGATCGACCTGCAGCAGGGGAAGCAGCCGCCGGCGGCCGCGCACGAGGTGGACTGGGGGGCGGGGCTGGGCTGGGCGCAGCTCGCGGAACTGGGGGAGCTCGTGAACGGGAAGGCCACGGGACGGACCAGCCCGCGCCAGATCACCTGCTTCCTGAACTCGATCGGGATCGGCATCCAGTTCGCCGCGGTGGCCGCCAAGGTCTACGAGCTGGCCCGGGCGAAGGGGCTCGGGCGCGACCTCCCGATCGACTGGTTCGTCGAGAGCGTGCACAACTGAGGAGCGCCACCCCGGGGTGAGGGGGCCCGGCCCGGGACCACGCTACAGGAGTAAGGACGCCGCCGTGGTGGGCCTTCTTGCCTGCGCCCTCACCGCGCCCTTGCCGTATGGCTCTCGTTGCACACTACCTCTGTCGGATGATGCGAGCACACTACCCTCTTCAATACGGCGATCTCCGCCTGTAGCTCCTCGATCATCTTGTGATGGGCCTTCACGACCTCGTTCACATACAGCACGACCTTCTTGTACCTCACGCCGTCAGGCCGCCCCTCCCCGTCGTAGATGACGAGGCTTTCGAGGCCCGCCTCGTCCAGGTCCTCGGCGATGTAGCCGAAGTTCTCGAAGCCGGGCGGCCCGTAGCCCTCCCGCATGCGGTAGACCTTCGGCTCCACCGCCAGGATCTTCGCGAAGTCCTCGTCGAAGGGGCGGATGTCCTCCTTGTAT
>JACPFL010000288.1:11416-22401 GCA_016183025.1 Deltaproteobacteria bacterium | reverse complement strand
CCGGCAGGGGCGAAGGCCAGCCCGTGGGGCTCACGGATGCCGGTCACCTCGGCGATCACAGCGCCCGAGCCGGCATCCAGCACCGAGAGACTGTCGCTCCCCTCGTTACTGACCCAGGCCGTCTTCCCATCCGGCGCGAACGCCATGGCATAAGGGTTGCGCCCCACGGGGGTCCGCGCCACGATCTGTCGCGTCCCTGTCTCCATCACGACCACCTGGCCCTCGTCGTAGAGCCCGACCCAGAGGCGCTTGCCGTCCGGGCTGACCGCGATGGCGTGCGGGCCTTTGCCGAGCGGGACCCGGGCGATCTCCCGCCGGCCCGCAATGTCGAGGATCGACAGATCCCCCGAGTCCATGTTCGTGACCCAGGCCGTCCGCCCGTCAGGGGACACCTCCACGATGTGCGGGGTCCGGCCGACCGTGATGGTCCCCAGGACGTGGTGCACGTGCTGAGATCCCGGATGGACCGCGGTCTCGAAGACGGAGACCGTCCCGTCGCTGGGGTTGGTCACGAGCGTATACTTCCCATCCGGGGTCACAGCCGCATCGTGGGCGTTCTTCCCGGCCTCCAGGGTGCCGATCACGACATTGCGCTCCGTGTCGATGATCGAGACATTGTTCGAGGCCATGTTCGGGACATACGCGAACCGCCCATCAGGGCTCAGGGCGATCCCGTGCGGGTGCTGGCCGACCCCGATCTTCGCGACGATCCGACGCGTGGTCATCTCGATCGCCCAGATCTCGTGGATGTCCTCATTGACCACATAGGCCACCGGCGCCTTCGGGCGGGTGGCCGCCTGCGCGAGGTACTGAGCGAGCTCGCGGGCCTGCCGCCGGCTGATATCTGAGCCAAAGTTGCGCATCCGCTCGATGGTGGCGGCCCACGCTTCGGCGGACTGCTCTTTGCTCACGGCCCGCTCGAGCGGGTGGCAGCCCCCGCAGTGCTTCTCCAGAATGGCCTTCCCCGGCTGCCCCGTGACCCACCCGGGGAGGGCCGCCAGCAGGAGTGTGAACACCAGGCCACCCACGAGCATGGCTCCCCGACGCATTGTCCATTCCTCCCTGGCCATCTCTCTCGGCGGCGGGCAACGCCGCGGCCTCGCCGTGGCGGAGTCTTGGAGCAGAAGCCGACGCTCTTCCTCTTCAACAGTGGGCAGGGGGCCCCTCTTGAGCTGGGCCCCCTGCTAGCCGTTCGCCCTAGAATCCCACGGCGAGCTGCACGGTCCACCGCCAATCCGTGGCGACCCCCGCCGGCCGCTCCAGGCTGGTGAAATACTCCACGAAGAGCTTCACGTTCTGCCACGGGTAGAAGCCCAGGTTCAGCGTGAGATCGTTGAACTTGTCCCTCCCGTTCTTCTCGTAGCTGTCCAGGCGGACGAGGGGGACCACCATGAAGAGGGGGATCCCCAGGTCGTGCAGGGTGTCCTTCTTGATCGTGTAGAACGTCTCGACGTACCAGGCGTTATTTCTCTCATCCCCACCCGCGAAGATGTCGTCCTTCCCCCGGAGGTAGGCGCCCAACAGGTTCAGGTCCCCAAGCAACTGGACCTGGGCATCGATGCCGGCGCGGCTGAAGTTCAGCTTCTTGGTCACTCCCCCGGACGTCTGGTTCTGGCGCCCTGTGTAAAGGAACCCCCCGATCGTCAGGTCCGGGAAGATGTCAAGGGCGAGACGCGCCGAGACGTCTTTTGGGCCTCCGCCTTCGTTGTCATCGACATCAGCCGAGTAGGTCAGCGAGTAGAAGAGCTTGTTCCAGGCGGTCTCCCGGCCATAGAGGCTCACCATCTGGTGTTCATCAGCAAGGGGGACCTTCGTGGAAAAGCCCTGGGTCAGGGCCTGCCGGCTATTGCGGGTGAGCCGCCGCATATCGGCCAGCGAGTCGTAGGGGTCCGCGTGGAAGACGGAACCTTTGCCACCCACAATGTTCAGGAGGGGGTGGGGGTGGTAGCCCAGGACGCCGACGGCTGTCTTAAATTCAAAGTCGTCCTCGTCCTCCAGCTCGAACTCGCCGAAATAGGTGCCGTGGTTGAAGGCGTTCCCCGCCAGGAAGATCTCAAGCTCGTGGAGGGCGCGGAGTTTTTTCGCCCCGCCCTTCTTCTGATCGAAGGGGCGGGCTTTTACCACGAGCGCCAGCGGGAACGTCCTGGGCAGCGTCAGCTCGTCGGTGATCTTCAGCGGGTCCTTCGGCTGCCCCCGCTCCAAGGTGTAGCCGTTTTCCTTGAACTTACGCCCCTGGGCGGTCAGCGCCGGCCAGGCGCTGTGGCACGCGGAACAGCTCAGGCCATATGCTCGGGCAAACGACGGAACCGCCCAGGCGGAAGGCGCGGGAAGAAGGAGCACACCCCCCACCACCGCAAGACCGAGGCAGCACAGAACGGCTCTCTTTCTCATCTCTTGCCTCCCTCTCCTTGTCTCCCTTGTTTATCCCCCCGGTACCGCTCACGCTGCCGGCGGGGGGCGTGACTTCCGAGCGGGCAACGGCGTTTTCCCCCGGACGACCGCGATGAGATCGCGGACGTCCGGCACGAGCAGCTCCTGACACTGGCAGAGCCTCACGGTAGGTTGATCGAGGCGGAGGGTCACGACGCGGGAATTGGGTGACCGCCGGAGAAACTCGCAGCAGGAAACCACTTCCTCCCGGCCTTCTCCGCCCTCCACCACGATCACCTCGGGCTGCAGCTCCTCCACCATCCGGATCGCCTCCGGGAGGTCATCCATCATCCCGGCGATGGAGATCCCAGGGGCCTTCTGGAGGAGGCGGGCCAGTCCACTGGCGAACAGAGCCGTCTGGTAATGAATGATCACCCGGACGCGAGCCATCGTTCGTCTTCCACAAAGAGAACCTACAGAACTCCTGGAAGCCCGGACAGGCTCCGAACGGCCCATTTTTCGGGGATTCTTGGAGGGAATCCCCCTGGTCCCAGCAGAGGGGGCGAGGGGTCGTGTCCTAGGTCGAGAAGACTAGTCCCAACGGACTAACCCTCCCGGGACGATGGGCTGGCCTGAGCCAGAGGCACATGGAGCAGGCCCTCCCTCCTCGTCGCCGGGGCACCTGGATCCCGCCCTGCTTCATCCTGGCCCAGCCTTTCGGTCAGCCCCCCCGCCGCGAAGGTCATGGGCGGCAGCACGCGACCGCTAGAACCTGAAGCTGAGGGAGAGGGCGACGAAGTGGGCCTCGTAGCTCGGCTGCCTCGCCCCCAGGAAGATGGAGCTGTTGGCACCACTGTCCACAGCGCCCATCCACGGATCCATGATGTCGGTCTGGAAGTCCCTGTTCACGAATCGCTCGAACGTGTAGCTCAGCTTGGCGGTGAGATTCTCGCCGAGATGATACTTGAGGGCGGCCTTGAGCTGGTGGAGGCGGTTCTTGGTGTCCGGGTAGTTCTCGGCGGTGAACCCCGACACGGTAGGCGTGCCCAGGGGGCGGGCTCTGACCTGCCCGGTGGCCACGGCGATGCTGTAGGCCAGGGTGAGGTCCAGGCGCTCCGGGATCACCCCCACGTCCACGCCAGCGCCGACCGTGTCCACGATGTCGGTCATGTCGCTCGCCCAGTCGTTGGCGGCCGTGTCGCCGGCCGCGCCCCCGCGCTGCCGCGACCGCATCTTGGACTTGAACTCCTCGCGGGTGTAGTTCGTGAAGAGCGCGACGCGGGGGGACACCCTGTAGAAGACGTCTAGGCCGGCGCTCCAGTTATTGTCACTGGTGATGCCGAACCCCACATCCTTGAAGTCATCCTTCCCGAGCCCGTAGGTGGCCGAGATCGTCATGGGCTCGAAGGGGGTGAGCTGGCCCAGCAGCTCCACCCGGTTCCGGTTCCTGTTAGCCAGGTCGAACTTCCGCAGGTTCGGGTGCTGGGGAAGGGTGCCGGCCGGCTCGCCGGACGGGAACGTGTGCTCGCCGACGAACTTCTCGTGGTCGTACTCGTCGAAGCGCCTCTGGGAGTATAGATAGGAGGCCCGGAGGAGCAGCCAGTCGATCGGGGTGACGTCCACAGCACCCTTCCCGGAATGCTCATTCGTGATGTTGGCGTCCCTTTTCTCCCGGTCGAAGCGCTCAAATCCGTAGCCCGCCTTGACGGAGACCACGGAGACCGGGCGCCACCCCACATCGAGGCCGGCATTGTGATTGGTGTAGGCGATGGCCAGGTTCCGGCGGTCGGTGGTCACCACACTGGAATCGGCCTGCACGTAATCGTCAAAGATGCGCTCCGGGGTGTTGTTGTCGAGGAGGGAGTGCCGGTACCGCGCCGTCAGGGAGACGTCGCGGTGGAGGCGCGTGTTCAACGTATAGTTCATGAGGAGCGTGTTGATCTTGCCGTCAAGGCTGGCCGCCGGCAGGGCCGAAGGGGAGAGGAGGCTGTTGGTCGTTTTGGGAAGGAAGGGCTCATCCTGCCGCCACCAGCCGTAGGAGATGGTGCCCATGAGGCGGGTCGCCTGGGCCACGTTGAGGGAGCCGGACAAGGACGCGGTGTGCGCGATGTTATCGGGGGGCAACGCGTGGCGCCCTCGGGCCGCGCCGAGGGTGGCGCTGTCGGTCGTGCGGAACGGGTTGTCCCACGTCAGGGAAGTGTGGTCGTCGTTGAAGATGGAGCCGACATAGCCCACCGCGACAGACCACCTGTCCGCCGTGTACTCTGCCTGGGCCCGCACATCGTGAGTCCGGTAGTCGGTCGGCTCGGGAAGCTCGACCGTATTGAAGCCGCTCGTGTTGTTGGTCCGGATGTTAGCGCCGAAGGGCCGGGTCCCCTCCCGGTGCTCATTGCCGTAGCTGAACTGGACGTCCCACCCGGGCGTTGGGGTGTAGCTGGCCCCGAGGGTCGCCGTCTTCCGCTGCAACCGGAGGTCGATGCCCTGGGCGTTCTCGTTCACCGTGGTGTTGATCGTGGCCGTGTTCGCGGTGGGCGTGGTTGCGCTCTGCAGGGTACTGCGGACCAGGCTCGGGATGGTCAGATCGTCCGCGCCGCCACGGAAGAGGCTCCGCCCTGTGTTGCTGAAGACATGAGGGAGCTGGTCCCACTCGAACTGGACGGCGTACCTCCCGTACCTCCCCGCGCGGAGCTGGTAGTTCTGGTCCCGCTCAAGCGGCTCCGTGACCCGGAGCTCGTAGAACTGCCGCTGCTCCTTGTCCTCCACGCCCAGCCGCAGGCGGTCCAGGAACAGGCCGCTCGGGATGTGACGGTACTCCTCAAACTTGGAGGAGCCGTGCGAGCCGTAGATCTGGCGTACCCCGAACTCGCCCTCCCCCTTCACGGTGTGATCGGGGAGGTCCAACTGCGCCACCGCGCTCGGCCCGCCGAGCAGGAGGCCTGCACCCACCAGCAGCGCCACTGTACCCCACCAGCCTCGTCTGTGCGCCATCATGTGGTCACCCCCTTGACTCGCATCTCGCCCCCGTCTGCCCTCGGACATCCTCCCCTACCGCTGGAACCGCACGCCGGAGGGATGGTTGGACCCGTGGATCTGGGAGTGGCAGTTCTGGCACGAGCGGTTGAACACGAACCGGGAGGTCGCCCGCTGCGGCGTGGTCGGGTGGAACTGCTCCACGTGACAGCGTTGGCAGGCCCGCGGCCGCGCGACCTTCAGGAGCTTGTCGTGGTTCGAGCCGTGCGGCTCGTGGCAGTTCAGGCAGTTCTCCCGGACCGGGGGATGCTCCCACAGGAACGGCCCCCGCTTCTCGGCGTGGCACCTGTAGCAGTTCTCGTTGATCGAGTTCGCCCTGAGCAGCTTGGGCGTGGCCGTCCCGTGGGGATTATGGCAATCCGAGCAGGTCATCTTCCCTTCCCGGTACGGCATGTGGGAGGAGCGTTGGAGCTGGGACCGCCTCATCAGGTGGCACTGGAAGCAGGTCTCCATCTCGGTCTCCTTCACGAACTGGCGCTTCTCCGAGACGTTCACCATCACCCGGTGGCACTCCGTGCAGGCGACCCCGCGCCCCTCGTGAGGGCTTCCCCGCCAGTTGAGCCGTAACCCCTTTTCGTGGCAGCTCAGGCAGATTGCGTTCCGCTCAACCAGGGGCAGGGGGGAGTCCTTCCGGAAGACGATGGTCCCCACTCCCTTCCCGCGATCCGCTTTGGCCGCCGCCACATGGACCGATCCCGGGCCATGGCAGGTTTCGCAGCCCCGTGCCTCGGCAGGGGAGCGAGGGTTCTTCAGGAAGATCTTGCCCATCTGGGTTTGGCTGAAGGTCGCGAACTGTTTTTTGTGACACTCCTCGCAGGCCTGGGCGCCCACGTAGGTCGCGGTCGGCGGCGGCAGGGCCGGCCACTCCTGCGCGGCGGCTGCAGGCCGCGCCTGACCCGCGGCTGGCGCCTGGGCCGCGGCCCGAGGACGGTCGCTGACCCCCGCCGGTGCTTCCCGCGCGAGACAGGCCGCCAACAGCACCAACAATCCCGTGAACAGCAGATGCCGCGTGACGACTCTCATGGGAGCCCCCCGTTACGCGCCGTCAGTCTCCCCGTCGGCGCCGCCTCCGGAACAACGATCTTCACGAGCCGCTCGCGTCTCGGCCTTTCAGAACCCTGAGCCCATCGGAGGATCCCATACTCGCCCCTGTCTCACCCGGTCCTCCGCGTGCCGGTTTGTCGATCCGAAAATCTTCCGTGGAGCGTACGCGAGCCCTGAACACCCGGGAAGACTCCGAATGGCCCATTTTTCGGGGATTTTTGAGGGGACTCCGCGTGATCCAACGGAGCCATCGACCGCCCGATGCGCTAGGCGAAAAGGACTAGTCCGGATGCGTCGGCCCTCAGCAACGAGGGTCTGCCCCCAGGAGAGAGCGTTGACATTCTGGCGTTCAGCGACAGGCCCTCGCGCGCTCGAATGACACATTGTCCCAAGGGGAAAGGACCACTCAAAGGACCACTCATAGGTCCAGCCCTGAGACGCCCTTCCGATCAGGGCGACAGGGGCGTTGTTCAGATGAATCGGAGCGGCCAGGCGGGGCGGCATTTCCGTTGCATCCTTCCAGAGATAGGCCTCATGCGGGTGCGCCGGCATTGGGTGAGAACTTTGAGAGGGTGACTCGCGCCCTCCACTGGCCTGGGGGCGCAGGGGGCGAGGCATCGCCCTTCCCACAGCGCCTGTGGAGGCGCATCAGCCTCGGTCTGGCCCTCGTTTTCATCCTGGTGCTGCTGGTGGGCGGCATCTCTCTCCTGATCGCCCGGAGCATCTCGGATAGCACCAAGGCCATCGGCCATCAGCACTCGCACGTCGACGCCCTCCAGACCCTGCACATGCTCGGCCACCAGCTCGCGGGAGAGGCCCTGGAGGCGATCGCCTCCGGGCAGAGCACGGGATCGGAGTCCATCCGCCTGCTGATCACGAACATTGAACAGAGCCTCCAGAACTATGGGAGGTTGCACCGCGGCGAACCGCCGTTCCCCGAGCAGGTGGAGGAGATCCAGCGCTACGACGAGATCCTGATGCTCTTCGCCATCCTCAGCGGTACCGCCGTGAAGATCCTCGATGCGATCCACCAGGGACGGACCGTCGCGCCTCAGGATGTCGCCCTGGTGCAGAGGTGCAGCGATGCGCTGATGGAGCACATACAGCGCATGGCTGCGATCCACCAGGTGAAGATCGGGCGGCTGATCCAGGAGAGCGAACGCCGGATGGGCCTGATCAGCGCCTTCTATCTGGGGTTCCTCCTGGTGGGGATTCTGCTCATCGCGATGAACACCCGGCTGTTCTCTCGCATCACCCGGCAGATCCGGCAGCTCGCAGAGGCCACCCTCGAGGTGGCCCGGGGGCAGCTCAGCCGTCGGGTGCCGGTGATGTCCAGGGACGAGCTGGGGCAGCTCAGCGCGTCGTTCAACGCGATGGCCGCCCGTCTGGAAGAGCGCCAGCAGCAACTGGCGACGAGCGAGGAGGCGTTGCGCCGGAGGGCCCGGGAGGCGCAGGCCCTGTACAGGATCGGGACCCAGGTCTCAGCCGTCCTTGATGCGGACCGGGTGATCGGGTTGATCGTATCCCAGGCGAGGAGCCTGCTCCAGGCAGACATGGCCGGCATCGCCCTGTGTGATCAGGAGAACGGGACGCTCTCCTGGAAGGCGGTTGAGGGTGAAGGCAGCAGGACAGGCCCGGCAAGTGCCGGCGATCCCGGTGACGGAGTTGCAGAGGCGGTGCTCAGGACCGGGCGCCCCGTCGTCGCGGACGGGCAGGAGATCGAGTCCAGGTGGGGCCACGATCCCCTCCTGGGGGGCCGGGACTTCCGCTCCGCTGCCGCTGTGCCGCTCAAGCGGGGTGACAAGATCCTGGGAGTCCTGCTGGTCGGACGACGGGAGGGGACCACTCCGGATCCAGCGGCCCTGCAGCTTCTGGCGGGCCTCGCCAATCATGCGGCCATCGCCCTGGAGAATGCCCGGCTCTACGAGCAGGCGCAGCAGGTGGCCACGCTGGAGGAGCGGGAGCGCCTCGCCCGCGAGCTGCACGACGGGATCGCCCAGATTCTGGGATTCCTGGTGCTGAAGGCGAGCGAGGCGGAAGCGGTCCTGGCAGAGGGGTCTGCTGGGACGGTCGCCCGGCAGCTCATCGAGCTCCGCCGCGTGGCCGAGAAGGGGTACGAGGATGTCCGGCAGGCCATCTTCGGGCTGCGGGTGATGGTCTCACGGACCCTGGGCCTGATCCCGACCTTGACGGAATACCTCCATGAGTATAGCCAGCAGACCGGGATCAAGGTGGAGCTCCAGATCCTCGATCCGGCAGCCGCCCACCTCCCGCCCCACGTGGAGATCCAGCTCATCCGCATCATCCAGGAGGCGCTGGCCAACATCTGGCGGCATGCCAGGGCCTCATCGGCCCGGATCACCTTTGAACGTGAAGGGGGATGGCTCACGGTGAGGGTGGCTGATGACGGCAGGGGATTCGATCCAGGGGCCCAGGAGACCAAACGGCGCTCGTTTGGCCTGCAGACCATGCGGGAGCGGGCCCAGGGGGTAGGGGGAAAGCTGCAGGTGGATAGCCGTATCGGCCATGGGACCACCGTGGTGGCCGTCTTCCCGGCCGGAGTTGGAGGAGGAAGCGATGGAGCCCATCCGGATCCTTCTGGTTGATGACCATCCCCTCTTCCGGCATGGCGTTGCCGCGCTCCTCGAGCAGCAGCCGGACATGGAGGTGGTCGGTGAAGCTGGCGACGGGCAGGAGGCGATCGAGCGGGCCGCAGAGCTCATGCCCGACGTGATCCTCATGGACGTCTACATGCCCAGGTGCGATGGGCTCGAGGCCACGCGCCGCATCAAGGAGGCGATGCCCTACGCCAAGATCGTCATCCTGACCGTCTCGGAAGAGGACCACAACCTCTTCGAGGCGATCAAGGCCGGCGCCCAGGGCTACCTCCTGAAGCGCATCAAGCCTGCCGAGCTGTTCGAGATGCTCCGCGGGGTCTCCAGGGGCGAGGCCCCGATCTCCAGGGCCACGGCCACCAAGATCCTCCACGAGTTCGCGCGGCAGGCCCATGCGGGACCCGAGGGGGGAAGCCAGGAGAGCGAGCTGACGCGCCGCGAGCGAGACGTGCTCGAGCTCCTGACCGGCGGAGCCACGAACAAGGAGATCGCCTCTGCCCTCTTCATCAGCGAGAACACGGTCAGGAACCACCTGCGCAACATCCTGGAGAAGCTCCATCTCCAGAACCGCGTGCAGGCGGCAACCTACGCCCTGAGACAGGGGCTGGTCAGCAGGCGGGGGGACATTCAGGAGAAGGGCGATCCCCCGGTCCCGATGTCAGAGAAGGCACCCAAGCAGAGAGAACCGCTCAGGCCGCCTTCTTCCGGAAGATCTTCAGGACGGCCCCCTGTTTGAGCAGTCCCTCCACCTTGCAGATCTCCGGCGGGAGCACGGAGAACTTGTAGCCCATCTCGTCCTCGATCCCCTTGAGCTCCTCCCACTCCTCGCTCGGCAGAAGCCCCAGCTCGGCGATCCGCTCAGCGGCCAGGCGCAGCCTCTCCTCCTCGACAGCATCGCCAAGGAGATCGACGAGGATTTCCAGGATCTCGGCAGTCTCTGCCATTGTCAGCCTCCTCGTGGGGGCGCTGCCGGGCCTGGGGCTGATCGCCCCTGACCCCTCACCCCTCCAGGTCGAGGGTGATGAGCTGGTCGGTGTGCCAGGTCACGGGCGTCACCTCCTCGGACCTCCCCAGGAGGGTGATGGCCGAGCCGGGGTCGATGACCGCCGTGACCTGCCCCTCGCGGGTGCAGGCCATGGTCAGGCTCAGGCTCGCGAACGCGCTGACGACCCGTCCCTCCAGCGCATCGAACAGGACGATCCCTCGAACCGTGCCGCCCGGCCCGTCGGTGGCCCGGCCGGGGTGAAAGCGATGGATCCCGCCCGCCGTGTCCAGCGTGCCCTCAAAGGTGATCCGCATGGTCCGCCGTCCATTCCACGTCATGAACCCCTCGTGCCGGTACTGGAGGCTCCGCCGGACCTGGCTGACCTGATTCCCGGACAGAGGCGAGGGCCCTTCGAAGGCGGTCATGCCGTTGAGTGACGGCAGGTTCACCGCATCAGCCCCGATCACGTCCTGGACCGCCCAGGTCGACCCTTGCTGGAGGTAGCCGTCGGGCAGCGCCGGGAACACGACGAGGAGAGGGAGGTAGAGGTCGAAGGGGAGCGGCACCCTCCGGACGTCCTCCAGGGGCATGAGCACCTTCATCCACCGGGGGGCGCCCATCGAGTGCAGCCTGCTGAACTGGAGCCGGACCTGCTCCTCGCGCTCCGTGACCAGCCCCTTCACCCCGTCGGGCTGGCGCTCCAGGGACGAGGTCGTGCGGATCGTCATCGTGTACGCCGTCACGGGATCGCTCCCAGGCGGCCCCACCTGTCGCTCGGCCGCCCACCCGAGCGATGCGACGCTCGCCGACACCGCGACGATGATGCCCAGGGTTCTGATCCAAAGCCTGCTCGTTGCCTTCATGACCCTTGCCTCCCTGGCCCGTGACCGGACCTCGTGCGCGGCTCCTCGAAGCCGAGGCCCCGTGTTGGGGGGCCGAAG
>JACPFL010000288.1:0-11381 GCA_016183025.1 Deltaproteobacteria bacterium | reverse complement strand
GGGCCGAAGCGTTTCTGCACAAACAAGAAAACCGCACAAATCGTGCCGAGCCTGAAAATTGGCACGAATCTCTTATCTTCGCCCGGCGTTCCCATGCAATTCCGTCAGCGCTCCCCCGGGAAGACACGCCTGAATTGACAGATTGACAAGCCGGACCCTTCGTCACACTCCAGCGTGAAGATCGTGGGCTGGCCAGTTCGCGGCATTAATCTGGCCACAACCCGCACTTGGCGCCAACCCGGCGCCCGGGCTGCCGGACGACCGGCCCCTCGCTTATGAGGATGGCATCCCCGTTGCTCCTAGGACCGAGAGTCATGCCCCGCGGCTTGTCAAGGCCGGGCCGGGGCACCTGGATGGGCCCGGGAGGTGGCTGGTGGTCGAAGCGCTGAAGCTGGTGCTGGCCTGCTGGGACTACGACCGCACGCGCCCGCTGATGGACGGACGGGTGAGGCCAGAGGGGGTGGGGCTGACCGTGATCACGCTGCCTCCGGAGGAGTGCTTCTGGCGGATGCTCCGGTTCCGGGAGTTCGACGCCTCGGAGCTCTCCTTCGCGCAGTACATCCGTTTCCGGGCTTCCGGCGACCGGAGCCTGATCGCCATTCCGGTCTTCCTCTCCCGCATGTTCCGGCACTCGGGGTTCTACGTGCGCGCGGACTCGGGGATCGAGTACCCGAAGGACCTCATCGGGCGCCGCATGGGCGTGCCGGAGTACCAGATGACCGCGGCCGTGTGGATGCGCGCGTTGCTGCAGCACGAGTACGGCGTCAGCCCGGAGGAGCTCACGTGGTACGTGGCGCGACGGGAGGAGCTGAAGCTCCCACTCGATCTGCCTCCCCAGATCCGCCTCCATCCGCTCCTCCCGGGCCAGAGCCTTACGGGGATGCTGGAGGCGGGGGAGATCGATGCGCTGATGACGGCGCGGGCTCCCGAGTCCTTCCGGCGGGGATCGTCCCGCATCCGGCGGCTCTTCCCGGACTTTCGGCAGGCGGAGGCGGCCTACTATACCCGCACCGGGCTCTTCCCGATCATGCACCTAGTCGTCCTGAAGGCGGCCCTCCACCAGGCCCAGCCCTGGATAGCCCGGAGCCTGTACAAGGCGTTCTGCCAGGCCAAGGCCCTCTGCTACCGGGACCTGGCCGAGCAGGCGGTCGCGAAGGTCACCCTCCCCTGGGTCGTGGCGGAGTTCGAGGCGGCGCAGCAGATCCTCGGGGAGGACCTCTGGCCCTATGGGCTGGCCCGGAACCGGGCCTGCATCGAGGCCCTGATCAGCTACCTGGAGGAGCAGCACC
Source organism: Deltaproteobacteria bacterium (assembly GCA_016183025.1). Taxonomy (GTDB): domain Bacteria; phylum Desulfobacterota; class JACPFL01; order JACPFL01; family JACPFL01; genus JACPFL01. The sequence continues at coordinate 10,092 of JACPFL010000288.1, read as the reverse complement.
TGATCCCCCAAAAGGTGGCGGTGGAGGAGCTGTTCGCGGACAACACGCTGGAGGAGTTCGAGACGTACATGGGAGGCGACCACGCCTATCGCGGTGAGGCCTGAGCGCGCAGGAAGGGGGACGGGCATGGCAGCCAGCCGTGCGGAGTCAGCAGCGCAGGAGCCCCAGGACAGAGTGGTGGTCACCGCCTGCGACATGTGTTACAACGCCTGCACCATCCAGGTGCGCGTCCGGGACGGGGTGGCGGTGCAGATCGCCGGCGTCCCCGGGGTGGCGCCCAACTACGGAAAGCTCTGCGCGAAGGGCCATGCCGCCCTTTTCCACCTCTATAGCCCTTCCCGCCTCCGGCATCCGCTCCGGCGACGCAACCCCAAGAAGGGGATCGGGGTGGACCCCCGGTGGGAACGGATCTCGTGGGACGAGGCCCTCGGCCTGCTGGTGGACAAGCTCCGGGCGGCTCGGGAGCAGGACCCCCGGAGCCTGATCGCCGCCAGCTTCGACGGGCACTCCTTCGTCCCGCTCTGGGCGTTCCTCACCGGGTTCGGCACGCCGAACTTCACCACGGTCTCAGCCGGTTTCTTCTGCGGCAACGGGGTCCATCCCGTGGCTTATACCGTCACGGGCTCCAACGACGTCCACCCGGACCTCAAGCGGACGAACTACCTCCTGCAGTTCGGCACCCACTACGGGTTCGTCGCGCAGATGAACGCCATGGGCCTGGCCAGGGAGCTGGCCGAGGCCCGGGACCGGGGGATGCGCCTGGTCGTCGTGGACCCGGTCGTGACTGCTGCCGCGGCGCAGGCTGATGAGTGGGTGCCCATCCGCCCGGGCACGGACGCCGCCCTGGCCCTGGCCATGCAGCAAGAGCTGTTGGCCGCCGGCCTCTATGACGAGCCATTCCTCCGCCAGTACACCAACGCCCCCTACCTGATCGGGCCCGACGGCCGGTATGTCCGGGACCCCGACACCCAGCATCCGCTCGTGTGGGACCAGGGGGCCGGGCAGCCCCGGCCGTATGAGGCCGTCCCTCCCGAGGCCGTGGCGCTGGAGGGGCACTTTCAGGTGCACGACCAGCCCTGCGAGCCAGCCTTCGCCCGGCTGAAGGCCCATCTGCAGCGCTACACCCCCGAGTACGCGGCCGGGATCACCTCCATCCCCAGCCCCACGATCCGGCGGCTGGCGCGGGAGTTCGGGGAGGCTGCGCAGATCGGCGCGACCGTGCGCCTGGAGGAGCACACGTTCCCCTTGCGCCCTGCCGTGGCCACCTGGTACCGCGGCGTCTCCGCCCACGCCCACGCCATGCACAACGGCATGGCCATCGCGTTTCTCAACGCGCTGGTGGGGGCGGTGGATGTCCCAGGGGGGCTGCTCAACGCGGCGGCGGCCGGGCCGACGTGGATGCCGTCTGCCACCGAGGACGGGCTCATCCGTTCCAATAACCCTTTCACGCGCCACCACCGGCGCCCGATCCCGCCAGGAGAGGTCCGGCCCCCTGAGACCGTGGAGCTGGTGGAGCTCTTCCCCGTGTCGGTCTACGCGCGCGTCATGCTCTGGCTGACCACGCTGGCCCCTGAGGCCTATGGTCTTCCATACCGGCCCGCGGTGCTGGTGCAGTGTCGCACGAACCTCATGGCCACCACGGCCGACCCGCCGGTCATGGCCGAGGCCCTCCGGCGCATCCCTTTCATCGTCTCCTTCGCCATTCAGCATGACGAGACCACGGAGTTCGCGGACCTGGTCCTGCCGGACGCCCACGGGCTGGAGCGCCTCGCCCCCTTCGCGCACAACCCTTACCTGCAGTACCGCCACGTGCCGACACCGGGGGGGACCTGGACCTTCAACCTGCAGCAGCCCGTCGTCCCCGCTCAGGGCGAGGCGCGCTACTGGGTCGAGGTCCTCTACGAGGTGGCCGAGCGCCTCGGCATCCAGGGCGAGGTCTACGCCGCCTTCAACGCCCTGGCCGGGCTGGAAGGGCCGGCCCGGCTGGACCCTGCCCGCCGCTACACGTGGGCGGAGGTCTGCGACCAGTGGGCGCGGGGGTGGTGTGGGGAGGGGCGGGGGCTGGCGTACTTCCGGGAGCACGGGTATGTGGAGCTGGCCCGGCGGACGGCGGCGCAGAGCTACCCGCGGATCTTCCACCAGGGGCGCATCCCCCTCTACCTGGAGCACTTCCTCGGGGCGGGGGAGGCCGTGGCCCGCTACACCCGGGAGCACGGGATCGCCTGGGACACCAGCGACTACGTCCCCCTGGTGGAGTGGCGGCCGTGCCCACCCTTCGAGGTGAACGGGACCTTCGACCTGTGGGCCGTCAACTACAAGGTCCCCTTCCTGACCTTCAGCCTGACCGGGGAGAACCCCTGGCTGCTGGACCTGGCCGAGCGCAACGGGCGGATCTTCCCCGTAAGCCTGCACCCCGAGACGGCCCGCCGCAAGGGGCTCCGGGAGGGGGACCGGGTGGTGCTGGAGACGCCCGAGGGGCGGCGGGCCGAGGCGGTGGTGCGGCTGACCGAGGGGGTGCACCCGGAGGTGGTGGCCATCCCCTCCCTACTGGGGCGCTGGGGCCTGAGCGACCCGCGTGCTCGGGGCCGGGGGGTCCACTACAACAGCCTGATCACGTACCGGTTCGACCGCCTGGACATGGTCTCCGCGGCCCTGGACGCCTGCGTGCGCGTCCGGGTCAGCCGGCGGGGAGCCTGATGATGGAGACTGGGGCATGCAGGTGACAGTGCGGCTGGTGGGCGTGGTGCAGCACCTGCTCCGGGAGCCGGAGCTGCGGCTCGACCTGCCCGACCGCTGCACGCCGGAGGAGATGTTTGACCACCTCATCGCGGGGCTCGGGCCGTCCCTGCAAACGTATCTGAGCCTGGCACGGGGAGCCTCGTGGAGGTCGTCGTGCTCGGTCCCCCGCCTATGGGAGGGTAGCAATGCCTGGCGAACAGTGGGTCGTCACCGCCTGTGACATGTGCTACAACGCCTGCACCGTGCGGGTGCGCGTCCGGGACGGCGTGGCGGTGCAGGTGGCCGGCGTCCCCGGGGTGGCGCCCAACTACGGGAAGGTCTGCGCGAAGGGGCAGGCGGGCCTGCTGAACCTGTACAGCCCCTCCCGCCTCCGGCATCCGCTGCGCCGGCGCAACCCCGAGAAGGGCATCGGGGTGGACCCGCAGTGGGAGGTCATCACCTGGGACGAGGCCCTCGACCTGCTGGCGGACAAGCTCCGCGCCGTGCGCGCCAAGGACCCTCGGACGCTGGTCGGGGCCACCTTCGACGGCCACTCCCGCATCCCCTTCTGGGCGTTCCTGACCGGATTCGGCACGCCCAACTACAGCACGGTCTCAGCCGGCTTCTTCTGCGGCAACGCGGTCCACCCCGTGGCCTACACCCTCACCGGTTCCAACGATGTCCACCCGGACCTCAGGCGGACAAACTACCTCCTTCAGTTCGGCACGCACTTCGGGTTCGTCGCCCAGTACAACGCCATGGGGTTGGCCCGGGAGCTGGCCGAGGCCCGGGACCGGGGGATGCGCCTGGTCGTGGTGGACCCGGTGGTGACTGGCGCGGCGGCGCAGGCCGATGAGTGGGTGCCCATTCGCCCGGGCACGGACGCGGCCCTCGCCCTGGCCATGCAGCACGAGATGCTGGCCGCCGCCCTCTACGACGAGCCGTTCCTCCGCCGGTACACCAACGCCCCGTACCTGATCGGGCCGAACGGCCGCTACGTCCGGGACCCCGACACCCAGCATCCGCTCGTGTGGGACCAGGGGGCCGAGCAGCCCCGGCCGTATGAGGCCGTCCCTCCGGAGGCTGTGGCGCTGGAGGGGCGCGTCCAGGTGCAAGGTCAGCCCTGCGAGCCGGCCTTTGCCCGACTCAAGGCCCATCTGCAGCGCTACACCCCCGAGCACGCCGCTGCGATCACGGGGGTGCCGCCGGCCACGATCCGGCGGCTGGCCCAGGAGTTCGGGGAGGCCGCGCAGATCGGCGCAACCGTGCGCCTCGAGGGGCAGACGTTCCCCCTGCGCCCGGCGGTCGCCACCTGGTACCGCGGCGTCTCCGCCCACAAACACTCCATGCACAACGGGATGGCCATCGCCTTCCTCAACGCGCTGGTGGGCGCGGTGGATGTCCCGGGGGGCCTGCTGAACGCGGCAGCCGCAGGGCCGACCTGGATGCCGTCCGCCACCGAAGACGGGCTGGTCTACTCCAACAACCCCTTCACGCGCCACCACCGGCGTCCGATCCCCCCCGCAGAGGTCCGGCCTCCCGAGACCGTGGAGCTGGTCGAGCTCTTCCCCGTCTCCGTCTATGCCCGCGCCATGCTCTGGCTGGGGGTGATCGAGCCTGAGAAGTACGGGGTCCCGTATCGCCCCGAGCTCCTCATCCAGTGCCGCACCAACTTCATGGCCACCACGGCCGACCCGCCGGTCATGGCCGAGGCCCTCCGGCGCATCCCCTTCATCGTCTCCTTCGCCACGCACCATGACGAGACGACCCAGTTTGCAGACCTCCTCCTCCCCGACGCGCATGCCTATGAGCGGCTCACCCCCTTCTGCCATAACCCGTACGTCCACTTCCGGCACGTGCCCACGCCAGGGGGGACCTGGACCTTCAACCTGCAGCAGCCGGTCGTCCCCGCCCAGGGCGAGGCCCGCTACTGGGTCGAGGTCCTCTACGAGGTGGCCGAGCGAATGGGGATCCAGGGGGAGGTGTACGCTGCCTTCAACGCCCTGGCCGGGCTCAAGGGCCCGGCCCGGCTGGATCCTGCCCGCCGCTACTCCTGGGAGGAGGTCTGCGACCACTGGGCCCGGGGCTGGGGTGGGGAAGCCAACGGCCTGGCCGACTACCGCGCCCGCGGCTACGTCGAGATCGCCCCCCGCACCGCGGCCCAGAGCTACCCCCGGATCTTCCACCAGGGGCGCATCCCCCTCTACCTGGAGCACTTCCTGCCCGCCGGGGAGGCGGTAGCTCGCTACACGCGCGAGCGAGGGATCGCCTGGGACACCAGTGACTATGTCCCCCTGGTGGAGTGGCGCCCCTGCCCCAGCTTCGAGCCCCAGGACGGCTTCGACCTGTGGGCCGTCAACTACAAGGTCCCCTTCCTCACCTTCAGCCTGACCGGGGAGAACCCGTGGCTCCTGGACCTGGCCGAGCGCAACGGGCGGATCTTCCCGGTGAGCCTGCACCCGGAGACCGCCCGGCGCAAGGGGCTGCAGGACGGCGACCGGGTGGTGCTGGAGACCCCCGAGGGGCGCCACGCCGACGCCGTGGTCCGCGTGACCGAGGGGGTGCACCCGGAGGTGGTGGCCATCCCCTCGCTGCTGGGGCGCTGGGGCCTGAGCGATCCACGGGCCCGGGGCCGGGGGGTCCACTACAACAGCCTGATCACGTACCGGTTCGACCGCCTGGACACGGTCTCCGCAGCCCTGGACGCCTGCGTCCGCGTCCGGGTCGTGCCCGCCGCACGGGCGACGCACTAGGAGCAGAAGCACACCCCCAGAAAGGAGTGAGACCAATGCCGAGATGGGGAATGGTGATTGACCTGACCCGGTGCGTCGGGTGCTACGCCTGCACGATGGCCTGCAAGGTCGAGAACGGCACCCCGCCCGGGATCTGGTACGCGCCGGTCTACGAGAAGGAGCTCGGGCATTACCCCACGGTCAAGCGCCTGTTCATTCCGGCCCTCTGCAATCACTGTCACGACGCCCCCTGCGTGAAGGCCTGTCCCAGCGGCGCGCTGCGCAAGCGGGAGGACGGGATCGTCGTCGTGGACCAGGACCGCTGCTGCGGGAGCCGCGCCTGCATGGCCGCCTGCCCGTACGGGGCCCTCCACTTCTATGCGAAGGAGGAAGGGGAGTACGGGCCGGAGCGGACCGCCTTCGAGCAGGCCTTCTACAAACCCTACAAGGTCGGCACGGTGCAGAAGTGCACGTTCTGCGCCCACCGGATCGACCGGGGGGTCCTGACCCCGGCCTGTGTGGAGACCTGTCCCACGGGATGCCGGGTCTTCGGTGACCTGAGCGATCCCGACAGCGAGGTCTCCCATCTGATCCGCCGCCGCAACGGCGTTCAGGCACGGCCGGAGGCGGGGACCTGCCCCTCCGTGTTCTACCTTCGGTGAGCCGGAGCGTGTGAGGAGGGTCGAGGCATGGAGACGGGGAATTCGTTCACCAAGCGATTCGTCATGGAGCGCAAGCCCCAAACGATCTGGCGCGCCCCGCACGCGCTCTGGTTCTTCGCCATGGGGGTCGGCGGCGCCCTCTACCTCAACCGGGCCCTGCTCGGGATCGAGATGGGGCGTCTCTGGGGGCTCAGCCTCGCGGACCTGCTGAGCCTGGCCCTGATCAGCGTGGGTGGGCTGATCCTGATCTCGGACCTCGGCCAGCCGCTGCGTTTCTGGCGGGCCCTGGCCAACCCCCGGTACTCCTGGATCAGCGTGGGGGCCATCTGCGACTTCGTCTTCCTGTTCCTGGACGTCCTGGTCATCCTGCCCGACCTGGAGATCGGGGGCGGCCGGCCCCTCGCGGGGCTCCCCTGGGCGGGCGGCGCGTTCCTCGGAACCGCGATGGAGGTCGTCGCGGGCGTGGCGGCGCTCATCGTGATCGTCTATCCCGGGCTCGTCCTCTCCTACTCGCCTTCCATCCCGTTCTGGAATACCGCCCTGATCCCCTTGCAGTTCCTGGCCTACGCCTTTGCCAGCGCCCTGGGGCTGGCCCTGATCTACGGGGCGACCGGCCTCGCCCCGCCGGCCTCCTCCCAGACCTGGCTGCTCCTGCTGGGCGGGATCCTGGCCCTCTGCCTCCTGCTCTTTGTGGCGCATCTGCTGGGCGCCGCGTACACGAGGGCCACCGCCCGCGAATCGGCGCGGCTGCTCGTCAGTGGCCACCTGGCCGCTCCCTTCCTCGGAGGGGGCCTGGTGCTCGGCCTGGCCGTGCCCCTGCTCGCGGTGCTCTTCGCGCGGCCCTGGGCGGGAGGGCCCCCGGACACCGTCCTGGTGCTCCTCGCCGGCGCCCTGACACTGCCGGGGAACCTCCTGTCGAAGTACGGCGTCATCCGGGCCGGGATCTACCCGCCGTTCCTGTGACGGAGGAGATTCCGGGTCTGGAAGTCATTGAGCTGCAGCCCGGGGAGACGCTGAGCTAGGGGCAAGAAGCTCGTGGCCGGCTGAGGGGCGATGGCGACCGAGCAGATTCCGGTCTACTGCTACCAGTGCGTGGCGGGCCCTGACCTGCTGAAGGTCGTCGTGCGGGACGGGGTCGCCGTCGGCGTCGCGCCCAACGACGACTTTCGGGAGATCCACCCGGCCTGCGGCAAGGTCTGCGTCCGCGCCTACGGCCTCATCCAGAAGCTCTACAACCCGAACCGCATCAGGACCCCCATGCGCCGGACCAACCCGAGGAAGGGGCGCCACGAGGACCCGGAGTGGGTCGCGATCTCCTGGGACGAGGCGCTGGACCTCCTGGCCGAGCGCCTCACAGCCCTCCGAGCCAAGAGCCTCCTGGATGAGGCCGGCTACCCGCGGCTGGCCGTCACCTTCGGCTCGGGCGGGATCGCCCCGGCCTACCTCGGCACGTTCCCCGCGTTCCTGGCGGCCTGGGGCCCCGTGGACCAGGGGATCGGCAGCGGGCAGGGGGTCAAGTGCTATCACTCCGAGCACCTCTACGGGGAGTTCTGGCACCGGGCGTTCACCGTGGCGGCGGACATCCCGCACTGCGACTACGTGCTGTCCTTCGGCTACAACGGCGACGCCTCGGGCGGGGTCACCGGGGTCTGGCGGCACGCCGAGGCCCGAGCTGGCGGGCTCCGGTGGATCCAGGTCGAGCCCCACCTCTCGGTGACCGGAGCGGGCGCCGACGAGTGGGTGCCGATCCGCCCCAAGACGGACGCCGCGGTGCTCTTCGCCCTCCTCCACGTGGTCCTGCACGAGACCGACTGGCGGCGCACGTGCGACCTCCCCTTCCTCGAGTGGATGACGAGCGGTCCGTACCTGGTGGGGCCCCACGGCTACTACCTCCGCGACCCTGAGTCGGGGAAGCCGCTCGTCTGGGACCTGGCCCTCGAGCGCCCGCTCCCCTTCGACGACCGCCGCCTGACGCGGCCGGCGCTCGACGGGACGTTCCTTGCCGCCGGCGTCGAGGCCGGCGCCGACGACGAGCGGTGGGCCGTGGCCGACCCGGTGCGACCAGCCTTCGCCCTCCTCGTGGAGCACGTCCGGCCCTACACGCCCGAGTGGGCGGAGTCGGTCTCCGACGTCCCCGCGGCCACGATCCGCCGGCTGGCTGGCGACTACCTCGCCCATGCCAGCGTCGGCGCCACCGTCGAGGTGGACGGGACGACGCTCCCCCACCGGCCGGTGGCCATCGTGCTCGGCAAGACGGTGACGAACGGCTGGGGCGGCTACGAGAGCTGCTGGGCCCGGACGGTGCTGGCGGCGCTCGTGGGGGCGCTCGAAGTCCCGGGAGGCATTCTCGGCACGACCGTCCGGCTCAACCGTCCCGCTGCCAACCGCCTCGCCTCGGTCAAACCCGGCCCAGACGGCTTCATGGCCCAGCCGGTCAACCCGACGAGCCGGGAGCAGTGGCAGGATGCCCCCCACATCAGGAACGCCTATCGGACGCTCGTCCCGCTGGCGAACGACTCGCCCTGGTCGCCGGCATTGGGGCCGGCGCACCTGCCCTGGCTCTTCATGGGCTCGCCGCCGGAGCGCTGGCCGGCCCCGACGCCACCCGACGTCTGGATCATCTACCGGGCGAACCCTGCCATCTCCAACTGGGAGACCGGGCGGATCGAGGCGGAGCTGGAGCGGTTCCCGTTCATCGCCGCCTTCGCGTACACCCAGGACGAGACCAACTGGTACGCAGACGTGCTCCTGCCGGAGGCGACCGACCTGGAGTCGCTCCAGCTCTACCGGGCCGGTGGGACCAAGTACATCGAGCAGTACTGGAAGTACAGCGGCTTCGCCCTCCGCCAGCCGGTCACGGCGTCGCCCTGCGACGTCCGGGACCTCACCGACGTCGCCACGGAGCTGGCGAAGCGGTGCGGGATCTTGCGGGAGTACGTCGAGGCGATCAACCGGGGGGCGGGCGTGGGCGTCCCGCTCCGGACGGAGCCGTACGACCTCTCCCTGGATCCCTCAAGGCCGCCCTCCACGGCGGAGGTCTGGGACCGCGCCTGCCGGGCCGCCACGCGCTCCCTCACGCAAGGCCAGGAGGAGCGCGACCTCCGGTGGTTCAAGGCCCACGGCGCCTTCTTCGTCCCGTTCCCCGAGGTGCGCTACTACCTGCACCCGGCCATGAAGGCTCAGGGGCTCCGCTACGAGCTCCCCTACCAGGAGCGGATCCTCAGGATGGGCCGGGAGCTGGCCAACCGGCTCCATGAGCGGGGGATCACGTGGTGGGACCTCCAGCTCGAGGAGTACCAGGGGCTGCCGGCCTGGAAGGACTTCCCCGACATCTGGGCGAGGGTCGCCCTCAAGCACGGCCGCCGCCCCGAGGAGTTCCCGTTCTTCCTCCTCACCACTCGGAGCATGCAGTACTCCTGGGGCGCCAACGTCTCGCTCCCCATCCTCGCCGACGTCGCCCGTCACGTGACGGGGCACTTCGGGCTCGTCCTGAACAGGTCGACGGCCCGTCGGCTCGGGGTTGCCGATGGCGACCTCGTGGAGATCGAGTCCCCGACGGGGCAGACCCGGGGACGGGCCATCCTCCGCGAGGGGGTCCACCCCGACGTCGTGGTGGCGATCCAGCAGTTCGGCCACTGGGCCACCCCGGTGGCCCGCGACCTCGGCATGCCGAGCCTGAACCAGGTCGCGGCCATGGACCTGGAGCTGACCGATGCGACCGGCAGCGGCGCCGACCTCGTCAGGGTCGCCGTGCGCGGGGTGGACGCGGGCTCGGGAACACGCTGATGCGCTGGGGCATGGTCATCGACCTGCAGCGATGCGTGGGCTGCCAGACGTGCACCATCGCCTGCAAGCAGGAGCACGGGCTGCCGCCGGCGGTCTTCTGGCGCTCCGTCGCCGACTGCGAGGACGGGGAGTACCCGCACGTCCGCCGGGTCTTCCTCCCGCTGCAGTGCATGCACTGCGCGGACCCGCCGTGC
>JACPFL010000297.1 GCA_016183025.1 Deltaproteobacteria bacterium | reverse complement strand
TGGCAGCTCCCGGCGAAGGAATGCTGGCCCCTCCCCCGGCCGGGACCTCGTGCCTCCATGGGATAGGAATTGCTCCCGAAAATTCTCCGGGCACGCCTGGCGCCCCCCGCCCGGCCAACCTCTCGAACGCCTCGGCCTGTCGGACCCGGTAAATGGCGTCTTGTCAACAGCGGACAGGACGGCTAGCATGTGCCGACTCTTCAAGGAGGCTGCTCATGGCGTTCCCGCGGGATCACATCGCCTACTCCGCCCTTCCTGATCGGCCTCCGCTCCGCCTCCCCAAGTCGTCCCGGGTGGTGGTGTGGACCATCGTCAACCTGGAGGAGTGGGATATTCAGGGGCCGATGCCCCGCACCGTGCTCCCCCCTCCGGGCGGCGTCTCCGCCATCCCCGACGTCCCCAACTTCGCCTGGTTCGAGTACGGGATGCGCGTGGGGTTCTGGCGCCTGAAGGCGATGCTGGACAAACACCGGATCAAGGCGACCCTCTCCATCAACGCCTCGGTCTGCCTGTCCTATCCCCGAATCGCCGAGGCGGCGCGGGATGCGGGGTGGGAGTTCATGGGCCACAGCTTCACCCAGAAGGCCATGCACCTGGTGGAGGACCAGCGCGAGACGATCCGGAAGTCCGTGGAGGTCATCCGGCAGTTCACCGGCAAGGCCCCGCTCGGCTGGCTCGGGCCGGGCCTCACCGAGACCTGGGAGACCCTCGACCTCCTGGCCGAGGCCGGATTTCAGTACATCGCCGACTGGGTTAACGATGAGCAACCCTACGAGATCACCACGCGCGCAGGCACCCTGGTCTCCCTCCCCTACACCGTGGAGCTGAACGACATCCCGATCATGCTCATCCAGCACCACGAGGCGGAGGAGTTCTTCCGCCGCGCCCGCGACCAGTTCGAGACCCTCTACGCCGAGGGCGCCAAGAGCGCCCGCGTCATGGCCATCGCCGTCCACCCTTACATCAGCGGGGTCCCGCACCGGATCAAGTACCTCGACCGGCTCTACGCCCACCTGCGGAAGCACAAGGGCGTCCTCTTCTGGACCGGCGAAGAGATCCTGCAGTGGTACCGGGGTCAGTCCCGCCAGGGGACCCGCAGCCGGCGCAGTTCGGCGACTTCCTGAAATCTGACCACGAATAGGGACCGGATGACCGAGGCCCTCTCGGGCCGAACCTGTTAGGCAAGCATCAGGGGGAGGAGGTCCACGATCCCCACGGTGCCCCTGGATATCCTCCCCTTCTTTCAAAATGATCTTCATGATCAAGATTACCATGAAGGCCATCACGGAAATCAAATCGGCCGGTGGGTACCTTGCATGGCCACCGGGATCGGGCGGGAGATGTCCGGACACTCGGCCCTGGCAGTGTCAGTAGATCGTGCCGGTGTCCGGCCGGAGGCGCTCGAGCACCGCCTTCACGGCGTCGTCGGTCGTCAGCCCCTCGGCCTCCCCCTCGAAGTTCAGGATGATCCGGTGGCGCAGGGCGGGCAGGGCCACGTCCCGGATGTCCTGGATGCTCACGTTCAGCCGGCCGTCGAGCAGCGCCCGCACCTTTCCGCCCAGCACCAGGGCCTGCGCCCCGCGCGGGCTCGCGCCGTACTTCACGAAGCGCCGGACCTCGTCGGGGGCCTCCTCGGAATTGGGGTGGGTCGCGAAGGTGACGCGCACGGCGTACTCCCGGACATGGGAGGCGATCGGCACCTCCAGGACCACGCGCTTCATCGCCTCGATCTGCCCCGCGTCCACCACGGTGCGCACCGCGACCTCCCGGGGCTCGGTGGTCCGGTCCAGCACCTCCGCCAGTTCCTGGGGGCTGGAGAAGGCCATCTTCAGCTTGAACAGGAAACGGTCGAGCTGGGCCTCCGGCAGCGGGTAGGTCCCCTCCATCTCGATGGGGTTCTGGGTCGCCAGGACGAAAAACGGCGGGGGCAGCTCGAACATCTTCCCCATGACCGTCACGTGCAGCTCCTGCATGGCCTCGAGCAGGGCCGACTGGGTCTTCGGGGTCGCCCGGTTGATCTCATCGGCCAGGATCACGTTCCCGAAGATGGGCCCCCGCTGGAACTCGAAGTAGCGCCGCCCCCCCGCGTCCTGCATGATGATGTTCGTGCCGACGATGTCCGCGGGCATCAGGTCCGGCGTGAACTGGATCCGGGAGAAGGCCAGGGCCAGCGTGCTGGCCAGCGTCTTCACCAGCAGCGTCTTCCCCAGGCCGGGGACCCCCTCCAGCAGCGCGTGCCCCCCGGCCAGCAGCACGGTGAGCACGCCCTGCACGGCCTCGGTATGCCCCACGATGACCTTGGCGATCTCCTGCTGCACCTCCTGCAGCCGGTCGGTGACCTCCTTGACCTGTGCCGGGATCTCCATTCAGTTCCTCCTCCTGGGTTGCCTGGGCGGGAAGACCTCCTCGAAGGTGTACGTGGCCCAGAACCCGAACCGTCGGTCCCGGGCCTGCCGCTGGTACCGCCGGAAGTCGGAGGCGATCTCGCTCCCGCACGGCGGGATATGGTAGGCCCGCGCCAGCCCCTCCTTCACCAGCTCGGCGTTTACCAGGATCTTGTCCGCGTAGATCAGCGCGAGGGTGCGCCCATACTTGTCCCTGGGCTGCCGCCGGCACTCCTTGATCCGGACCTCCTTGCCGTATAGGAGCGCGCGGGTCCGCGCCGTGGACTCATGGAAGAAGGGGCGGCCGAACTCAGGGGTGTCGATCCCCAGCAGGCGGATCTCCTCGCGGTCCTCCACCACGATCGAGTCGCCGTCGATGATCCGGGTGACGATGCCGCTCCGGATCCCGGCGGCGGCGGCGCTGCCGGGATTCAGCCGGCCCAGCACCTCCCGCGCGTGCGTGGAGACGAAGGGCCCGACGTAGCCACGCCCCATGAAGAGGGCGGCGCCCAGGAGGAGGGCCATGAGCCCGAGCCAGAGCCGCTGGGGCATCAGTGGGCCTCCTCCCAGTTCGTCCCAACGCCCAGGTCCGCCTTCAGCGGGACCTCCGGGTCGTCCGCCCGCCGGACCAGGGCCATCACCCCCTCCATCTCCGCCCGCACGAGCCTCTGCGCCGCCTCCAGCTCGGGGTCCGGCACCTCGAAGACCAGCTCGTCGTGGACCTGCAGGACCATCCGCGTGCGGCGCGCCTCGGCCCGCAGCCGCCCCGCGATCCGGACCATGGCCACCTTGATCAGGTCGGCGGCCGTCCCCTGCAGGGGCGTATTGATCGCCATCCGCTCGCCGAACAGTCGCTGGTTCAGGTTCTCGCTCTTCAGCTCCGGCAGGAAGCGCCGCCGTCCGAGCAGCGTCGTCACGTATCCCCGCTCGCGGGCCTCGGCCAGCACGCGCTCCCGGTAGGCCCGCACGCCCTCGTAGGTGGCGAAGTACCGCCGGATGATCTCGTCGGCGATCTCCTGGGGCGCGTCGATCTGCTTGGCCAGCCCGAAGGGGCTGATCCCGTAGATGATCCCGTAGTTGACCGCCTTCGCGCGGCGGCGGACCTCGGCGTTCGTCAGCTCCGGCGGCACGCCCAGGACCTCCTGGGCGGTCTGGGCGTGGATGTCCTCGTCCTTCCGGAACGCCTCCACGAGCTTCGGGTCCCGCGAGAGCAGCGCCAGGATGCGCAGCTCGATCTGCGAGTAGTCCGCGGAGAGGATGCGCCAGCCGGGCTCGGCCACGAAGGCGGCCCGGATCTTCCGGCCCAGCTCCGTGCGGATCGGGATGTTCTGGAGGTTGGGGTTGGACGAGCTGAGCCGGCCCGTGGCGGCCACGGTCTGGTTGAACGAGGTATGGATGCGCCCCGTCTCGGGGTGGATCAGCTCGACCAGGGCGTCGGTGTAGGTGGACTTCAGCTTGGCCCGGTCGCGGTACTCGAGGATCCGGGCGGGGAGCGGGTGGACCTCGGCCAGCTTCTCCAGGACCTCGACGTCGGTCGAGCTGCCGGTCTTGATCCGCTTGAGGACGGGGAGCTTCAGCCGGTGGAACAGAATCTCCTGGAGCTGCTTCGGGGAGTTGATGTTGAACGGCTCCCCGGCCAGCTCGTGGATCGTCGCGGTCAGCTCCTCCAGCCCGGCGTCCAGCTCTGCCGAGAGGCGCTCCAGGCGGGTCCGGTCCACCCGGACCCCCGTGCGCTCCATGCCCGCCAGCACCTCGACCAGGGGCATCTCGACCTCGCGGAACAGCCGTGCCAGCCCGGCCCTGGCCAGCTCGGGGGCCAGGTGGGCCTCGAGCCGCAGGACGAGATCGGCCTGCTCGCACGCGAAGGCGCAGGCCGGCTCCGGGGGCAGCCCGCTCACCGGCCGGGCCTTCGCGCCCGAGCCCAGCAGCTCCTCGGCCGTGGTCGCCCGGTAGCCCAGGAACTCCAGGGCCAGGTCTGGCAGCGCATGGGTGGCCCGGGACGGGTTGTGGACGTAGGAGGCGATCATCGTATCGAAGCGGAGCCCCCGAAGCTCGATGCCCAGACGGGCGAGCAGGACTGCCGTGAACTTCAGGTCGTGGCCGAGCTTGGCCACGGCCGGGTCGTTCAGCACGGGCCCGAGCGCGGCCAGGACCTCGGTCAGGCGCAGCGGGGCTGCCGGCGCGGCCGGGGCCTCCCCCCGTTGCGCCGGGCGGGCCTCGAACAGTGGCCCGGGACCCGGCCCTGGAACGGGGGACGGTCCGCTCCCGCCTGTCGGTGGTCCCTGCCCACCCCCGGCCGGGGGCCCGCTCGCCTCCCCCGCGTCAACCGGCACGTACCACCCCTGCCCGGCGCGCACGGCCAGCCCCACCCCCACCAGCCGGGCCCGCATGGGCTCCTCGCCCTCGGCCAGCAGGATCAGCGAGGCCCGCCCGGCCTCCCGCACACCCCGGACGACCGCCTCCAGTTCCTCCACCTGCGTGACCGTCCGGTAGTCGGCGCCCCCCTGCTCGGCCGAGCGCGGCAGCTCCTTGAGGAATCGGCTGAACTCGAGCTCGCGGAAGAGTTCCGCCAGGGCCTGGACCGCGGGGGACTGCCGCTTCAGCTCCTGCACCTCGACCGGGAGCGGGACGTCACAGCGGATCAGGGCCAGATCACGGCTCATCCGGGCCTGCTCCGCGTACCGCGCCAGCAGCTCCCCTCGCTTCCCCTTGACCCGGTCCAGGCTCTGGAGCAGGCGCTCGATCGTGCCGAACTCCTGGACGAGCTGGATGGCCGTCTTCTCCCCCACCCCCGGGATGCCGGGGATATTGTCGATGGCGTCCCCCATCAGCCCCATGACCTCGACCACCGCGGCGGGCTCCACCCCGAAGCGCTCCCGCACCTCCGCCGGCGTGAAGAGGCGGTCCTTCATCGTGTCCAGCACCGAGACGCGGTCGGAGACGAGCTGGAGCATGTCCTTGTCGCCCGTGACGATGATGACGTCGAGCCCCCGTCCGGTCGCGGCCTGCGCCACGGTGCCGATCACGTCGTCGGCCTCGTACCCCTCCAGCAGGAGGCACGGGATCCGGAACCCCTCGACGATCCGCCGGATGTGGGGGAGCTGCGCGGAGAGGTCGTCGGGCATGCCGGGAC
>JACPFL010000296.1 GCA_016183025.1 Deltaproteobacteria bacterium | reverse complement strand
GGCCTGCAGCGGGGGGCCGTGGCGTCGAGCTTCAACTGGGAGGTCAACAATCCGGTGGCGCTCGGGGTCTCCGATGGGGAGATCGCCTTCGCCCTGGATCGCGTCCGCGCGCTCGGCGGCGGGGCCGTGGCCTGCGCCGACGGGCGGGTGCTGGCCGAGTTCCCCATGCCGGTGGCCGGCGTCATGTCCGACGCGACGGCCCAGGTGGCCGGCCGGCAGATCGCGGAGTTCCAGCGGGCCGTCCGGGCCCTGGGCTCGACGCTGGAGAACCCGTTTCTCTCCCTGCAGACCCTCTCGTTCACCGGGCTCCCCTGGCTGCGCCTCACGGACCGCGGGCTCGCCGACATCCGACGACGGGAGCTGGTCAGCCTCCTGCTGGAGGGGACGGACCGCGGGGATGGCTGAGCAGACGAGCGTCGAAGGGGTGGAGCACCAGCTCCGCGGGCTCCGTACACGGCTGGAGGAGAAGTACGGCCCCCTGCGCGGCCGGATCGAGCTCGAGGCCCGCGTCTCGCCGAACCTGCACGAGATCGGCGGGCTGGAGAAGGCGAAGCTGGAGATCGAGGGACTGGGCCACGCCTTCCGCGACCCGGCGCTCCAGAAGCGCTGGGGGACCAAGACCTCCCGGGCCATCTTGCTCTACGGGCCGCCCGGGACAGGCAAGAGCCTGCTGGCCTCGGCGCTGGCCCTCCGGGCCGAGGCCGCGTTGGTGCTGCTCCGCATGGCCTGCATGCTGCTCCGGTGGCAGGACCAATCCCCGGTGCTGCTCCGGGATCTCCTGAACGGTCTGGAGGGGGCCGGACGGGTGGTGCTGTTCCTGGACGAGCTGGATGCGCTCCACCAGGAGCGCCTCCGGCTGGTCACCTCCGATGCGGCGCGCGGGATGATGTTCGCCTTCCTCCTGGTCTTCCTGGACGACCTGGAGTACCGCGAGGAGTACCTCGTGGTGGCCTCCACCAACCGGCCCGACTCCATCCATCCGGACTTTGTCCGGCCAGGGCGCTTCGATCGGCTCATCGAGATGACGCTCCCCTCGCCGGAGGAGCAGCGGGTGATCCTGGAGATCCACAAGGCCCGGGCGGAGGCGATCGCGGGCCGGCCCCTGTTCCAGGCTCTGGACTACCCGCCCCTGCTCAAGCGGATCGAGGGGATGTCGGGCGCCGACCTCGCCGAGGTCATCCGGCGGGCCCTCGAGGACAAGATGCGTCTCGAAGCGCGGGGAGACCGGCCCGACCTGGTCTCGACCGAGGACCTGGTCCGCGAGGCGGAGGTCTTCCGTCGGATCAAAGTGGTGGGCGAACGGATCCGGACCGGCCAGTACCTCTAGCGGCGGCCTTCAGCGGAGGCGTGGCAGGACGGTCTCGGTGAAACGGCGGAGCTGCCCGGCCTGATCAGGGGAGCCAAAGCGCAGGGCGAAGGTCCGGGCGCCGGCGTCGATCATGGCGCGGATGGCCGCCGCGCACTCGTCGGGAGGGCCGAAGGGGTCCCGCGCCCACATCGACTCCTCCAGCGATCGGTAGCCCGTTGTGTAGTAGCGGTTGATGTAGGCCAGCCCCTCGGCGCGCGCTCGCGCCCGGTCCGGGTGGACGTTGAGGGTCATCTGATAGCCCGCCTGCAGGCTCTCCGGCGCACGGCCGGTCTCCCGGGCGTACTGCTGGATCCGGCCCCAGAGCTGGCGGTACTCCTCGGGCGTGGCCAGGCAGGTCATCCAGCCATCAGCCAGCCGGGCCACCCGTCGGAGCATCCGCTCCACGACCCCGGATGACATCTCGAAGATCTGCGGGTTGTTGGAGACCCAGATCGGGGGGGTCGGCTGCTGCACCGGCCTGGGGTGGACCTCGATCTCGGGGAGCTGGTGGTGCGCGCCCTGGTAGGCGACCGGCTTGCCCGTCCACAGCGCCCGGAGCAGCTCGATCTGCTCCTCCAGGATCCGGCCCCGCTTTGCGTAGGGGATCCCTGCCACGTCGAACTCGAGGCGGAAGGCCGGCCCGGCCGCCTCGGCGCTCCCGCCCCCCACGCAGAGGTTCAGGAGCATGCGCCCGCCTGAGAGCTGGTCCAGGGTCGCCCAGGAGGCCGCGAGCCAGACGGTGTGGCGCAGGGGGGCGATGCACGCCGCTGTGCCCAGCCTCACCCGGCGGGTCCGGGCGGCCAGGGCGCCCAGCGTGGTCAGCGCCTCCAGCCGGGCCTTCGACAGGAAGTTGTCCCCGACCCAGACCGCGTCATAGCCGAGCGCCTCCGCCTCCTCGGCCAGGGCGAGGAGCTGGCGGACGGAGTAGGAGTCGGGGAAGATGATCGGCACGCGCGTGTTGACGTTGATCCCGAAGCTCACCGGCACGGCCATCACGCCCCTCCTGACAGGCCGGCGGACACCACGCCCCGTGGGGGAGCAGCGCCGCAGGCGCCCCATCGTACTGGTTTCGCCGCCGCCTGCAAAGCCGTCCTTCCCTTCCAGGGTTGGAGCCCGCGAGGTCACGGCCCCGATGCCCGGCCCCGGCGTCCTTGACAGGCCCGGCGCCCGTGACATAGACGTGAGGCCAGATCCGGGAGGTGCTCGTCCATGGAGATGCTGGAGACCCTGGCTGCCAAGGTGGACCCGCGGCATGCGGCGGTCCTGGTGGTCGATGTCCAGAACGACTTCTGCGCCGAGGGCGGGATCTACGACGCGCTGGGGATCGACATGTCCCTGGTGCGCCCTATGGTCTCGCGCCTGGCGCGGTTTCTGGACGAGGCGCGGCGGGCCGGGGTGCCGATCCTCTTCGTCCGCTCCACATTCGACGACTGGGTGGACTCCCCGGTCTGGAGGGAGCAGCGGCAGCGGCGGTTCCGGGGGCGCTACATCCGTTGGTGCGAGACCGACACCTGGGGCGCCGAGTTCTACGAGGTCGCCCCTCAGGCCGGCGAGCGGGTTATCGTGAAACACCGGCTCAGTGCCTTCATCGACACCGACCTCGAGCTGATCCTCCGGAGCCGCGGGGTCCGGACCCTGATCGTGACCGGGATCGCGACGAACGTCTGCGTGGAGTCCACGGTCCGGGACGGCTTCATGAAGGACTACTACATGGTCGTCCTGTCAGACTGCACGGCCGCCCGGAGCAAGGAGGCCCATGAGGCCGCCCTGCAGAACATCGAGGTCTACTTCGGGCAGGTCGTCCCCTCCGCCGAGGTCCTCGCGGCCTGGCCGGCCGGCCGGCCGCCCACCCCCTGACGCGTCCGACCTCCTCTTCCTCGGGCCACGCACGCCACCGCCGGAAGTCCCGGTCTCCCCCCACATGGACAGGCCGCACCAGTCGTGCGCCAAGCGTCACTCGCGAACCAGGACGAAGTCGATGGTGAGTGCGGTCTGCCCAGGTCTCGGGTAGAGCTGGGTGACGAGCGCCCGGTGCCCGGGGGCGGTCACCCGGAGGTGCAGGTGGGGCGGGCGGCCGGGGTAGCGACCCGGGAAGTCGGTCTCGTACCGATAGCGCCCCTCGGCGTCCACCCGCTGCGTCGCCCGGTGCTCGTCATCGTATTGGCCACGGGGGTTGGCGGACCACCACTCGATGCGCGCGGTGGCGAGCGGAGCGCAGCCGGCCGCTGACCGGACCGTGCCAGAGACCACGAGGCCTCGCCCGGTGGCTGCGCGCTCCGGCGCGTTTGGCTGGTAGAAGGGTCCCTCGGCGTCGGGGCGGGTGGGGACACAGGCGGGCTGGGCACCGGAGCGCGTGGCGAGGGGGGCGACGGGCGCCAGCGCCACGAGCGCCAGACCCACGAGCCAGCAGGGCTTGATCCTCAGCATGGGGTGGACCTCCCGGCTTCTCTGGGGCCAGAAGCCCCTGATCAGCATCGCGTGATCACCGCTCGGCCTGGCCGGCCACGCGGAAGTACATCTCGGCCAGGGCCGGTTCCACGGTCTGCGCGGCGAGCATCTCCCGTTGGATCTCCGGCCGGAGGCGCTCCAGCGACGCGGCCGCCAGTCCCAGGACCTCCTGCTCCCGCATCCGGGTGAGCCGCCCGCCCTCGACCACCACCTCCCCGTTCACGAGCACCGTGTCGACCGAGCTGCCATTCTCGCAGAAGGCGAGCTGGTGCAGCACGTTGTTGAGCGGGGTGAAGGCCGGGGTGTCCCGGCGCAGCAGCACGACGTCGGCCAGTCGGCCGGGCGCCAGCCCCCCCGCCTCGAGCCCGAAGGCGCGTGCGCCCTCCCGGGTGGCCATGCGGAGCGCCTGGGCCGGGGTGACCCAGGCGCGGTAGTCTGCCAGGCTGGGGTTGTGGATCAAGGCGGCCAGCCGGACGGCGTCGAACATGTTCTGCCCATCGTTCGAGGTGGCCCCGTCCGTGCCCAGAGCCACGTGGGCCCCGGCCGCGAGCAGGCGAGGAACTGGGGCCAGCCCGCTGCCCAGGCGAAGGTTGCTGGCGGGGTTGTGCACGGGCGTCGCCCCACTGCGGGCGATCAGCTCGATGTCCGGCTCCTCGATCCAGATGGAGTGGGCCAGGGAGAGGTCAGGCCCGAGCAGGTTGATAGCCTTCAAGTGTTGTATGAGGGAGGTCCCGTAAAGCCTTGGTCCCATAACTTGTTGTGACTTTGTCTCGGCGAGGTGAATGTGCAGGGGGAGCTGCTGCCGGCGGGCCAGCGCCGCGGCCCCCGTGAGCAGCTCGTCGGTGCAGCGCTGGACCGCGGAGGGCCCCGGGCAGCAGGTGGTCAGCCGGGTCGGGGCGTGGTGTTGCGCGATGAACGCCTCGCACTCCTCGAGCCAGGCCTGGGCGTCCCTGGCCTCGCCCTGGCTCATCCGCTGGAGCTCGGCTGCGGCGTCGTCCGTGACCCCTCCCAGGGGCACGGTGTCCTCGTAGCGCTTGTCCGAGAGCGTGAGGGCGACCACGTGACGGAGCCCCAGGTCCTGCATGGCGCGGATGGCACCCCCGGCACCCATGAAGGGGAGGGTCGGGTTGCCGAAGAAGTGGTCCAGGACCGTGGTCGTGCCGGTCTTCAGCATCTCCATGGCCCCGAGCAGAGCGCTCGCGTAGAAGTCCTCGTCGGCCATGGCCCGCAGGGTGGCCCGGTAGTAGGTCCGCCAGATCTCGAGGGGGCGACTGGGGAGCAGCCCCCGATAGAGGTTGGCAGGAGAGTGGCAGTGGGCGTTGACGAACCCCGGCAGGGCGATGAGACGCCGGCCATCGATCACCCGGTCGAAGGGCCCGGGCGGGGCCTGGATGGCTGGCCCCACGTAGCGCAGCCGCGGCCCCTCGACGACCAGGGCGCCATCCTCGATGACCTCGTCGCGGTCGTTCATGCTCACGAGCAGGGCATGCTGGATCAGCAGCGTCATGGGCACCTCCGCCATCCTCTTCGCTGATCGTCGTATTGTACGACGGGAGCGGAGGGTGATGCTATAATTCGGGACCACCGGTCATGCACGCCACGGAAGCCCTCGAGAGCATCACGTCGATCTTTGACCCCCAGACCACCCGGGAACTGCTGGTGGGGATGGTCCGAGTCCCCTCCTTCCAGACTGACCAGTTCGAGGCCGACCCCCAGGTACGCGCCTTCATCGCGGAGTGGGTCCGGCCACGGGTGGCGCAGCTCGCGGCTGGCCAGGCGCGGCTTGACGCCATGGGGAACCTGCTCTGGCGGATGGGCCCCCGGGACGGGACGAGCCTGCTGCTCATGGGGTACGCCATGACGTTCCCACCGACGACGATGCCCGATCCGTTCGCGGGCCCCGTGCTCGATGGGGGGCCGTACGGGATCCGGGGCTCATGCGTGTGGGGACGCGGCGTGTGCGAGCAGAAGGGGCCGCTGGCCGCCATGCTGCAGGCCGTCTCGCTGGTGGCGGCGGCCGGGGTGCCCCTGCGCGGGGAGCTCCTGCTGGCCGTCAGCACGGCTGGCGAGACCGGGCGCCATGACGCGGCCCGCCACCTGGTGGAGCAGGCCGGGGCGCGGGCCCGCCTGGGCGTGGTAGGGCTCGGGACCGGAAACCGGATCGGGCTCGGGAACAAGGGCCGGCTGGACATCGAGGTGCTCGTGCACGGCCGGGCCGCGCACAGCAGCGCCCCGTGGGACGGGGTGGATGCCATCGAGGGCGCCCGGGCGGTCATGGAACGCCTGGAGCTGGCGCGGCCCACCGCGGTCCACCCGCACCTCGGGCCGGCCACCTTGACGAAGACGAAGATCGAGAGCTTCCCGGCGGCCCCGCACACGGTGCAGGACCTCTGCCGGATCGTGCTGGACCGCCGGCTCCTGCCGGGAGAGGAGCCGGCGAGGGTGCTGACGGCGATCCGGCAGGCCGTGGGCGAGATCCCGCGATACCAGGTGGAGGTGAAGCCCGGCGCGCTGATGTACCCGGCAGAGGTGGCTGCGGACTGCGCGATTGCCCGGGCCCTCGCCGCGGCCGGCCAGGTCGTCCTGGGCACAACCCCCGACGTGTTTTACTCAGACGCGGCGTTGGATGCCGGGTACCTGAACCGGGCTGGGATCGAGACACTCATGTTCGGCCCAGGGGACCTGCGCTTCGCCCACACCGATCACGAGGTCATCGCGCTGGCGGAGGTGGAGGCCGCAGCGAAGATCCTGGCGGTGCTGGCGCTCTCGGTGCTCGCGTGAATCCGGGGGCCCTACACCCCTACCGGGCGTAGCCATCGAGCCTGGTCACGATCCGCAGCAGGACCTGGCGCTGGTCCACCTTTGTCCGGTGGAGCGTCCCGAGCAGGGCGACCAGCCTTTCGTCGGGCACCTTCTGCGCAAGATCGGCCGCATCCCGGTAGGCCAGCGCCATCGCTCGTAGCCGCTCGATGTCCCGGGACAGGCATTCGACGACGGTCATCTCCTCGTCCGCGGCCGGCGCGGGAGGGGCCGGGGTCACTCCCTGCGCGACCACGGCCTCGCGGAGCTTCTGCACGGCGCCCTCGCTGGCGCGGGCCGCCCCTTCGACCCGCTCCCGCAGGTGGGGGTACCAGAGGCGTTTCGCGTGACGACCCAGAGCGAGAGCGAGCTCTGCTTCCTCGTTCAGCAGCGGGAGGAGACTCCCCGCGAGCAACTGCCGTCGTCTCTGCACTGCGCAATCGCGCCTCTTCTGGACCCAGCGCCCCCACCAACTGCTCACCCCGCTCATCGCTCATCTCCCGCGCCTCTGCTGGCCCTCTGACTATTTGAGCAGGGCAAGAAGTTGCCTGTCAACCCGGCGCGGGGTTCCCAGGAGTGGGCAGGACGCCAGGGGGTGAGCCAGCACACACCCCGACGAAGTCAGATCGGGGAAGTCCGCTGGCTTACGAAGCCGTCACGCTCCGGGCTTGGGTGGAGGCTAGGGAAGGGGAGACTGCGACACTCCTGTCACCGCACGGTGACAGAATTTTGTCACAATCCGGGGGGATTTTGAACGGGAGCCGCTGGAGCTGGGAAGGTTTTGCCGGGGGGAGGACCGGGTACGATAATGCCGGAGCCCCCAGTCCCCTCAGGCAGGAACCCGCACAGCCAGCGAAGCCGCCGGACGTGGCCGGAGCAGCGTCGTCCGCCGCATGGCGCACGCTTCGCACAGCCGCTTCTCCGAGAACCAGGCCAGTGTCCCTGAGCCGCAACTGGTGCATCGTAGCTCGACCATTCTCCTCCTCCTTTGGTAGAAGACTCGGAGTGTGCGAGCAAGTAGCATGCCAGAATAGGTGCCAGGGGGCGCCGTTCGTTGGCGACCGTCCTCCGTCAGCCCTCGTGGCCAGGGCGCCGGATTTCTGCTAGAGAAAGGGACAGGCCAACGCCAGGTTTCCAGGGAGGGTCGCGGGATGGCAACGTGCCTGTTCTGTGAGATTGCGCAGCGTCGGCGGCCGGCTGAAGTTGTGCTCGATGACCCGCAGGCCCTGGCATTCCTGGACATCTACCCATCGGCGCGTGGGCATACCCTGGTCATCCCCCGCGCCCACGCCGAGTACTTGGGCGAGCTGGATGATGCCCTCATCGGCCCGCTGTTCCAGGCGGTGAAGCGTGTCACGGAGCTGCTCCAGCGTGCCCTGGGGGCCCAGGGGTTCACCGTGGGCCTGAATCACGGGCGGGCCGCAGGCCAACATGTCCCGCATCTGCACGTCCATATCATCCCCCGGTACGCAGGGGACCGGGGCACGGGAGTCCAGGGAGTGGTGCGCAGCGCGCCAGATGAGCCCCTAGCCCAGGTGGCGGCGGCCGTGCGGCGGTCCGCGGAACCGCGCCCCTCGTGACCGGGACCGTTGTCCAGGCTTGGCTTGACACTCCCCGGGGCCCGGCTACAATGGGGCGCATCCGTGACCAAGGGAGGGAATCTCATGTGTACGAGACGTCCGGACACGCGGATGGCCAACGGCATGCGGGCCAGCCTCCTGGCCCTGGCGGGACTGCTCCTCACGGCCGGGGTGGCTGCGGCTGCGGATCAGGCGACATTACGCCTGGACTGGACCGTGTACGGGTACCACGCCGCGTTCTACTGGGCCCTGGACAAGGGCTACTACCGGGAGCAGGGGGTCGACCTGAAGATCAACGAGGGGCAGGGGTCAGGCAAGACGGTCCAGATCGTCGCCTCGGGCGCGGAGGAGATCGGGTTCGCCGACTTCGCCGCCATGGCCAAGGGGATGGGCCAGGGGATGTCACTCAAGGCGATCTATGGATACATGCAGCGGAGCGTCTGGGGCGTGATCACCTGGTCGAAGGATAATATCAGGGCACCGAAGGATCTCATCGGGAAGTCCATGGGGGTGAGCCCGGGGACTCGCCCGCTCTTCAACCCGTTCCTCGAGGCCAACGGGTTGGGCGCCGGGCAGGTTCGGGAGGTCTCCGTCTCGGAAGCGGTCCGCAACCAGGCGTTCCTCCAGCACAAGTTCGACACCATCATGACCACGATTGTCGGCTCCGGGTACCTGCTCAAGTACCAGGAGGGGGACAAGATCCACATCCTGCCGTTCTACGACTGGGGGCTCGACATGCTGGCCCACGGCCTCTTCGTCACGACCAAGACGCTGCAGGAGAAGCCGGATCTGCTCAAGCGCGTCCTCCGGGCCGTCACCCAGGGGGTGGTGGCAGGCCGCGAGAGACCGGAAGAGGCCATCGCCCTCCTGGTGAAGCGCTTCCCGGCGCTGAGGGGGAAGGAGGAGATGTACCTGGGGATGTACCGGGTCTCCTGGGCCCACGTGCAGACGCCGGCCAGCCGGGGGAAGCCGATAGGGTGGATGGCCAAGGAAGACTGGACGCGAACCCAGGACATCCTGGTCAAGACCGGCGACGTGAAGAAGGCCCTCCCGGTGGAGACCTACTACACGAACGACCTGGTCCCGCAGTAGGCCGGCTGACCTGATCCCGCAGGACGCGGGCCGCTGGCGGGTGGCGTCCGAAGCGCCGGCCCTGAGCGCCGCGCGTGGCTCGGGGGCCGCGGTCTAGGGTTTGACGATGAGCGGGGACCCCTCGGGCTTGACGAGCAACGAGGGCTCCTCCTCCGCCTTCTCCCGCTCCTCGGCCATGAGGCGGCCGATGCTCCGCTTCACCAGGGCATAGAGGAAGGGATGCCGGTGGGCCGGCGGTCCGGAGCGGGTCAAGGCCTGCGCCGCCGCCAGGGCCGTCTCAGCAGGCTCTCGCTTCCCGCCTCGCAACAGGACCCAGGCCATCTCCTCTAAACGCCGCTGGTAGGTCTGTCCCCGCGCCCCTCCGAACAGCCCCTGCGCGGCCTCCTGCAAGATGCCTTCGAGCCGCCCCTCCTGCTGATACCGGTTCAGGACGATCCTGCTCTCCTGCGCCTGCTTCAGGGAGCTGAGGTGCTGCCTGAGCTCTTCCTCGGCCAGGAACCACCCGCGGACCTCAGGCTGTTCGAAGAGCGCGTCGGCCCGGTCCAGCAGCTCCGGGCGCTCAGCCAGCTCGCCCGCGCGCAGGGCGGCGTAGATCGGCGGTTCGGATGAGGCCGGCTCACTGCCGAGCACGACCTTGGCGTCGAGGTACTCCTGCGGGAGGGGGCGCCCCGCGCTGACCGTGCGGGGTTCGGCCTCCTGCAGGAGGTGACGCACCCAGGCGGGGTCGGAACGCACGATGGGGAAGTGCGGGTCGAGTTTCAACTCAGCCAGATATTCCCGGAACCCCTTCTGCGTGGTCTCCCCTGCGGTGAAGTCCACGATGCCGGCGGCCTCGCTGAGCACGGCCTGGAAGAGAGAGAGCCCCTGGGGGAGCCGCGGCTGGGTGAGCCACACCATCCGGTCCCCGCGGCCGTCGTAGCCCGTCACCAGTGCCTGGGCCTCGCGCGGCCGAGGAGGCTGCCAGACCGGTGGGGGCTCCGGCCGTTGGGGCTCGGCCACCGCCACCCCCTTCTGGCGCAGGCGGTAGAGGTGGCGCTTGGCCGCCTTCAGCAGGTCCTTGTCCTCGGCCTGCTCCGCCAGTGTCACCAGCCATCTCCCCAGCTCGGCGTCGGTTGCGGGCCGTCCCTGGACCTCCTCGAGCCTGGAGGCCAGCGGGCGCCCCTGCAGACCGGCCAGCGCCTCCAGCTCCTCGGCCAGGGCCACGGCCTGCTGGCTTTCACCCCGGCGCGTGTGCTCCAGGACGCCCTGGAGCAACCCCTCCAGCCGGTCCGGACGCGATCCCTTGCCAGTCCGTGTCCTCGCCATCTGTCCCACTCCTGAGGCGCAGCGGTCAATCCGGCCGTTCACGGTATCAGATTTTTCCCGGCCTGGACAACGCCGTGGGGCGATGCGATCACGTGACCGCGGCGTTCAGCGGAACCCTCCTGGCGGTCTCGTCCGTCTCGTCCTCCTCCGGTCGTTTGAATCTGCGCAGAAAAGCTGGTAGACTCTGACGGATAACTATTTGTCAGCTATGGGGAATTTTTCAGTGGACCCAGGGCTCTCTCAGCGACTGGAGCGGCATGACGAGGGGCTCATCGTCGTGAGCCTGGACGGCGGGCCCGAGGAGATGGGCCGGCAGCACGGGCTCATCCTGGCCCGCGAGCTGCGCACGCTGCAGCAGGGGTTCCGGGCCTACCTCTGGCAGGTGAAGGGGCGGCTCCGGGCGCCGGTGGCCTACTTCCTCAGCCTCCTCATGGCCGGCCGCCTGCACTACTTCATTTCCCCGGACCAGCGCCGGGAGATGCGGGCCCTGGCCCAGGCCGCCAGGATGGGGTACGGGTTTGTCCTGCTGGTGAACGTGCTGGATGATCTGGTCAAGCTCATGAGCAAGGGCGGGCTCGGCTGCTCGGCCTTCGCGGTGCACGGGGGCCGGACCCGTGACGGCCGGATGCTGGTGGGACGGAACCTGGACTATGGGCTCTTCCTCGACCTGCTGCCGCCGCTGACCACGGTCTTCCGCTGCGCCCCCACCGGCAAGCGGGCCTTCCTCTCGGTCGGCTGGCCCGGGTATATCGGGGCGGCCTCGGGGATGAACGAGGCCGGCGTGGTCGTGAGCATCCTCTCCTCTTCCACGCCGGACCGCGCCTGGCAGGGGATGCCTGAGGCCGTCCTCTGCCGGGCCGTCCTGGAGACCGCCGGGAGCGCCGAGGAGGCAGTGGAGCTCTTGAGCCGGGGGCCCCGGCGCACCTGCGGGAACAACTTTCTCGTGGCCGACGAGGCCGAGGCGATGGTGGTCGAGGTCTCGGCCCGCGCCGCCGAGGTCCGGCGGATGCAGGACGATACCATCACGGTGACCAACCACTACCAGACGCCGGCGATGCAGGCCCGCCAGGGGCCGTTCTTTCGGCGGCCGGCCGGGAGCGAGCTTCCGGAGGAGTTCTTCACCGAGGCGTACAGCCGCGCCCGAGACGAGCGGCTGCGGACGGGGTGCCTGGCCGGGCCCCTGGATGCGAAACAGGCTCGGGAGCTCCTCCGGGACTCCGGGATCGCCAGCGCGGCCACGGTCCAGAGCATGCTCTTCCGCCCGGCCTCCCGGAACCTCTGGGTGGCGCGGGCCACCGCGACGCCGGTGTGCAAGGGTGAGTTCGTCGAGATCAGGGGAGGAGGCCAGTCATGGCGATGAGACCGCTGAAGGCCCTCATGAAGCTCGGGGAGGCCATGGAGCTGCTGATGGCCAAGGGGATGCCGATCGACCGCGTGGAGCAGGTCCCGAGCACCGACGCGATCCACCGCGTGCTGGCGGCCGATGTGGTGGCGCGGTTCGATGTGCCGTCGTTCCCGCGCGCGGCCATGGACGGCTACGCGGTCCGGGCCGAGGATACCTTCGGGGCCGGCCAGTACAGCCCCAAGGAGCTGGAGCTGATCGAGGAGGTCCACGCGGGCGACGTCGGCACGCTGGCGGTCCGCCCGGCCACCTGCGTGCAGGTGGCCACCGGCGCCCCGATCCCGGAGGGCTCGGACGCCGTGGTGCAGGTCGAGGTCACCGACCGGGAGGGGCAACACGTCCGGGTGTACAAACCGGTCTACCCGAAGCAGAACGTGTCCTCCCGCGGGGCCGACTTCACGGCCGGGAGCCTCATGCTCAAGCAGGGGACCCATCTCACGCCTTCGACCATCGGGGTGTTGGCGGCCCTGGGCTATGCCGAAGTCGAGGTGTACGAGCGGCCGACGGTGGCCATCATCCCGACGGGCAACGAGGTGGTCCCGCCGGGCCATCCGGTCAGGCCCGGCCAGATCTACGACATCAACTCCTACACCCTCTGTGCCCTGTGCAAGGAGAATGGGTGGCAGGTCCGCCTCTTGCCCGTGGTCCCCGACCGGCGGGAGGCCCTGACCGAGACCATCCTTCAGGCCTCCGCCGCGGATCTCGTCGTGCTGTCGGGGGGGAGCTCCGTGGGCGAGCGCGACCAGGTCATCGACGTGATCTCCGAGCTCGGCTCCGTTGAGTTCCATGGCATCGCGGTCAAGCCCGGGAAGCCCACCCTGCTCGGGGTCCTGCGGGTCGGGACGGTCATCATCGGGATGCCGGGATACCCGACCTCGTGCCTGACCAACGGGTACGGGCTGCTGGCCCCGCTCCTCCGGAAGATCGCCCGGCTGCCGGAGAAGTCCTACCAGGTGGTGCGTGCCCCGATGGCCCGCCGGATGACCTCGGAACTGGGCCGGCACCAGTACCTGACCGTGGCCATCGAGGACGGCCAGGTGGTGCCGGTGTTCAAGGAGTCGGGGACGATCACGAGCATGGCGAACGCCATGGGGTATATCGAGATCCCCGAGAATGTCGACCTGGTCGAAAAGGGGGAGATGGTGGACGTCGTCCTCTTCTGACCCCGAGGAGCCACATGGACGAGCGGGAATGGCTGAGGCGTCACCGGAGCTACCTCTTCCCCAACGTCATCCTCTACTACGAGCAGCCCTTGGTCGTTGAGCGGGCCCAGGGGTGCTGGGTGTACGATCACGATGGGCGGGCCTACCTCGACTTCTTCGCCGGCATCCTGACGGTCAACGCCGGGCACTGCCACCCCCGCATCGTCGAGCGGGTGGCGGAGCAGGTCCGCACCCTGCAGCACGCCTCGAGCCTCTACATCAACCGCCCCATGGTCGAGCTGGCCGAGAAGCTGGCCCAGATCACCCCGGGGCGCCTGCAGC
>JACPFL010000012.1 GCA_016183025.1 Deltaproteobacteria bacterium | reverse complement strand
GCCTGCAGGTCAAGGCCGTGCCCGTGCGAGGGGGCGATCCGGTGATGGTCTTCGAGCAGGGGCAGGGGCTGGACGCGGTGATCGAGCGGATGGCCCCGCTCGCCCAGGGGCTGGCGCGAAGACTGGGCGGCTGACGGACATGAGAGGGGCGGCGGCGGAGGCAGGAGCACCTGGCATCAGGAGGACAGGCATCGTGCAACCCGCAGGTATGCCGAGGCTGGGCAGGGGAGCGGGGCGGATTCTCGTGGCGCTGCTCCTGCTGCTCGGGCTCTGGCAGGTCCTGTCGTCACCGGCGTTCGCCGAGCGCTGGTACGGCATCACCCCGGGGACCACGAGCCGCGACGAGGTCCGGCGCCTCCTCGGCGAGCCCAACCGCACCCTGAAGGAGCCCCCGGGGGCTGAGAGCTGGATCTACGAGGGGGAGCAGGCCCCGTTCGGGACCTCGGGCGTCGGGATCATCATACGGCTCGACTCCGGCGTGGTGGACTACATCGAGGTGGAGCCGCTGCAGCACGTGGCCTGGTTGCCCCTGAAGGAGCGCTACGGCGAGCCGGAGGAGAAGACGACGCCGAACGAGGCCGGCCTGAGCATCTACCGCTACCGCCGACGGGGACTCCTGATCATCGTCGACACCAGAAGAGAGGTCGCGGTGAAGTTCGGCTTCTTCAGGGAGACAGCGCCGGCCGGCCCTCCCGCACCGTCGGCAGGCTCTCCCCCGCCCTCGCCTGCTCCCACCCGGTGAAGTTCACCTGCCCCGACCTCATCAGAGCTGATCCAGGATCTCCTTCTGCTTCCGGGTGTACTCCTGCTCGGAGATCAGGCCGCTGTCCTTCAGTTCCTTCAGGAACTGCAGCCGCTCGCGGGCCAGCCCCTCACGCTGCCGGTACTGCTCCGCGGTGAGGGCCGGCCCGGCTGGGGGCTGGCCGGCTGTCGCGGCGGCCGGGACGCCCGCGGGCGTGGGGGGGGGCGTGGGCTTGGCCGTCAGGGTGGTGGTGACGTTTGTCATGAGCCAGTTCCGGGGGCGCTCGGTCAGCCCGAGGAGCCCGGGCCAGGTGTGCAGCCACTGGCCGTCCCGCGGCACCAGGATCCAGTGGGGAGACAACGGGCCGGGAGAGAGCGGGTCAGCGGGCTTGAGGTGCGGCACGCTCGCCACGGTCTCCACCCGGGCCAGGAGCGAGCCGTCGAACAGGAACAGGTCGGCGACCGTCGACCCCTGGGAGCCGCGGACCTCGATCGCGACCTTCTGCCGGGAGGTGGCCCGCGCGAACGCGTCCCGGACCAGGGGCGCGAGCCGGGGGATCACCGGCTCGTCGAAGACCGGGAGCACAGGGGTGCTCTGGAAGGGATCGTACCGGGTGTACCGGAGCGAGGGCTCTCCTCGCTGTCCAGGCCGGCCGTCGTCACGCGGAGGGGGAGGGACTGGGGCGCGGCCTCGCGTGAACCCCCTCGGCCCAGCAGCCCGCACCCCGTGAGCCCGATTGCCAGGGCCGCGGCGAGCAGCACTCTCATCGCCTTTTCCGCTCGCTCTCTCATTGCGTCTCCAAATCTTGCCATGGGACTCATCCACCTGTCCAGAGATACGAAGGGGCACCCCATTGCGGGTGCCCCTTCGCGGATCACGTGTGGCCGGCCCATGCAGGCCGGCCACGGAATGTCCTTCTAGAAGAGGTACGTGGCCTGGAAGAGATACTGGTTGAGGCTGCCGTTCGTCCCCCCGTTGAAGTAGTCGGCCTCCACGTGGATATACTCCACGCCGACCCTCAGCGGCGGGCCGAGGGCCCAGACCGCGTTCGCCCAGTACCCATACTGCCGCTTGAAGTTGGTGGTCACGCCGGCCACGCTCGTCGTCGTGGTCTGCTTGGCGCCGGTCAACTCGTCCCGCGGGATCTCCTTGGCGCCCCAGCCGGCGTTCACCTGGAAGGTCCGGGTCAGGTCCACCGTGGCCGCGAGCCAGTAGCCCAAGGCATGGATGTCCGAGAAGCTGCCGGCCGTGGTCGTGGAGGCCAGCGCCCCCTGGCCGAAGGTGTGATCATAGACGAACGCATTCTGGCTGTACCAGAGCTGCCCCCTCAGGAACAGCGGGCCCCACCGGGTTCCGGTAAGCAGCGACCCGATGTAGATGTTCGCGTGCTCCGGCCCTCCCGTGCTGGGGTTGCTCTCCTGGCGGTTGAACTCGCCCACCACTTCCAGGAACGTGCCGCGCAACTGCGGGACGTCCAGCCGGATGCCGGAGTGGAAGCCGAAGAGCCCGCTCTGCGAGCCCAGGCCGATCTGGCCGGTGCCCAACTGCTCTGGCCGGTGGATCCCGATGCCCGCCGAGAGGGGGCCTCCCTTCACGTTGAGCCGGACCTGCGGCATCCGGGTCAGCGAGGCGGAGGAGTTGGAGCCGAAGCCGCTGTTCGTCACGAACTGCAGGCCCGGGGCCAATGTTATGCGGGTATCATCGATCCCGGAGATGGGGTTCCAGAACTGCCCGACCGTGAGCTTGGCGTTCCCCCAGTCAAGGAGGAACTTCGCGAGACGCAGCCGGGGCTGGGCGTTGACCGTGCTGCCGCCCGCGCCAGTGGCCGCATCACCCCGGAAGTCGAACTCGACCTGCGCGCCCGACTTCGCCCCGACGATTCCGGGCCCCTCGATCCGGAACCCGACCCGGGAGGTCCGGGCCGAGATGGTGGCGTCGTCGTGCTGCCCCCTGAAGCTGTTGGCGGGCGGGGCCGTGGGGCCCGCGTCGTTGACCGCCGTCGGGGTCTTGTCCGAGTAGACGACGTGGGTCTGAATGAACCCGTAGAAGGTCACCTTGAAGTTCGAGACCATCGTCTCGACGGCCAGCGCCGGTGCGGCGAGCAGCAGCGTAGCCAGGGCGACGAAGAGAAACGCCATGGTCCTTTGTCTCCGCATCTCCTTCCTCCTCTGTTCGTGGGACTGCCGGTTACGCCCCAAGGCTTCCTACTGTCACGCTCCCTGTCGCTCCACCTTGGAGGAAAAGCACAGCACAAAGGATCGCGCTGCGTTTCTGGTCATCACCCCCTTTCCTTGAATCCGGCCATGCCGATCAAAACCCTCGCCCTACTGGCTACCCACCTCCGCGGATGACGATGACCCGATGGCCCCTTCATGATGATCGTCGGGCAGCCAGGTAGTAATGCAACTTACAGCGTTTGTAAGCCACATGACCTTCCATGTCAAGCCAAAAATTTCAGGGGGTTGGTGGGTGTGAGGGCGGGGGTGGCCCGAGGTGGACGGGCGATGAAGGCGGGGCGCGCGGGATGGTCAGCGGTGAGGGCGGATGTTCGTGTTCAGGCAGACCCGGCGGGCTGGCCCCGGGCGGTACGGGCGGCTCGCCCCGGACACGCGGACCCTGGGGGCGTGGAGGCCGGTAGATCGGCCACCCTGCAGGTCCGTGCTGCTCTCCGTCGGGTCGAGAGGGGCAGCCCGGTCATCCGGAGGGCTATTTGCCGGCTTGGAGCCCGAAAGAGCCTCGTGCAGGGCGAAAGCCGGAGGGCCGCCGAGCGGCCCACGGCGAGGCGGCCGCCGGGTCAGGCGACCTTGGAAAGAGCTGCGGGATCGGGGATCACGATGCGCTGGCCGTCCACGAGGATGAGGCCGCGGCGGCGGAACTGGTTGAGCACGAGGGTGGTGGTCTCCCGGGTCGAGCCGATCAGGGCGGCCAGCTCGCGGTGGCTCAGGGAGATCCCCACGACCTGCCCCTGCGGGGTGAGCTGTCCGAACTCCTGGGCCAGGTGGAGGAGCTGGTTCGCGAGCCGCTCGGGGACCGTCCTGAAGAGCAGCTCCTCGACGCGGCTCTCGATGGTCCGTAGCCGGAACGCGAGGAGCCTGGAGATCCTCAGAGCCAGATCGTGATGCCGTCTCAGCACGCGCTCGAACTCCGGCTTCTTGATCGCGTACACGTACACGTCGTCCAGCGCCTGGGCCACGCTCTGGCGCGGCCCGTCGTCGACGAGGGCGAGCTCGCCGAAGATCTCGCCCGGCCTCAAGATGGCCAGGGTCAGCTCGCGGCCATCATTGGACAGCCGGTAGAGCTTCACCCGGCCCTCCTTCAGGATGTAGATGTCGGTCGAGGGCTCATCGGGGAGGTAGATGGCCGTGTGGCGCGGGACGGTCTCCTCGCGCGCGATGCGGGCGAGCTCGTTCAGGACCGACTCCGGAAGGTCCTCGAAGATGTTGATGCGCTTCAGGTACCAGAGCTTCGGCGTCATCCTTTCTCCAGCCTGCTGGCCGAGACGTCGGGCTTTGGAGGTCGGATCCGGCTTTGCCACCGAACGCACGAGCGCCCCTGCTGTCTGACCTCCGGAAATCTGCTCCATCACTGACCTCCTCGCGCGGTTACCTGTGTCGGAGCGGCCTGGACAAGCGAGCCGCTTGCGCGCGTATGATCGCTTACAGCAGGCCGGGATGCTGTAGGCTGGACAACCTATAATCTTGCTTACAGTTGCCCGCCTCTCTCGAGAGGTATGGGAGAGAGGGCGTGGTGGCAGCGGGGGGTCCGGCATGCGTGGGGCGCCAGAGGCCGACTGCAGAGGGCGAGGAGAGAAACCGATGGGGCGTGTGGGCCCTCGGCTCTCCTCCAGGGCCGTGCTCGTGTCCGCCTGCATAGCGCTGACGGCTTGCGGCGGACCCAGGAGCCTCCTCCCGGAGGGCGAGCCGGCTATTGAGATGCGGGTGCGAGGCTCCGACTTGGAGCTCCGGTCGACCCATCCCCTTGCCGACTGTCGGATGCAGATCAACGACGCCTATCGGCTGGAGATCGGAAGGGTCCCGGAGCACAGGCCGGTCGTCATCCAGGCTGGGAGCTTGACGGGACCCGATGGCGTCCGCCTCGACTTGCGCGCGACGCGAATCGATCAGGTGGCGTTGACCTGCAACGGGGGGCGGGTGTCGAGCTTCTGGATGCTGACGCCCCGGGTGAGCGCGCAGGAGGAGAGAGGCCGGCGTGCCGCCGGAGGCGCGGGGGCTCCTGGCCTCGAGCCGCGCTCCCTCGAATCCGATCCGCTCGTCCAGCAGCTCCTTCAGGAGCAGGAAGCCCTGCGCAGACGGGTGGAGCGATTGGAGCGCGCCATCGGGACGCCTGTGGGTGTGTCGCCGCCTTAAGCGACCATAGCCGCTTCCTGGGTTTCTCTCTGACGCGACATCCGCAGTCGCCCTCGTGTTTCTGCTTGGCCGACCGAGCAAGACACCCCGGGTCCCGCGACACGGGAACGGCCCGAAGACCGGAAGGCCCGTCCGACGGTTCGGGCAGCCGAGGGGGCTGCTCTGGGGTCGCTGGACGCTGGGCACGATCAGGGGATGCCGGGAGGCAACATCACGGATTGGACAGCGGGCAGGGTTGCCGGATATCATTTGGAGAGGTGGCCGGGGAAGGGAGTGACCGCGCGTGTCGTCAAAAGCCCCGAGGGGCCGGAGGGATAACGGTGGACGAGCGGTGGCGCGGAGACCACATCATCCCGCTAATCGGGCTTGTCGTGATGTTCGTCTCAGGCTGCGGGTATCTCTGGCCGGAGCAGGTCAGGCGAGAGACCCTGCCTGAGGCCAGACATCAGGCGCTCCTGTATCAAGGCGTGGCCCGCGAGACCAGGGCCATCGTCCTCATTCCCGAAGGCGAGCGGAACGTCCATGTCCAGGCGCCCGCCACTGACGATCTCGGCATGGGGCCTCCCGCGCAGTGGGCTGAGCAGCTCGACCGGGAGTGGATCCGGTTCCATCCATACCGGGTGAAGGACCGGGCGGGCCGGCCGCGGGCCCACGTCCTGCTGAGCGAGCACCTCCGGTTCTGGGCCTTCGAGCATGACGGCGAGGTGACAATCCGCATCCATGATCACCGCCGAGAAGTCTCGGGGAACGGGAACGGCGGGACTAAATAGCGGTCGGAAAGGCGCGTGATGCGCTGACGAGCTACGGGCCGCCGCGGCGCTCCGCCGATCCAAGCCCTCTCGCTCGCCCTACGCAGGCCCTGCACTGTCCCTCCATCGGAACCGTTCGGCGTTGAGCAAGCCCCGCCTGCGGACGAGAAAGCCAGCCTAAAGGCCAGCCTACTTGTAAGCTCCCTCGCAGCGTGATCGCCTGGCCCCGCCCCGACGTCAAAACGCGCCGGGAGCGGGCACGGTGCCAGTCCGGCAGCCGGAGCGTCAGCCTGGCAGGCTTCCGGCCATCCGTTCGCCCATGCCGGTCTCCAGACGTTGCTCGTATCAAATGCCATGTCCACCACTTAACCTCCGATTCCCATCCAGGGAGCGAGGCGGCATGGGGGTTGCTCTGTCGGCGCAGGAGGGATCCTGAACCCCATTGCTCGGCGGGTGTCGGCATCGGGAGAAAGGATGCCGGGCGACGCCGAAAAGGAGGGCGCCATGCAGAAGTCTGCCGGGCTCGTCAAAGCATCGAGGTTCGCGGCCGCGGTATGGCTGGCCCCGGTGATCGCCGTACCCCACACCCTGATCGGTGGACAGGTGGCGATGGCTGGGCAGGCGATCACTACGGGGCCCGTCATGGAGGCCGATGATTCCGGCTCACTGCCAGCCTGGTGGGTCGAAATCGCGTACGGCAGGCCTCTTCTTGCGCCTCCCCGCATGGTAGCCGAGCCGGCAGGGACGGAGCCGACAGGGGCGGAAGGCCTGACCGCAGCGGACGATTCCGGCCCGCTGCCGGCCTGGTGGAGCCAGACTGCGTACAGCGGACCTTCGCACGCGGAGGCCTCCGGCGTGGCGAGCGGGCCGGCCGGGGCGGCGGGGACGGCCACGGACCTCCCGGCGACTCGACGCCCCTACGAGTTCATCAGCACTGAGAATCACTAGGAGAATCGCTAGAGGACACAAGGGGCCGCCAGAGACT
>JACPFL010000293.1 GCA_016183025.1 Deltaproteobacteria bacterium | reverse complement strand
TTCCTGATCGCCTTCTTCCCCCTGGTCGTGGCCACGGTCTCAGGGCTCTCGGACGTGCACCTGGGGCTGCTGGAGCTGTTCCGAGCCATGTCGGCCTCGGAGCGCCAGATCTTCTGGAAGGTGCGGGTGCCCCACGCCCTCCCGTACCTCCTGGACGGCTGCAAGATCTCCCTGCCCCTCGCCGTGATCGGGGCGATCATCGGGGAGTTCGTGGGCGCCAACGCGGGGCTCGGCAACCTGATCCTCCTCTCGGGGAGCACCCTGAACACCCCGCTCACCTTCGCGACCCTGCTGGTGGTCACCGTGATGTCCATCGCCCTGTTCGGCCTGCTCGTGATCCTGGAGAAGTTTGTCTGGTGGCGGGCGCTGTGATCCCTGATGTGCAGGCTGGACCCGGCCGGGCGATGACCGGCCGCGCGCTCATCGAAATCCGCAGCCTCCGCAAGGTCTATCCCGCCCGGGCCTCGGAGGTGGTGGCCATCGAGGACGTTTCGCTGGGGATCCATGAAGGGGAGTTCCTGGCGCTCCTGGGGCCCAGCGGTTGCGGGAAGACGACCATCCTGAAGATGATCGCGGGCCTCATGCCCGCCGCGGCCGGAGAGCTCCTGGTGGACGGGGCCCCGGTGACCGGGCCCCGGCGCGACATCGGGGTGGTCTTCCAGACCCCGAACCTGCTGCCCTGGCGCACGGTGCTCTCCAACATCATGATCCCCATGGAGGTCTACCGCCTGAACCGGGAGGAGTCGCTTGACCGGGCACACCAGCTCGTCAAGCTGACCGGTCTCACGGGCTTCGAGCGGAGCTACCCCCACGAGCTGTCCGGGGGGATGCAGCAGCGCGTGGCCATCTGCCGGGCGCTCATCTCCAACCCCCGCATCTTGCTCATGGACGAGCCCTTCGCCGCCCTGGACGCCCAGAACCGGGCCATCCTGCAGGAGGAGTTGCTCCGGATCTGGGAGGTCTACAAGAAGACCGTGCTCTACGTCACGCACAGCATCGATGAGGCGCTGCTCCTGGGGGACCGCGTGGTCGTGATGACGGCGCGCCCGGGGCGGGTGAAGGCCGCCTTTGACGTGGGGTTCCCCCGGCCCCGGAGCATGGAGACCAAGAAGTCCCAGGGGTTCGGCGCCCTCGAGGTCACCATCTGGGAGATGCTCAAGGACGAGGTGAGGAGGGACCAACATGGCGGCTGAGGGAGAGTTCAAGCTCTGCACGTTTGCGGCGGATGGCGGGGGCCGGGCCGGGATCGTGGTCGGCGATCAGGTGCTGGAGGCGCAGAAGGCCTACGACGCGTACCGGGGCGCGAAGGGCGGGCCGGCGCTCAATCTGGGCGCCGTCGTGGCGATCCTGGATGCCTGGGAGCAGGCCTTCCCGGCGCTCAAGAACGCGGCCGCGCACTTCGCCGGCAGGAAGCCTGATTTTGCCCGGCCGCTCGCCGGCGCCAGGCTCCAGGCTCCCGTCCAGTATCCCCGCAAGATCTTCTGCGCGGCGGCCAACTACCTGGACCACATGAAGGAGATGGGGAGCAGTCCGCCGGACAAGGCGAAGACCGAGCCCTACTTCTTCCTGAAGATCCCCACCACGTGCGTCATCGGCCCGGGCGAGGCCATCCGGATCCCGCAGGGGGTCAAGAACCTGGACTGGGAGGCCGAGATGGCGGTGGTCATCGGCAGGCGGGCCAAGGACGTCCCGCGGGAGCGCGCCTTCGACTACGTGGCGGGCTACACGATCATGAACGACGTGTCGGCCCGAGACAAGAACGTGCGCGGCGATTGGGTGTTCAAGTACGACTGGCTGTACGGCAAATGCCATGATACCTTCGCGCCCATGGGGCCCTATCTGGTCCCCCACGCGTTTGTCTCCAACTGCGACAAGCTCGACATCAAGCTCACGCTGAACGGCCAGGTCATGCAGGACTCCTCGACCGACCAGCTCATCTTCAAGACTGACGAGATGATCGCCTGGCTCTCCGCCCTGTGCACCCTGGAGCCCGGCGATGTGATCTCCACGGGGACGCCGGCCGGGGTGGGCCGGCCCCGCGGGATTTTCCTCAAGCCGGGGGACCGGATCGTGATCGAGCTGTCGGAGGTGGGGACGCTGGAGAATCCCGTGGCGTAGGGCCCGGTGGGGCCCGTGCAGGAGGGTGCCATGTGGGGCCGACGAGGTGAGGGGAGCGGGTCTCTTCGGATACGCGAATTCGCGGTCGGCCGGACCGTGGGGGCCAGCCTCCTGTTGGCCTCCCTGCTGACGGTCCCGGTGAACACGCTGGCCCAGGCGCCGCAGAAGGTGACGTTCAACATGGGCTGGCTGCCCCAGGGTTCCATGATGGGGTTCGCGGTGGCCCTGGAGCAGGGCTACTACGCGGAGTCGGGCCTCGCCGTGGAGCTGCACCGGGGGTACGGGGGACTGCAGGCGACCAACGACGTCGCCCAGGGGAACTTCCACGTTGCGTACGGCGATCCTGCCTCGGTGATCCTGAACCGGTCGAAGGGGGGCCGGGTCAAGCTGGTGGGGATGATCCTGGACCGGTTCCCGATGGGGGCCGTGTGCCGGAAGGAGGCCGGGGTGCGCACCCCGAAGGACCTGGAGGGGCGCGCCCTGTCGCACGCGCCGGGGAGTCCGGACACCATCATCCAGCCGATCTTCTTCAGGCTGAACGGGGTCAATCCGCAGGCCGTGAAAATGGTCACGCTCAAGCCGGAGGTGAATATCTCGAACCTCCTCGAAGGGAAAATCGACTGCATCAGCGGCTGGCGGGGGAGCACGTACAGCGTGGTGCAGGTGCTGGCCCGGAGGCGGGGGCGGGAAATAACCTTCCTGCCATTCCGGGACTGGGGGATGGACATCTACGCCAACGGGATTGTGACGTCGGACCGGCTGGTCGCCGAGCAGCCCGACCTCGTCCGGCGGTTCGTCCGGGCCAGCTATCGGGGGTACGCCTGGGGGGGACGGTCTCCCGAGCAGGCCGTGGAGCTGTTGCTGAAGCGGTTCCCGATGCTGGACCGGGAGATCGTGACACTGCAGTGGCGGGAGAGCCACGAGATCATGCAGGGATCGGCGTTCAGAGAGCGCGGCTATGGCTGGATCGTGGAGGAGAAGATGGCCCGGACCCTCAAGACCGTGACCGAGGCCTACAAGATCCAGCAGCCCATCACCACCGCCGACATCTACACGAACGAGTTCCTGGCCGGGACGCCGTAGCCCCGGCAGTCAGGGGCGAGCCATGGCCAACACCGAACGGGCGAGCTGAGCCCGCGACGAGGGCAAGCACTCATGATCGGAACCGAAGGCGTGGCGCCGGAGATCGTAGTCGGGATCCATCGTCCCGTCATCATGGGGCGGCGGGGGGTCGTGGCCACCGGCAACCACCTCGCGACCCTGGCCGCCATGAAGGTGCTCATGGACGGGGGAAACGCCGTGGACGCCGCCGTCACCGCGGCGGGCGTCCTGGCGGTGGTGATGCCCCAGGCATGCGGGATCGGCGGCGATGCCTTCATGCAGGTCTACGACGCGAAGAGCCGGAAGCTGGAGGCGATCAACGGGAGCGGGGCGGCCTCCGCCCTGGCCACCCCGGACCGCTTCCCGAATGGTATCCCCCAGCGCGGGGTCCTCTCGGCCAGCGTGCCGGGCGCCGTCGACGCCTGGGCCACGGCCCTGGAGCGCCACGGGACCATCAGCCTGAAGGACGCCCTGCAGCCGGCCATCTTCTACGCCGAGGAGGGGTTCCCCCTGACGGCGCTGACCGGGCGAGGGCTCCGGGAGCAGCTCGCCGTGGTGAAGGCCGATCCGGGGATGTCAGCCATCTTCCTTCGGGGCGGCGAGCCGATCCGCCCGGGTCAGCTCTGCGTGCAACGCGACCTGGCCCGTGCACTCCGGCTGATCGCCGAGCAGGGGCGGGATGCCTTCTACTGTGGCGAGATCGCGCACGTGATCGAGCGGTTCATGGGCCAGCGCGGGGGACTCGTGAGCCGCCAGGACCTGGCCGCCCATGCCACGCAGGTGCGCGAGCCTGTCCGCTCGACCTACCGTGGCCTCACCGTCAGCGAGCAGCCGCCGGTCTCGGTGGGCGTGATCCTGCTCGAGGCCCTGAACATCCTGGAGGGGTTTGACCTGGCCTCCCTGGGGCATAACTCCCCCGAGGCGGTGCACCTCCAGGTCGAGGCCATCCGGCTCGCCTTCGCCGCCCGTGCCCGCTTGCTGGGCGACCCGGACGCGGTGCAGATCCCGCTGCAGGGC
>JACPFL010000294.1 GCA_016183025.1 Deltaproteobacteria bacterium | reverse complement strand
GCTACCACTTGATCAGATTGACCGGGCCGAGGCTGATCCAGGGGACGTAGGTCACCAGGAGGGTCACCAGGGCGAGCACAACGGTGAACGGCCAACCCGCCTTGAAGACCTCCCAGAAGGGGAGTCGCGCGATGGCGGCGGTCGTGAATAGCACCGTGGCCACCGGCGGGGTCTGCTGTCCGACCCCCAGGTTGATCGTGACGATGATCCCAAAGTGGATCGGGTCCACGCCGATCTGGCGGATGAGCGGCATCACGATCGGGACGATGAGGATGATGGCGGCGGCGGAGTGGAGGAACATCCCCGCGACGAAGAAGAAGATGTTCAGGAAGAACAGGATCAGGTACTTGTTGGACGTGGTCTCCAGGATGGCCCGGGCGAACTTCTGGGGGATCTGCTCGCTCGTGAGGTACCAGCCGAGCACCGCTGAAGAGGCGACGATGAGCATGACCACCCCGGTCTGTCCGACCGACTCCTTCACGACGCGGACGATCTCCCGCCGGGGCAGCTCCCGGAAGATGAAGACGCCGATGACGAATGCCGCCAGCACGGCGAGGGCCGCGACCTCGGTGGCCGTGGCGATGCCAAGAAAGATCCCGCCCCAGATCACCGCCGGGATGGACAGCGCCCACAGGGCGTCCGCCGTTGATCGGCCAACGTTGCGGAGCGAGAACTTCTGCTCCACGGGCAGGTTGTATTTCCGGGCGTAGTAGTAGCTGAGCCCGATCATCGCCCCCCCGGCGAGCAGGCCCGGGAGGAACCCGGCGAAGAAGAGCCTGGCCACCGAGGCCTCCGCCATCCAGGCGTAGATGATCATCGGGATCGAGGGAGGAATGAGGATCGCCGCGGAGGCGGCGTTGGAGACGATGGCCGCGCTCAGGGCCCTCGGATACCCACGCCTCTC
The DNA here is from genome assembly GCA_016183025.1 of Deltaproteobacteria bacterium. GTDB lineage: Bacteria > Desulfobacterota > JACPFL01 > JACPFL01 > JACPFL01 > JACPFL01. Next base: position 14,368 of record JACPFL010000294.1, on the reverse strand, counting down.
CATGGCCGGGATCACCACGTTCCCGATCGCCGCGGCGTCGGCCACGGACGATCCGGAGATCTCGCTCTGGATCATGGTCGCCACCACGGTCACCATGGCCAGCCCCCCGCGGATGAACCCGACCAGGCTGTTGGCCATGTTCACCAGGCGAAGAGAGATCCCCGAAGTCTCCATGAGCCCCCCAGCCAGGATGAAGAGCGGAATGGCCAGCAGGGGGAAGCTGGAGGCGCCGGAAAAGAGGTTCAGGGGGACAACGCTGAGGGACGCCGTTCCCTTCCAGAGGAGGAAGATGATCGTCGTGATGGTGAGGCCGAAGGCGATGGGGACGTTGAGGACGGTCAGGAGGATGATGATCCCGAAGATGAGCCACTCCACGCTTCTCCCCCTCTCCTCCGGTCTCCCTTCCTGAACCCAATGCGGGCGAGTCGGACGAGGCTGATGACGAGCATGAGCCCCCCGGCAATGGGGAGCACGCTGTAGACCCAGCCCATCTTCACCCAATCCAGGGAGACGGCGCTCTCATCCCCCATCTTCCCGGTGAGGACCCAGCCGTAATAGAAGAGCACGAACTGGAACCCCAGGACGCAGGATTCGCCGACGAACTCCAGGACGCGCCTCGTGGGGGGGGCGAGCCGGTCCACCACCACCTCGAAGGCGATGTGGCGGCGGCGGTAGGAGGCGACGACGGCCGCGTAGAAGGTCAGCCAGACGAGCAGATAGGAGGCGAACTCGTCGTACCAGACGAGCGCCTGATTGACGACGTAGCGGAAGAAAACCCCCAGCAGCACCAGCACCACCATCAGGACGAGGAGGAGGACCGCCCACCACTCCACGAGGTCGATGAATCGCCGGAGAAAACGCTCCATGGACCGCCCTCACCAGGGAGGATCGACACGAAGAACCGCCCCACTGCCCGTGGGACAGCGCGGAGACCGAGCAGCCCGCGGCTACCGGAGCGACTGGATCAGCCTGACCAGCTCCGCCCCGCCGGGGACCTGTTTCCCGAACTCCTCATAGATGGGCGCCGAAGCCTTGATGAAGGCGTCTTTGTCCGCCTCGTTGGCCTTCATCGGGGGGGCGAGCTTCCCCATCAGCTCCCTGTCCAGGCGCTCGCCCTCTGAACGGGCGAAGTCCCCCATCTCCCAGGCGATCTTTGAAAGCGTGGCCTGAACTGGACCGGGGAGCTTCCTCCAGAGATCCTCGCTCACCACCAGGTAGGCGGGGGTATAGACGTGGCCGGTCAGGGAGAGGTACTTCTGGACCTCCTGGAACTTGGCCGACGCGATCTGTGGGAAGGGGTTCTCCTGCCCATCCATGACCCCGGATTGGAGGGCCGAATAGACCTCAGCGAAGGCCATGGGGGAGGGGTTGGCGCCGTATGCCCTGAACATCCTGACCCGCCACACCCCGCCCGGCACGCGGAGCTTGATCCCCTTGAGATCCTCGGGCCGCACGATAGGCCGGACGTTGTTGGTGATGTGGCGAAAGCCGTTCTCCCAGACCCCAATGACCCGGATCCCCTGCCTGGGGAGCCCCTCGAGGAGGAGTCTCTGGACCTGTTTGTTCTCGGCGACCCGCTTCATGTGGGCGCGGCTGACGATGCTATAGGGCATCTCGAAGACACCGAACTTCTGATCCACCGTGCTCATGATGGTGGAGGGGAGAAACGTCTCCGGGGCGCCGACCTTGATCCCTTTGATCATCTGCTCGTCGCTGCCGAGCTGGCTCGAGTGGAAGACCTTGACCTCCACCGTTCCTTTCAGCGCGGCGTTCACCCGCCTGGCGTATTCCTCGCTGGAGATGGAGAAGAGCGACCCGGGGAACCCCACGTGGCCCAGCCGAATCACCGTAGGCTGTTGGGCCAGGGCAGCGGCCGCACGGAGCCCGAGGCTCAGGACGGCGATGCCGAGGACGAGACCGATCCCTCGTTTCATCGTGTTTTCCCCTCTCCGGCCGCCCACGGCGGCCTCAGCACGGCGTATCCAAAAGGTAGGCCTCGGCTGCGGCGAGGCCGGCGCCCAGGGAGACACTGACCCCGAAGCTCCAGAGGGTCATCTCCACCCCGGCCAGTCCTCCCAGGAGCTCCAGCTCGTTCAGGCTCCCCAGGTGTCCGATCCGGAAGACCTTCCCCTTGACCTCGCCAAGCCCCACGCCGAGCGACATGTCCAGACTCTTCTGGGCATGGGCGATGTAGGCGTCGGCGTCGAGCCCCTCGGGCATGCAGACCGCGGTCAGCGTGTTGGAGCGCTCGGCGGGATTCCGGGCGAGTAAGGTCAACCCCATGGCCTGCACGGCGCGCCGGCAGGCCTCGGCCAGCCGGGCGTGGCGGTGGAAGACGTTGGGGAGCCCCTCCTCGGCCAGCATGGCGAGGCTCTCCTTGAGGCCGAAGAGCAGGGACGTGGCGGGGGTGTAGGGAAACTCACCCCGGGCGTTCCGCTCCAGCACGGGCGCCCAGTCCCAGAAGGCGCGCGGGCACGTCGCAGACCGGCTGGCCTTCAGGGCCTTCTCGCTCACGGCGAGGATGGCCAGCCCCGGCGGCAGCATGAGCCCCTTCTGCGCCCCTGCGAGCGCCACATCCACTCCCCACTCGTCGAAGCGGACGTCGATGGAGCCCAGGGAGCTGACCACGTCCACCAGGAGCAGGGCGGGATGGCGGGCGCGGTCCATCGCCTGGCGGATCGCGGCGATGTGGCTCGTGACCCCGGTGGAGGTCTCGTTGTGGACGACCAGCACGGCCTTGATCTGGTGGGTCTTATCGGCTCGGAGGTGCGCCTCGACCTGATCGGCCGGGATGCCGGCCCCGTAGGGGACCTCCAGCGTCTCCACCTGGCTCCCGTAGGCCCGCGCCGTGCGGCAGAAGAGCATGCTGAAGTGGCCGTTCACGCACCCCAGCACCCGGTTGCCCGGCGAGAGCGTGTTGGCAATGCACGCCTCCCACGCCCCTGTGCCGGAGCCCGGGTAGAGCACGATCAGGCCCTCCGAGGTCTGGAAGATCCCCTTGAGCCCTTCCAGCACCTCCCGAACCAGCATGGCGAACTTCGGTCCCCGGTGGTCGATGAGCGGCTGGGACATGGCCCGCACGACCCGCTCGGGGACCAGGGTCGGGCCGGGGATCTGGAGAAATGGACGGCCCGACATCGATGCCATCCTCACCTCGTCGGCCCCTGCGCGCCCATGGCCCTAGGGCCTGGCCGTCAGCTCCCGGTAGAGCTGCTCGGCAGTGCCGGGGATGGCCCCTTCACGTGGCCACCTCGCGAAGTCCCCGAGCTCCGCCCTGATTCCCCTCTTGATCTCGTCCAACGACTTCCCCGCCCCCTTCATGGCCCGGACCTTGGCGCGCATCGTCTCGAAGTAGCGGTCCATCTCCAGGAGCGGTTTCGCCCCGTTCCCGGGCGCGAAGGCCCCGTGACCGGGGACCACGGTCTCGACGGGCCAGGTGGCGAGCTTTCTCAGGACCCGCTGCCAGTTCATCGTGTCGGACCGGGCGTCGGCGGTGGGGTGGAGCTCGACGAAGAGGAGGTCGTTGACGAACAGGATCCTCTCCTTGGGGAGGTAGGCGATCGTGTTGTCCGGGGTATGGGCCTTCCCTACGTACAGGAGCTCGACCACATGGCTCCCGAGGTCGAGGGTGACCTTGTCCCCGAACGTGATGACGGGCATGGCCATCTCGACCTTCTTCCCCAGCAGGTACTCCTTCTTGACCCGTCCCCGCCTCAGCTCCTCCTCCACCCGCTTGGGCCAGTAGGGGAGGAGCTGGCGCGCCAGCTCCTTGGACCCCAGCACCACCGCGCCCTGCTCCGCGAAGAGGTGGTTGCACATCGTGTCGTCACCGGCGTAGTGGCCGTTGGCGACGTACCGGATCGGCCTCCCGCCCGCCACGCTCCGGATCAACTGGACCCGCTGGTCGTAGTCATCGGCGGAGCAACTGTAGACGAAGACGCCACGGTCGCCCACCACGAGCCCCGTGTTGATCGTCCCCCCCGGCCCCTTGATCCCGAAGACCCCCTCGGCGAGCTTGATCAGGTTCGGTTCGGCCCAGCCATGAAGGGGCATCAGGGTGAACAATGCCGCCAGCAGTGCGGTCCGTCCCGCATATCGTGTCGTCATGGTCGCTCCCTGTTCATGGTCCCCCCCTTGCGGAGCCAGCCGGGCCACCCCCGGGTCGCCGTCGACAGCAAGGGGCGGCGAAGATGTTGGGCCGCATGATACGCCGAGCGGTTCCCCCGGGCAAGCTCAGCCCGGGTCCTGTCAGGATCCCGGGGCCGGACGGGTCGGCCCGAGGCGGGACCGAGGAACTCGGAAAGATTTGACGGTGGCAAGCCGCCTCATTCACAATAGGCCACTGGTGGACCATCAGTGGACCCATTTCCGGGGGCGACCGTGGAGGAGATCAAGGCGCAGGAGCTGCTGGACGAGATGAAGGCGACGGGGATCAAGGTCTACGCCACGGTCCCCGACAACTGGCTCGCGAGGTTGATCGACCTCATCGCGGCCGACCGGGAGGTCGTGCACGTGCCGGTCGCGCGGGAGGAGGAGGCGGTAGGGGTCTGCGCCGGCGCGGCCCTGGCGGGGGTGCGCGCGGCCATGGTCGTGCAGAACGCGGGTGTCCTGAACTGCGGCGGGAGCCTGGCGACCTTCGCCCTCGCCTACCAGGTGCCGTTCCTCATGGTGGTCTCCCACCGGGGGGCGCTCGGAGATCGGTTCTTCTACCACGCGAACAAGCCGCGCCCGACCGAGGATCTCCTGCGCTCGCTCACGATCCCCTGTGACCCGCTCCCATCGGACTTCCGGGTCCAGCGGACCATCCCCAGCGCCTATACCATGGCCGAGGTGATGCAGCGGCCGGTGGCCCTGCTGCTCACCGGCGGAGCCCGCTGATGATGGAGTGGAAAGAGGCGTTCGGCGTCTTGGCCCGCCGGCTCGCCGATGCGGTGGTGGTGACCGGGATCGGCGGGCAGACGCAGTGCTTCTTCGCCAGCCAGCCCACGTCTCCGACGATGTACCTGGCCGGCCCCATGGGGCTGGCGCCCTCGGTCGGGCTCGGGATGGCGCTCGCCCTGCCCCACCGTCGCGTCGTGGTCTTGGAAGGGGACGGGGCGATGGCGATGGCCCTGGGGTGCCTGACCACCATCGCCAACCGGCAGCCGACGAACTACCTGCTGGTCGTCGTGGACAACGGCACCTACGAGTCCGGTGGGCGCAACCCGACCCTGAATGCGGGGCGCACGGACTTCTGCGCGCTGGCGCGCGCTGCCGGCTTTCCCTTCACGCTCCAGGCCAAGGACGCCGCCGCCCTCACCCAGGCGCTCGACCGGGCCCTGGCCGACCCAGGGCCCGGGCTGCTGTGGGTCCCCATCGCCCCACAGGGGAGCTTGCCCGGCACCTCGCCGTTCCCGTATGAAGTCCGCTACGAGTTCAAGGCCCGCCTGAAGGCCCTCGAGCCCGACCGCGCCCTGCCGTAACACCCGGCCGGTTGCGCGTTCACGACCGGGGCTGGTGAGCGGCCGTTCGGAGAGCGCGGCCGGCTCGCGCCCTCGTGCCCCGCTGACCTCTGGTGAAACCCTGACATTTTGGCGGCCCCTGTTCTGTTCACCCAGGCCCTTTGTCAAATTGTCAGATCCTCACGGATTTCTTCACGATCCATCCATTGAAGCGCCGTGCATTTCGCGGGTCGGAGCAGGCGGATGCCGGAGCAGCGCGGGCGGACCGCCGCGGCACAGGAGATGCTAGCTCCTGTCCACGGGCGTTCTGTGCGAGAGGAGCCTGCGTGCAGGTGGTCCAGGGAGGGAAGGCGGCAGTGATGGGGCGACGACCGCGACGGGTCCTGGTGGTCGATGACGACCGGCAGTTCCGGGCCGCCGTCTCGAAGATCCTCAGCCACCAGGGCTACGAGGTCCTCACGGCGGAGGACGGTCTGTGCGCCGCGAAGATGCTGACGGAGCGGGAATTCGACCTCGTCCTGACCGACTTGCAGATGCCGGGCCAGGACGGCGTGAGCCTGCTCAACCAGATCAGGTCCCGCTGTCCGGCACCAGAGGTGATCGTCCTCACGGCGTTCGGGGACATCGACTCGTACCTCAAGGCCAGGCGGCTGGGCGCCGCGGATTACCTGAGCAAGCCGGTGCGCCGCGGGGAGCTGCTCGCCGCCGCCCAACGGGCGCTGAAGGCGCGGGAGGAGAACGCATGCTGGTAGGACGTTGGATGTCACGGCCTGTGATCACGATCGCCCCAGAGGAAAGCCTGGCCGAGGCCAGGGGGCTGATGGTCAAGCACGAGATTCGGCGCCTCCCGGTAGTGGAGGACGGGCGTCTCGTCGGGATCGTCAGTGACCGTGATGTGCGGACCGCGTGGCCCTCGACGGCCACCACGTTCGCCGCCCATGAGCTGGGCTATCTGGTGGACCGCCTGGCGATCCGGGAGGTCATGCAGCCGAATGTCCTGACCGTGACCCCGTACACCCGCCTCGAGGAGGCCGCGCGGCTCCTGCGTGACCGGAAGATCGGGGGCCTGCCGGTGGTCAGCGGAGCCCAGGTTGTAGGGATCATCACCGAGACGGACATCTTCCGGGCCTTCCAGGAAGTGATCGGATCGGGCTGGGGATGCCGGCTGGAGCCGGGGTGGGGGTGTCGGCTGGAAGCGGGCTGGGGGTGTCGGCTGGAGGTCGAGCTCGGACCCGGGCGTGATGCGCTCGGGGAGGTGCTGGGCCTGCTCCGGAGCCACGGCGCGGTGCTCGTCAGCCTCGACACGCTGCCAGGCACCGAGGCCGGAGGTCGGACCCTCGACATGACCGTGAAGACCGGCACGCCGGACTCGATCGTCAGCGCCCTGGAGAGGAGCGGGCATAAGGTCCTCACACTCAACATGGCCACCGGCTATCCGACCTCGCCCGCCCAGCCCATGGTGCTCGTCGTGGTGGATGGCACCGCGCAGTCCGAGCACGTGGTCCGGGTCGCCTGCCGGCTGGCCAGCGAGCACGGGGTCCTCCCGCGGGTCCTGCTCGTCGTCCCTCCCGGAAGCCACGCGCCGGACCTGCGGATCGACCCGGCTGACCCCCGCTGCTTCGACGAGATCATCGGAGGCCTGCTCGCGGCGTTCCGAGACATCGGTGACAAGTACCAGGTCCGCGTGGACACGGAGTTCCGCAGCGGCGACCCGATGGAGGAGGTGCGGGCCGAGCTGGCGCACGGGGTCTACAGCTTCGTGATCGTCGGCAAGCGGTCGCCTCACCATCACCTCGGGCTGCTGCACCTCGACGTCGAGAAGGACGACCTGCCGGCCCGACTCGAGGTGGAGTCTCCGGTCCCGGTCCTGCTCGTGACCCCTGGGATGGACAGCTAGGGATGGACGGGATGCGGGCGGGCGCCGCCCCGGCCCCCGGGGACGGGCAGGGACGCAGCGGGAGTCCGTATACCCCGCGTCTCATCTTCTGGGAGGTGACCAAGGGGTGCAACCTCCGCTGCGCGCACTGCCGGGCCGAACCACTGGCCTTCCGACCGCCTGAGGACCTGAGCACCGCGGCCGCCCTCAGGCTGATCGAGGCGATCGCGGCCCGGGCGAAGCCTGTCCTGGTCTTCAGCGGCGGAGAGCCGCTCTACCGCCGGGATCTGTTCGAGCTGGCGCGCCACGCCGGCCAGCAGGGGCTCCTGCCGGCCCTCGCCACGAACGGCACGCTCATCACCGCCGCTCTGGCGGAGCAGGTGGTCGGGGCCGGGTTCCGGCGGGTCAGCATCAGCCTCGACGGCGCGACGGCCGCCACCCATGACGCCTTCCGGCGCATGCCCGGCGCGTTTGAGCGCGCCGTGCGCGGGCTCCTGTGCCTGAAGGCCCTGGGGATGAGCCTGCAGATCAATACCACCCTGACCCGCCACAACGTGCGCGAGCTGCCGGCGATCCTGGACCTGGCCGAGCAGCTGGGGGCCGATGCCCTTCACCTCTTCATGCTGGTGCCGGTGGGCTGTGGCCTGACCCTGGATGAGGGCGAGCGGCTCCCGGCCGAGGCCTACGAGGAGATCCTGACCTGGTTCTACGACCAGGAGCAGGTGCGCCCGCTCCAGCTCAAGGCGACGTGCGCGCCTCACTACTTCCGGATCATGCGCCAGCGGGCCGCCGCCCGGGGCGAGCCCCTGCCGGCGAGCTATGGACGCCAGCTCCACATGGGGGCCGCGCACCAGAGCCTGCACTCCATGACCAAAGGGTGCCTGGCCGGGACCGGGATCTGCTTCATCTCCCACCGCGGGGAGGTCTTCCCCTGCGGCTACCTGCCGGTCTCCGCCGGGGATGCCGCCCGCCAGCCGTTCGGGGAGATCTGGGACCACTCCCCCGTGTTCCGGGCCCTGCGGGATCCGGGACTCCTCAAGGGGAAGTGCGGGCGCTGCGAGTTCAAGCAGATCTGCGAGGGGTGCCGCGCCCGGGCCTACGCGCAGACGGGCGATTACCTGGACGAGGAGCCGTACTGCCTCTACCAGCCCGCGGTCTCCCTGGCGGCGGGCCAGGCCTGATCGGGGGCCACGGGCGGTGGCCTACCGGGTCCTCGACGGGTGCATCTGCTGCGAGGCTTGCGTCGCCACGTGTCCCAACGAAGCCATCAGCCTGGACGGGGGGACCTACGTGATCGACCCCATCCGGTGTACGGAGTGCGTGGGGGCGTTCGAGACCTCGCAGTGCCAGGAGTACTGCCCCGTGGACTGCATCGGCCCGGACCCGGATTGGGTGGAGACGCGTGAGGCGCTCGCCGCCAAGTACCGGGCGCTGCATCCCGCGTGAGCCGGGGGGCAGGCCCTGTGCCTGACTGCGACGTCCTCGTGATTGGCGCCGGCCACAACGGCCTGATCCTCGCCAACTACCTGGCGCGCGCCGGCCTGCGTGTCCTCGTCCTGGAGAGCCGCCTCGAAGCGGGCGGGGGCCTCAGCACCGAGGAGCTGACGCTCCCGGGGTTCTGGCACAACACCCACTCCTACTTCCACGACACGATCAACGTCATGCCGGCCTACCGGGACCTCCACCTGGAGGCCTTCAATGCCCGCTACTACCAGCCGCCGGTGCAGGCCGGCCTCCCCCTGGCTGACGGCCGGGGGGTGACGCTCCACGTCGATCTGGACCGCACGTGCCGGGGCCTGGCCCGCTTCTCGCCGCGGGATGCCCGGACGTACCGGGAGATCCGCGAGGCCTACGGGGAGTTCATGGAGACCGTGATCATCCCGGCCCTGTACTCCCCGGCCGCAGCCCCCTCCCGGCAGCCCGCCGTGCTGGAGAAGAGCCCGGAGGGGCTCGAGTTCCTGCGCCTGGGGCGGATGAGCCCGCGCGATGTCGTGGACGAGCTGTTCGAGGATGAGCACATCAAGGCGCTGCTCCTGCACCAGCTCCCGATCCCGCGCGGCGTGGTGCACGACTACCACGGGCTGGGCGCGGTGATCCCGCTGGTCATCAGCCAGGTCGAGCACTCCCAGCTCTGTCTCGGCGGCTCGCACGTCCTGGCCCACGCCCTGTGGCGGGCCCTGCTGCGCGCGGGGGGGCAGGTGCTCGGGATCCAGCACGTGGAGCGGATCCTCGTCCGCGATGGCGCCGCCGTGGGGGTGCAGGTGCGCGGGGGACGGGCGTTCACGGCCCGAGCCGTGGCGAGCGCGGTGGACCTGCAGCAGACCTTCCTGGGCCTGATCGGGGAGGAGCAGCTCGAGGAGGCGTTCGTCCGGCGCATCCGGGGCTTCAAGCTGGATGAGTTCTCGATCTTCGGCATCCACCTGGCCCTGCGCGAGCCGCCGCGGTTCCGGGCGGCGGCCTTCGAGAGCGCCCTGGACCAGGCGTTCAAGCTGGACGTGGGCCTGGAGACCCCTGAGGACTACGAGCGACTCTGGGGGGAGATCCGCGCTGGGGCCCTCCCGACCCGGCTCGGGCTCTACGTGAGCGTGCCCACGCTCTTCGACCCGAGCCAGGCGCCGCGGGGTCACCACACCCTGCTCGCCTGGCAGCCGGCCCCCTACGCGCTGCGCGAGGGCGGCGCCGAGGCGTGGGATCGGGTGAAGGAGGAGTTCCTGGGCCAGTGCCTGGACCAGCTGCGGGTCTATGCGCCCAACCTCACCGACCAGGTGATCCTGAAGGCGGCAGCCCTCTCCCCGCTCGACATCGAGCGGAAGCTGCCGAACATGGCCCGGGGCGGGGTCTTCATGGGCCGGCTCACCCAGGATCAGCTCGAGGCCTTCCGCCCGCTCCCCGAGCTGGCCCACTGCCGCACCCCGATCCGCAACCTCTACCTGTGCGGCGCCTGCCTGCACCCGGGCGGGGGGATCATCGGGGCCGCGGGGTTCATCGCCGCCCACGCCATCGCCGACGACCTCGGGGTCCGGCGGTGGTGGGAGGGATAAGGCCGGAGAAGGGATGCCGATCACGATCCAGAACCGCGTGGTGGTGGGGCGGCCCATCGAGGAGGTGTGGAAGTTCTTCAACCGGGTGGCCGAGCTGGGCGCCTGCGTCCCGTCCTGCCAGTCGGTCGAGGTGCTGGACGAGGATACGGTGGACGTCACCCTCCGGCTCAGCGTGGGGCTGATCCCACTCGAGGGACGGGCCCGCGTGGCCATCGTCGAGCGGGTCCCGCCCACCCGCCTGCGGGCCAGCGGGGTCTCCTACCTCGGGGACTCCCTGCGTCAGGTGACTGCCGCCCTCGGGCCAGGGGAGACCGAAAGCACCCTCACCATGACGCTCGACCTCGAGGACCGAAACGGCACCGAGACACAGGTGGGCTACGCCATCGAGATCGAGGCGCTCGGCCAGCTCAAGCGGATCTACGAGGCGGTCATCCGGGGGAAGCGCGCGAAGCTGGAGGAGGAGTTCCTGCGCAACCTGGGGAGGGTCCTGCAGGCCGAGGTGGGCCAGCCCCAGGGGGCCGAGTGCTGGTGAGCCAGGCCATGGGGACCACCTACGAGTACGACGGCGTCATCATCGGAGCCGGCCACAACGGGCTGATCCTGGAAGGGTACATGGCCCGGGCCGGGCTCCGGGTTGTGGCGGTGGAACTGGGGGTCGAGCTCGGGGGAGGGCTGGACAGCCACGAGGACGAGCGCCACCCCGGGTTCTGGCACAACATCCACTCGGTCTTCCACCGGAACCTGGCCGAGCTCCCCTGGTATCGCGACCTGGAGCTGGAGCGCTTCGGCGCGGAGTACGTCAAGCCCGAGGTCGGGGTGGCCATGCTCCTGGAAGACGGGCGCAGCCTGATCTGGTACCGGGACGTGGAGCGCACCTGCGCCTCCCTGGCCCGCCTGTCGCCTCGGGACGCCGGCACCTTCCACGAGGTCCATCGCCGCTTCACCCCGGTGGTCCGGCAGATCATCTTCCCCGAGACCTACGCCCCGCCGATCCCCTGGGCCCGGAAGGCGGAGCTGCTGGAGCGGAGCGCGGCGGGGCGCCTTTGTTGGCTTCCTGACGGTGATGCGCGGCTACGAACTCGATGCCGAGGGGCTCGGAGACGTCGTCCCCGGGATGATCGCGGGGGGCGTGAACCCGCAGCTCTGCAAGGGGACCTCTCACCGGCTGGCCCACCACCTCCACCGGATGGCCGTGAGCTACGGCGGGGACATCCTGGAGGCCCGGGAGGTGGTGCGGGTCCTGGTTGAAGACGGCGTGGCGCGCGGGGTCCAGCTCGCGGACGGCGCCCAGGTGCTGGCCCGTCGCTTCGTGGCCAGCAGCCTGGACCCCCAGACCACGTTCCTCCAGCTCGTGGGGCCGGAGCACCTGGACGCGGGCTTCGCCCGGCGCGTGAGCGGCTACGAGTACTCGGCCGTGAGCCCGATCCTCTCCGTGAACCTGAGCCTGCGGGAGCCCCCCCGGTACCGGGCGGCGGAGCGGGAGCCCGCCGTGGCCCGGAGCTTCATGATCATCGCAGGGCTGGAGTGCTCGGCCGACCTCGACGATCTCTATGACGCCTGCCGGGCCGGCGAGCTGCCCCGGCGCCTCTTCATGAACGGAGCCTGCCCCACGATCCACGACCCCACCCAGGCGCCGCCGGGGTCTCACACCGCGTTCATGTGGCCGCTGGTCCCCTATGACCTGAAGGACGGGGGCCCCACCCGCTGGGATGCCATCAAGGAGGCGGTGATGGGGTGCTACCTGGAGCGATGGCGACAGTACGCCCCGAACCTCACCCCGGCCAACATCCTGCACGCCTTCACCAACTCCCCGCTGGACATCGAGCGCCACGTCCCCAACATGCGGGGGGGCGACTGGATGGTGGGGGCGCTCAACACGCAGCAGATGTACGATCGCCGGCCACTCCCCGAACTCGCCCGCCACCGCACCCCGATCGACCGCCTCTACCTCTGTGGCTCCTGCTGCCACCCCGGCGGGAACATCACCGGGGCCCCCGGGTATAACGCCGCCGGGATCATCGCAGCCGACCTGGGGATGGACCCGTGGTGGCACCCCCACGACATCGAGGCCCTGTGGGGGGAGCTGCGGTGATGGGCCAACGCGCCTGAGGCGCACGGACACGGTCTTGACCGGCGCGGCCGGGGCATCCCGCGGACGCTTGTCGCAGTGGCTCGCCGGCGCCATGGCGGACAGAGGGGTCTGCTGGACGGAGGAGGAGACGATGACACAGCCCTTTCGTGATGTCCGAGAGCATGTGGCAGTACTGGAGCGCGCGGGGAAGCTGGTGCGCATCACCCGGGAGATCAACAAGGACACCGAGCTGATGCCGCTGGTCCGCCTCCAGTACCGGGGGCTCCCCGAGGAGGAGCGCCGGGCGTTTCTGTTCGAGCGCGTGACGGATGTGAAGGGGAAGCGATACCAGATGCCCGTGCTCGTGGGGAGCCTGGCCGCATCGCGGCAGATCTACGCCTTGGGGATGCGCTGCCGTCCCGAGGAGATCATGGAGCGCTGGACCGCGGGGCTACGCCATCCCATCGAGCCTCGCCTGGTGCCCAGCGGCCCGGTCCAGGAGGTCGTGCTCGAGGGGGCGGCCCTCGAGCGGGAAGGGCTCGGGATCCTCCCGGTCCCGATCTCCACGCCGGGGTTCGACAACGGCCCGTACACGACGGCCACCCACTGGATCACGAAGGACCCCGAGACCGGGATCCGCAACATGGGGAACTACCGGAGTCAGCTCAAGGGGAAGACCTTCGCCGGGATCTTCGTGCATCCCTCGCAGCACATCGGCCTGCACTGGGAGAAGGCCCGGAAAAAAGGGATGCCGCTGCAGGCGGCCCTGGTCATCGGCGGCCCGCCGAGCATCGCGTACACCGCGGTGGCCAAGGTCCCCTTCGGCGTGGACGAGCTGGCCGTATCGGGCGGGATCGACGGCGAGCCGATCGAGCTGGTCCGGTGCCGGACCGTGGACCTGGAGGTCCCGGCCCACGCCGAGATCGTGGTCGAGGGGGAGATGTCTACCGAGTTCCTGGAGCCCGAGGCCCCCTTCGGGGAGTACTGCGGGTACATGGGGGACCGGGTGCTCAACCCCGTCATCCAGGTCACCGGCATCACCCACCGCCGGGACGCCATCTACCTGGCCATCACCAGCCAGTCCCCGCCCAGCGAGTCCAGCAAGATCCGCCAGGTGGCCTACGAGCACGTCTACCTCAAGCACCTGAAGTACGACTGCAACATCCCCGACATCCGCGCCGTGGCCATCCACGAGTCCAGCGGGAGCTGGCAATACCTGGTGATCCAGCTCCGGCGAACCCACGGCGCCCAGCCCTGGCAGGCCCTGCACGCCGCAGTGGCCTTCGATCCCACCATCGGCAAGATCATCATCGTCGTGGACGAGGACATCGATCCGTGGGACCCGGACTCGGTGAACTGGGCCCTGAGCTTCCGGATGATGCCCCACCGGGACCTGCGGGTGATCCGGGGGAAGGCCACGATGCTGGACCACTCGGCCGCCCCGCCAGGGCAGATCTCTCACGTCGGGCTGACCTTCCCGGACCTGGAAGGGACCTCGGCCGTGCTCATGGACGCCACCCGGAAGTGGGGCTATCCACCGGTCTCCCTGCCCGGGCGGGAGTTCATGGAGGCGGCGCTGAAGATCTGGCAGGAGGAGGGGCTCCCCGCGCTCCAGCTCAAGGCGCCGTGGTGGGGGTACGAGCTGGGGTACTGGCCCGACGAGTTCCGGCAGGAGGCCGAGCTGGCCCTGAAGGGGGAGCACTACCGGACCGGGGAAAAGCTCCAGCGCCAGCGACGCTACGGCGCGAGCCTGTTCGACCCGGACCGGGGCGAGCACCGGGAGGGCCGGTGAGGTCGTGCGACCGCTACGAGCTGGAGGGCGAGGACCTGGTGATCAACATGGGGCCGCAACACCCGAGCACGCACGGGGTGCTGCGGCTGCAGCTGGTGACGGACGGGGAGGTGGTGAAGGCGGTCACGCCGCACATCGGGTACATGC